>CAZJQH010000064.1:0-10787 GCA_964547895.1 uncultured Chitinophaga sp. | reverse complement strand
CAGTACATCGTCGATAACCTGTTCATCGGCAACAAACTGAGTACGGCGCAGCTGGTGACGTCTGATGGCGTGCGCATCGACCTGCGCAATATTCGCTCGCCGATCCTGGTGTTCTGCTCCTATGGGGACAACATCACGCCACCGCCCCAGGCCCTGGGCTGGATCACCGACCTGTACCGCAACGACCTGGACGTGCTGGGACATGACCAGACCATCGTCTACGCTACCCATGACAGCATCGGACATCTGGGAATCTTCGTCTCCGGCAGCGTCGGGCGTAAAGAGCACCAGGAGTTCGCTGAGAACATCGACATCATCGACGTGCTGCCGGCAGGCATTCACCACATGCAAATCGATGAGCATCCCGACCCAGTGCAGGAAGGAGACCCAACCAGTGACGTCTTCCTGACGCGGATTCGCCGCAGCAGCATCGATGAAGTCCGTGAGATCGTCCGTCCCGACCCTGAGAACGATCGCCGGTTCGCCGCCGTTGCGCGGATCTCCGAGGTCAACCTGGCTTGCTACCGCAGCTTCGTGCAGCCATGGATGCGTGCCCTGGTCACGGACCAGGGTGCGAAGTGGCTGGAGCAGCTGCATCCGCTGCGCATGGGCTATGAATTGTGGTCTGACAGGCATCCGCTCGCCGCCGCAGTACATGAGGCTGCGCAACACGTGCGCGACCATCGTCAGCCCGTCTCCGAGGCCAACCCTTTCCTGCAACTGCAGGCGCAGTTTTCCACCGCCGTCGAACAGATGCTGGATCAATTCCGTGATTGCCGCGACCAGATCTACGCACAGGCGTTTGACACGCTGTACAGCCTGCCGCTGGTGCAGGCCATGACTGGACAGAGCCTGCACGACGATGCACCGCCGCGACCCCGTCCCAGCGAGACGCCCGAGCATCGCCAGTATCTGGCGCAAGAGTTGACACGGCTCGAAGCGGATATTCACAGCGGCGGGCTCGCCGAAGCCGTCATACGGGCGCTGTTCTTTGTGCTGGCCGCGCGTGGCGAGGCCGACGAGCGGCACTTCCGGCACGCAGAGCAACTGGTGCGTCCCCGCCTGGGCAGCGACTTCGACATGCAGGCCTTTCGCCACCTCGTTCGTCGGCAGGCTTTGCTCATGAGGCTCGACGAGGACGCCACGGTGTCCGCCATCCCCGGATTGCTCAACGGCATAGCGCCTGATGACATCCGCCAGGTGGCGGGAATGATCGTGCAAGTGATTGGCAGCGGCGGTGTGCTGTCCGCACAAGAACAAACCAGGCTGGAACAGGTTTCTACCTTGTTCGAGCAGGCCGAGCGCCAAGCGCAGGCGGCTTCGGCGCCCGCCGTGATAAGTCCCGCCACTGATACCTCCGCTACGGTCGTGGACGCGAAGTCGACAACCGCCATGCCACGCTCTGCCAGTGGCACATCCGCTGCGGTCGAGGATGCGAATGCGGCGCCAGCCATGCCGAGCTCCGCCAGTGACACCTCCGCTCCGGCCATAAACACGACCTCCAAGACATCCTCTCCAAAGCCTAAGGCGCCTCAGAAGAAAACTGCTACGCAGAAAACTGTGTCCAAGACGCCAGCCGCCCCGCGGACAAGTCAAACACGGCGAGGGAAAGGCAAATGACGACGTCCTCCGCACCGGTCGATGGCGCCGCCGACGCATTGCAGGTTCTGCGCAACCGCACCTTCGACGAGATCGCCATCGGCGACAGCGCCAGCCTCGAACGCGCGTTTTCGCCGCAAGACATCCACATGTTCGCGCTGCAATCGGGCGATGTGGATCCGGAATCTTCGGTGTCTTCGCCCTCGCGGGACACCACGGAGGCCATTTGTGCAAACGTCCTGATCTCGGCTGTGCTGGGAACACGCCTGCCGGGGCCTGGAACCCAATATGTCAGCCAGAACCTGCGCTTGCTCGGAGCCGTTCGGCCCGGCGACAGGCTGACCGTGCAGATGCAGGTGAGCAGCAAAGACACGGCCACCCATCACGTCACGCTGGACTGCACCTGCACCAGCCAGGAGGGGGTGGCGATTTTCCAAGGCCAGGTAGAGGTCGTAGCGCCCACTGAGCGCATTGAAAGAACGCGCACGGCGTTGCCGGAAATCCATCCGGATGCGCAGGGCCGCACAGGCCTGCAGCACCTGCTGGCGCATGTCGCGCACTTGCAACCGATTCGGGTAGCCGTCGCCCATCCGTGCGATGTCCCCAGCCTGTCCGCTGCGCTCGAAGCGCGCCACGCGGGGTTGATCGAGCCGGTGCTGGTCGGGCCACGAGGGCGGCTCGAAGCAGTCGCCACCGAGGCCGGGCTGGATCTGGCCGACGTCGCCATTGTGGACGTCCCGCACAGCCACGCCGCTGCGCAGCAAGCCGTCGCCTTGGCAGCCGCAGGTGAAGTCGAAGCCCTGATGAAAGGGAGCCTGCACACCGACGAACTGATGTCCGCGCTGGTTTCGGCAGCAGCGGGGTTGCGCACCAAGCGCCGGGTCAGCCATTGCTTCCTGTTGCAGACACCGGCCTATCCGCGCCCGTTCATCGTCACCGATGCGGCGATCAATATCGCCCCGAATCTGGAACAGAAGGCAGACATCATCCGCAACGCCATCGAGCTGGCACAGGTGATCGGCGTGCGCGAACCCAAGGTCGCGATCCTGGCCGCGGTCGAGACGGTCAGCCCGACGATGGCGGCCACGCTGGACGCTGCGGCGCTGTGCAAGATGGCCGATCGCGGCCAGATCACTGGCGGCCTGCTCGACGGGCCGCTGGCCTTCGACAACGCCGTCTCCATCGCCGCTGCGCGTATCAAGGGGATCGTTTCCGAGGTCGCCGGGCAAGCTGACATCCTCGTCGTGCCTGACCTGGAGAGCGGCAACATGCTTGCCAAGCAGTTGATCTTCATGGGCGGCGCAGCCAGCGCCGGGATCGTTCTTGGAGCCAAGGTGCCAGTCATTCTGACCAGCCGCGCCGACTCGCGTGATACACGCATCGCCTCATGCGCGATCGCACTGATGCTGGCCCACCACTATCGGCTGTCACCCCCTTGAGCCGACTTATCGGCAACTTATTAACCCCCTCTTTTTAATCCACCCCTTTGGAGGAAACACCATGCAGTACTCATTCTCTGGCCGCGTAGCCCTGGTCACCGGTGCAGGGTCTGGCATTGGCGAGGCCATTGCCCGGCTGCTTGCAAGCAACGGCCTGAATGTCGTCGTCTCCGATGTCAGCGCCGACAATGCGCAGCGCGTCACCAGCCTCATCAACGCCGAGGGCGGCCACGCCGTGGCCAACGTGGCCGACGTGGCATGCATCGATGAGGTCCAGGCTGCCGTGGCCTGCGCGGTCGATACGTTCGGCGACCTTCATTTTGCCGTCAACAACGCCGGTATCGGTGGCGACCAGAGCCCGGCGGGAGAACTGGACCCTGCCGCCTGGCGCCGGGTGATCGATGTCAACCTGAACGGCGTGTTCTATGGCCTGCGCCATCAGATTCCCGCCATCCTGCGCTCGGGAGGCGGCGCCATCGTCAACGTCTCCTCCATCCTGGGGGTGGTGGGCGACGCAGCGAACCCTGCGTACGTCGCAGCCAAACATGGCGTGACCGGGCTGACCCGCTCGGCAGGACTGGCCTATGCGTCCAAGGGAATCCGGATCAATTCGATTCATCCCGGTTACGTGCGTACGCCCATCCTGGATTTCCTGGATGAATCGGCCCTCCAGAAGGCCGTTGACCTGCATCCGATCGGTCGTCTGGGTACATCGGACGAAATCGCCCATGCCGTGGCGTTTTTGCTGTCGGAAGGAAGCAGCTTCCTTGTGGGCACCCAGCTCATCGCCGATGGCGGCTACACGGCGCGCTGAGTCTGAAGACGATGAGACAGCAGACACCCCCGCACACCTCGGCGAAGTCGCGCGGACGGCGCGCAGAGAGGACGACCTGATGGACGTCACCATGGCCCGCTCCGGGCGCCGCGAACACGGACTGATCCTTGTGCTGAACTGCGGTTCATCCAGCATCAAGTTTGCGGTGTTCGATTCCTCGGCCGCGCCACTGCCGCGTCAGGCATTGTGGAATGGCAAGGTGCAGGGAATCGGCGGCGCCAACCCGGATTTCGGAGAGACCGGAGTTGCGCCGTTCTCGATCGAACTGGACACGGCACATCCGTATCGCGCCGCACTGCGCCTCATCCGCGATCGTGTCAGCCGGCGGCTCGACGGCCGCCACGTAGGTACGGTCGCCCACCGTATCGTCCACGGCGGCAGCAAATACTCCATGCCCGTGCGCCTGGACGCAAATGTCCTGGCCGACCTCAAGGGCTACATTCCTCTGGCCCCGCTGCACCAGCCATTCGCGCTCGAAGCCGTGGAGATCCTGCTGCGGGAGCAGCCAGATCTGCCACAGATGGCTTGCTTCGACACGGCCTTCCACCACACTTTGCCCCAGGTCGAGAAGATCCTGCCGTTGCCCTATGCCGCATGGGAGCGCGGTCTGCGTCGGTACGGGTTTCACGGCCTGTCGTATGAGTACATGGCAGTGGCCTTGCCCGAACGCCATGGCGACGCCGCGTGCGGGCGCACCGTCGTTGCCCACTTGGGCAGTGGCGCCAGTCTGTGCGCCATGCAAGGACTCAAAAGCGTGGCCACCACCATGGGCTTCTCCGCGCTTGACGGCCTGATGATGGGCACCCGCACCGGCGCGCTCGATCCGGGTGCGGTGCTCTACCTGATGGAAGTCGAGAAGCTCTCACTAGAGCAAGTGGGGCGCGTCCTCTATCACGAGTCCGGCCTGCTCGGCGTTTCGGGAATCTCGGCCGAGCCGCGCGTCATTGTCGGGCACGAGAACGATGCAGGCGAAACGGGGGAGCGAGCGCGCTTGGCACTGGCCCTTTACGTGCGACGCATCGTGCGCGAGATCGGGGCCCTGGTCGCCGTGCTGGGCGGTCTGGACATGTTGGTGTTCACGGCGGGTGTCGGTGAACACAATGCGTTCATTCGCGAGCGCATCTGTGCGGCGCTGGGCTTTCTGGGCATTGCCCTGGATACCGACGCCAACGCCCGCCACGCGGCGAAGATTTCCAGCGACCACAGCCAGGTCATCGTGGCGGTCGAGCCCACCAACGAAGAGTGGATAGCCGCCAGCCACGCACTGTCCTGCCTGGACAGGGAGAAGGCGCGATGACGATCGATGCCTTCCATGGATTCACGCTCGCCATCGTGCTGTTGTTCGTGGGCAAGGGCCTGGTTGCGCGTTGGGGCATCTTGCGTCGATACAGCATCCCGGAATCCCTGGTGGGCGGCCTGGCCTGCGCCCTGGTTGTCTTCGCCCTGTACTACGGTGCGGGGATCGTCGTCAGTTTCGATCTCGAAGCGCGTGACGCGCTGCTGCTGTACTTCTTTGCGGCCATTGGCCTGGGTACCGACGCCCGCACGCTGCGCCATGGTGGGCGGCCCTTGCTGATCCTGTCGGGGTTGGCCATCGGGTTCATGGTGCTGCAGAACCTGGCCGGGATGGAGATGGCACGCGCCTTCGGCCTGGATCCGCGCGCCGGGCTGATGGTGGGATCGATTTCCCTGACCGGAGGCGTGGGCACCACCTTGGCCTGGTCCGATCACTTCGTTCAAAACCTCGGCATTGCGCAAGCGCAGGAACTGGGATTGGCAGCGAACATGATCGGCCTGATCGCGGCCTGCACCATCGGCGGCCCGATCGCAAGCCTGCTCATGCGCAGGCATCGGCTTCAAGCCGGAGACAGCGCCCTGGAAATTGGCACGCTGCACAGCAATGAGCAGCATGCCCGCCTGGACTACTACGGCGTGCTGCTGGCATTGCTCTGGCTCAACTTGGCCTTGATGCTGGGATACGGAATCAATGCCTTGGTAGCGCGTACCCCCGTCACGCTGCCCGCCTTTGTGGGCTGCCTGCTGGCCGGGATTCTCCTGCGCATGGTGGCCGACTGGATGAGGCCGAGTGGGGGCGGACGTCTATGGAACTGGCCGAGCATGCAGCCAGGCATTGCCCTGGTCTCCGATATCTCACTGGGCCTGTTTCTGACCATGGCGCTGATGGGACTCAGGCTCTGGGAGCTGCAGCCCGTGCTTGCCTTCATCACGGCGGCGATGCTGGTGCAGATTGCCCTGGTCATCGCATTCGTTTTGCTGATTGTTTTTCGGGCAATGGGCAAGGATTACCAAGCCGCCGTGGTGTGCGCGGGTTTCGGCGGTATTGCGCTGGGATCTACCGCCACTGCCATCGCCAACATGACGGCGGTGACTCGGGAGCATGGTGCGGCACGCGAGGCGTTCATTGTGGTGCCCCTGGTATGTGGGTTCGTCATCGATATTGCGAACGCACTGGTAATCAGCCTGATGGCCGGTTAGGCGAAGCGAAACAGCGGAGCGAGCTGGCAGATGGATACATCGCTGACGCGCTGGCGAGGCGTCGTCGCCCAGGAAATCGCAATCGACTCCCGTTTTCAAGCAAGGGGCTCTTTCTACTTGTGCAGAAATAGAGGTAATACGCTTTGACGAATAAAAAGAACGGAAATATCGACTCAGCCATCAATCCGAAGTTGGATGGGGATGCCCATGTCGCTTGGGCACAGGCTTGGTCGTCTATTTCGCCGGAGACATCGTTGCTCGCGTGGGTGGACTGGGCGAGCCATTTAGCAAACAGTCCTGGCAAGCAAGCCGAGCTTTTGGCGTTTGCAGCCTCCCTGTCCGAGCAATGGATGGCCGTATTGAAGAAGAATCGGGCCAACCCGAACCGGGGAGCCACCGCTCCTGACCGGTCACCTGTCAATGACCGCCGCTTCAACGATTCTGCATGGGATCAATGGCCCTACGACCTTTTCCGCAGTTCATTCGTCAATCAGACCAAATGGTGGGAGCAGGCCACGCAGGGGGTGTGGGGAGTGGATCCGAAACACCAACGCCTGCTGGCGTTTGGCGCCAAACAGTGGCTGGAAATGCTTTCGCCCGCCAACGCTGCGGTTTTCAACCCCGTTGTCCTGAAAAGAACCATCGCAGAGCAAGGCGCCAATCTAGCGCGGGGGACGTCCAACTTTCTCGACGACTTGCGTCGGCAACTATCCGGCCAGCCTCCCGCGGGAACGGAGAACTTCGTCGTTGGGCGCGACGTAGCGGTCACGGAAGGAAAAGTCGTTCTGAGAAATCGACTGATCGAACTGATTCAGTACACGCCCACTACCGAGAAAGTCCATCCCGAACCGATCATGATCATTCCTGCCTGGATCATGAAGTACTACGTACTGGATCTGTCACCGCATAACTCGCTGATACGGTATCTGGTTGCGCAAGGGCATACGGTTTTTTGCATCTCCTGGAGAAATCCGGATGCTGAGGATCGAGATTTGGGCATGGATGAGTACCTGGAGTTCGGCCTGCATGCAGCGCTGGACGCTGTGACTTCCGTTGTCCCCGGGCATGGAGTCCACGCGGCTGGTTATTGCCTGGGCGGAACGCTACTGGCCATTGGTGCTTCAGCCATGGCGCGTGATGGCGATACGCGGCTGGTGTCGGTAAGCCTGCTTGCCGCACAGACGGACTTCAGCGAACCGGGCGAGCTGAGTCTTTTCATCAACGAGAGTCAAGTGGCGCTGTTGGAAGCCAGCATGGCTCAAACCGGTTATTTGACCTCCGACCAGATGAGCGGAGCTTTTCAGCTACTGCGCTCCTACGATCTCATATGGTCTCGCATGATTGACGAATACCTATTGGGCGATCGCCGGCCAATGACCGACCTGATGGCTTGGAATGCCGATGGGACTCGCCTGCCCGCGAAGATGCATTCGCAGTATCTCCGACGCCTTTACCTGAATAACGATCTCAGCGCGGGGCGTTATCCCGTCACGGGTCGCCCCGTTTCAGTGGGAGACATCGCTGTGCCGGTGTTTTGCGTCGGCACTGCCTCGGATCATATTGCGCCTTGGCGCTCGGTTTACAAGCTGCATCTCCTGTCTTCGGCCGAGCTGACTTTCGTGCTGACCACTGGAGGACACAACGGCGGCATCGTGAGCGAGCCCGGCCGAGGTAAGCGCCAATATCAAATCCATACCCGCGCGGCCGGTGATGGATACATGGCGCCGGATGAGTGGCAAGCGACGATGCAGACGCATCCGGATTCCTGGTGGCCCGCATGGTCGGCGTGGCTGCGAGAGCGTTCCGGTGATGTTGTTGCGCCTCCGCTCATAGGTGCTGAATCCAGTGGATACCCCACTGTTTGCGACGCCCCAGGGGAATATGTACGCAACTGAATAAGCGCATACCGCGTCCGCTATTGCGACACGGTATACGCAATATCTGTTCGTCACCCCGTTTTACTCTGATAACTGGAGACATTCATGTACTCAAGAATCCTGGTTCCGCTCGACGGAAGTCCTACTGCCGATTTGGCGCTCCACCACGCTGCGGTGCTGGCACGCCTGAATGGCGCAACCATCGTCTTGCTGCACGTCATCGAGGAGATGAAGCACAGCAACGGCTTCGAGAGGCCGAGGATCTATATTGAAGAAGTGAGGCCGGGCTTCCTGGCGGCCGGGCAGAAGCTGCTGGACGAGGCGGCGCTGCGGCTGAGGCAGGGAGGCCTGGTGGTTGAGACCGTCCTTCTGGAAAGTAACGGCGAGCGCGTCTCGGTGCTCATCGCTCAGCAGGCACTGACTACTCAATGCGAGTTGGTGGTGTTGGGTACCCACGGACGCCGGGGCGTGGACAGGCTGCTGATGGGAAGCGATGCAGAGCAGCTCGCTCGCATCGCACCAGTTCCGGTGATGCTGGTGCGCCAGTCCCAATCGGTCATTGTGACTGCAACCCCTGGGCAGGGTGGCACGCCAGCGTGACGAAAGTTCAGTCCGCCGACCCCGCTGAATGGAGGCTGGAAGTCGCAGCCTCCTTGCTGCTGCTATTGCTGAGCGCCTCCGCACAGGCCCAGTCCTGCCACCAGGACAACCCGCTGCGCTCAACGGGAACGCTCAATCTGCGGATCGACAACGACATGTTCGGCGGCATTGGACAAGATCAAGGCTACTCCAATGGATTTCTCGTCAGCTGGGTCTCCCCCAACCTTGTGGACTATCGCGATGACCCTTGCCTACCCCGTCTCGTCCGTGGGCTGAATCGTTTTCTCACGGTGCTGCAACCCGAGGGTTTTGACGAACAGAACATGACCATCGGCTTCGGGCAGATGATGTACACCCCCAGCGACAAAACGCGCAGCGATCTGATCAAAGACGACCGCCCTTTCGCCGGCGCAATGATGTTGAGCTTTGGCTACAACGCGCGGCGCGGCGATACGCTGCGCACCTCACAAATCCGCGTCGGTGTTGTGGGCCCCTCCTCCTTGGCCAGGCAAACCCAGAACTGGTGGCATGACACCATCGGCGTCGACAAATTCAATGGCTGGCGACACCAACTGCGCGACGAGCCTGTGCTGCAGTTGCTGCACGAACGCCGAACGCGAGTCTTCAGGCAAGAAAACGTCAGCGGTTGGGGCTGGGATCTGACCCGCCACTGGGGCGGCAGCTTCGGCAATTTCGCCACCTACGCGAATGTCGGTGGAGAACTGCGCTATGGCCTGCGCCTGCCGGATGATTTAGGCACGGCACCGCTGCGGCCTGCCGGAGAAAACACCGCGCCCGTGCGCACGACCGCTGGCGGCAACTGGAACGCCCACCTCTTCGTGGCGCTAGACGCTCGCTGGGTTCTGCACGACATCACGTTGGACGGCAATACCTTCAAGTCCAGCCATAGCGTGGATAAACGGTCACTCGTGGCGGATGTCGGCTACGGCGTCGCGATTACCCAGGGCAATTGGCGCATCGCGATAGCCCGCTACCACCGCACACGCGAATTCCGGGGACAAAACGAAATCCCGGTCTACGGAACGATCACTGTAGGAAGGAAATTCTGATGCCGGTCGATTCCTTCCTCGACTCCACATGGGCCGTCCTGTTGTTATTCGTCGGCACGGGACTGATTGCTCGTGTGGAGTACTGACGCCGACCAAGCACCCGAGTTCGATAAGTGAACCAGGACAACCAATAAGAAAGGGCTCTATGCCGTTTCCCGTGGAAATTGACTCCTCAACAAACATGACGGTAGCGCCCGTAGTCGCGGGCGATGGCCGGCACCAAGGGGTTCTGCGGTAGATGCTTGAGCTTGGACATGCGCAGGTAGGCCATGGCGATGAAGTTCTCGATGTTGCGGAAGCCTCGGGCGGCGGTCTTCGTCTGTTGAAGCAGGCCGTTCATCGCCTCGACGTAGGCGTTGCTGCGTCCGTCGAGCATGCCGCGCACGACGCCACCGAAGTGCTCCTTCAGGGTGAGGGCCAGCCGTTTGAAGGGCTCCAGGCGGCTGCGGCGCGCCCAGCTCAGCCATTTGCTCATTGCCCCTTGCGCGATCTCCTCGCTGTTGCTCGCGGCTGCATCGCGATAGACCAGCTGCAGTGCCTGCTTCAGGCGCCAGGCCCGCGCGCTCTTCAGGTTCGAGCGTTGCAGCCAGTGCATCGCCTCGAACTGGGCGCGGGTCCAGCTCACCGGGTTCTTGCGCATGCCCCACAGCAGCTGACGCAGCGTCTTCTTGCTCTGCGCGCCGACCGCTTCGCGAACCGCGACCGCCGAGCTGCGCATTTCTTCGCGACGCACCTCGTCCATCGCTGCGTTGGCCAGCGCCACGACATGAAAGCGGTCGTAGCTGATCTGGGCATTGGGCAGCGACTTGCCGATCCCCTTGGCGTAGGCCGCGCTCATGTCGATGCAGGCATGCTTGATGGCCAGCGGGTT
>CAZJQH010000063.1:0-10833 GCA_964547895.1 uncultured Chitinophaga sp. | reverse complement strand
TGCGGCACGTTGAGGTCGGCACGGATGAAGACGCGTTTGCCAGAGGCCTGACCGCTGGCGCAGATGTCGGAAAAGCGCAGGAATTTCATGGTGATGGATGTGCAGCAATGGATGACGCCGATTGTAGGAGGCTGCAAATAGTTTCTATATATGGATTTGGAAAACTCAATCATGAATGCAAATGAGAAACCCTATCATTGACCCATCCAGAGATTGATTCAGGAGCCTGTCATGGCACATATCCAGCGCTTCACCCAAGCCCATCGCCACACCCTGATGAAGACGGGCAGCTACTACCTGATGCACATTGGCGTCGCCGCCTGTGTCGCCTATGCGGTGACGGGGGACGTGATCGCCTCGCTCACGCTCAGTCTGCTCGAGCCCTCGGTGCAGGCTGTGGCCTATTTCTTCCATGAGCGGGCCTGGAGCCGGCGCCGTCCGGTCTGACCCAGGGCCGGTTGACTGCATTGCCCGACCCAGGCCAGGGCGGCCTGCTTGTTCTGGCGACGAAACCTGTGCTCCGTGGTGCTGCACGCATTCGAGCGCGCTGCTACCATCTGCAGCAAAACAATGACAGGGGGCAGGATTCGTGACGCTATTTGAAGTCTGGCAGTCGCAGCTGGGGGGCGGGGAGGATTTGCGCGCCATTCTCGACCATATCCCGACGCCGGTGGTCTGCAGCGCGCTGGGCGATGCCGTGCGCACGCTCTACATCAACCGCGAGTTCGAGCGTACCTTCGGCTACCAGCTGGCTGACATTCCCAGCGCGGGCGACTGGGCCCGGCGCGCCTACCCCGACGAGGCCTATCGCTACAGCCTGATCCTGCCCTGGCAGGCCGCTCTGCAGCGTGCCATCACCGACGGCAGCCCGATCCCGCCGCTGGAGGCCAGGCCGCGCTGCAAGGACGGCCAGGTGCGCGACGTCGTGATCCACACCGCGGTGGTCGGGAGGATGCTGCTGATGTCGTTCACCGACATCACCGAGCGCAAGCGATCGGAAGCGCGCTACCGGCTGCTGACCGAGAGCATGCTCGACGTGGTCTGGGTGCTCGATGCCGAGACGCTGCGCTTTGTGTATGTGAGCCCCTCGGTGCGGGACTTGCGCGGCTACACGCCCGAGGAGATCATGGCCGAGCCGCTGGACGCGGCGCTGGCGCCCGAAAGCCGCCAGCAGGTGCGCGCGCTGATGGCGCAGCGGGTGGCGGCCTTCCAGGCCGGCGAGCTCACGCCGCAGGACCACTTCACCGAGGTGGTGGCGCAACCCTGCAAGGACGGCAGCCTGGTCTGGACCGAGGTGGTGACCCATTTCCACCGCAACGACCGCACCGGCCATGTCGAGGTCTACGGGGTCACGCGCAACATCACCAAGCGCCGGCAGGCCGAGGAAAGGCTGCGCCTGAGCGAGGAGCGCCATCGCCTGCTGGCGGAAAACGCGCGCGACGTGATCTGGACCATGGCGCCCGACGGGCGCATCACCTATGTGAGTCCGTCGGTGCAGACGGTGCGCGGCTACACCTCCGAGGAGGTCATGCAGCAGAGCCTCGAGCAGATCCACACCCCGGCCTCGCAGGCGGTGTCGCTGTGCTATTTCAGCCAGCTGCTCGAGGACGTGGCGGCCGGGCGCAGCCCGCAGAACTTCCGCGGCGAACTGGAATACCGCTGCCGGGACGGCTCGACCTACTGGACCGAGGTGTTCGTCTACCCGGTGCTCGATGCCGAGGGCCGGCTGGAGGAGATCGTCGGCGTCAGCCGCGACATCGCCGAGCACAAGCGCTATGCGCTGGCGCTGCAGCAGGCCAAGGAAGCCACCGACTGCGCCAACCAGGCATTGCAGGCAGCCAATGCCGAGCTGCAGCGGATCGCCACCACCGATGCCCTGACCGGGGCCTGGAACCGGCGCCATTTCCAGCACCTGCTCGAGGTCGAGCTGGCCAGTGCGGCCCGCCACGGCTCGGCGCTGTCGCTGCTGATGTTCGATGTCGACCATTTCAAGACGGTCAACGACGGCCATGGCCATCAGGCAGGAGACCAGGTGCTGCGCAGGATCAGCGCGATTACCCTGCAGCATCTGCGTACCGAGGACGCGCTGGCCCGCTGGGGCGGCGAGGAGTTCCTCGTGCTGCTGCCCCATTGCACGGCTGCCGAGGCCTCCTGCCTGGCCGAGCGGCTGCGCACGCTGGTGGCGGCTTGTCCGATGCCGGGCGTGGGCCAGGTGACGGCCAGCTATGGCGTGGCGCAGTGGCAGCCCGGTGAGTCGCCGGATGACTGGTTCAGGCGCCTTGACCAGTCCCTCTACCGGGCCAAGGCCTCTGGACGCAACCGCGTCCAGATCGCTTGACCAGGCGCTGACCGGTTCAGCGCAGGATCACGGTGCGCAGTCCGTTGACGAACACGCGCCGTTCGGTTACCAGCTGCACGGCGCGCTCGAGCACCATGCTTTCGATGTGGCGCCCGACGTTGAGCAGCTTGTCGGGCAGGCAGGTGTGGTCGACCCGTTCCAGCGCCTGCTCGATGATCGGCCCTTCGTCCAGATCGGAGGTGACGAAATGCGCGGTGGCACCGATCAGCTTGACGCCTCGGGCATGCGCCTGCTCGTAGGGCCTGGCACCCTTGAAGCCGGGCAGGAAGGAATGGTGGATGTTGATCACCCGGCCCTGCAGCTGACGGCAGGCCGAGTCGCTCAGCACCTGCATGTAGCGCGCCAGCAGCACGAATTCGGCGCCGTACTGCTCGATCAGGCCCATCAGGCGCGCCTCCTGCTCGGGCTTGTTGTCGGGCGTGATCGGCAGATGATGGAAGGGGATGCCCTCGGCCTGTACCAGCTGCTCGAGCAGGGTGTGGTTGGACACCACCGCCTTGACTTCCATGTTCAGGTTGGCGCTGCGGACCTGGGTCAGCAGCTCCTTCAGGCAATGGTCGGTCTTGGAGACCATGATGATCACCGGGACCGGCTTTTCCTTGCTGTAGACCTTGCCACGCGAGCCCTCGAAAGGCTGCAGGCAGGCATTCAGCGCCGCTTCCAGTTCGCTGGCCTGGTGGCGATCATCGGGGCGCAGGCGTACCTGGGTGCGCAGGTAGAAGCGCGACGTCAGCACGTCATCGAAGACGGCGAACTCTTCTATGTAGGCGCCTTGTTGCTCCAGGAAGCTGGTGACGGCGGCCACCTGCCCGCGCACGCTCGGGCCCTCCATGGTCAGTATGAAGCGCGGCTGATCATTCTGCATGTTCATGACAGACAACTCGATGGGGTGAAGGGGACGGGACGGCGGCCTCGCCAGCGCGCAGCAGGCGCGAGAACGCTTCGCGGGTGGTGCGCCTTTCGATGCCCACCACTTGCGCGCCCAGGCTCATGCGCTGCTTGTACAGACCGACCTTGGCCGCCGTGATGCGCGGATCGGATCCGAACAGGAAGGCAAACAGCTGGTTGACGCGCGTTTCCAGCAGCGGCACATGCGGGCTCCGGGGCCACTCGTGGTGCAGCCAGAGGCAGAGCGGTTCGTAGTCGAGGCACCCTTCCAGGGCGTTCGGGTCAGCCTCGGCCAGTCCTTCCACCTCGAGGCTCACCAGCAGGGGCTGCGGCTCCGACTCGTGAGGATAGATGCCCACCGCCAATTCGATGGGCATCCGCTCGATGCGCAAGGTCCAGTCGGCGCTCATGCAAAGACTCGTTTGACCAGGCCGACTTCCTCGCTGCACTGTTCCAGCATCAGCCAGACATAGCCGCGGAAGCTGTTGCGCACCAGCATTTCGTAGACCGGCGCATCGTCAGTCTGCCAGAGCCAGACCGATGCCTTGAAGAACACCGAGCCCGCGCTTTGTCCGGTCTTGAACATGCGTGGATGCAAGTCCAGCGGGCAGCCCTGGGCCAGCAGTTCGCGCACCCGCGGCCCGCTGAGGTGGAGCAGGGTGTAGTTGCTGCTGACATCGGTCACGGCAATGTGCTGCCCGGCCAGTTCGGCGCGCAAGGCAGCCTCGAGTTCGGCGGCCTTGCGCCGCTTGCTCAGCACGAACCAGTCATCCGGGCCGGCCCAGATGATCTTCTGGTCCTGGCCCAGCTGGGTGGAGCAGGCTGCCACCGGCAGCTCGACGCCCAGCGCCCTGGCCACGCCGGCGCGGAAGGCCGGATCGTCCGGGTTGCCCCGCAGGTTGACGACAGCCCAGGCCGGATCCCAGCCGGCCACCACGCCGCGCTCGCCGGCGGCATTTTTCGAGGAAGGGGAAGCGAGTGACTTAGGCATTTTGACGCTCCGAGTTGGGGTCGTAGAACACAGGGCTGGTGATCTGGGCGTTCACGTTGCGGCCGTCGCGCAGGGCGACCTGGACGGTCTCGCCGATGCGGTTGAGACCGCCCTTGATCACGGCCAGGGCAATCGAGCGGCCCAGGGTCGGGCTGTGGTAGCTGGACGTCACATGGCCCTGCATCGGGGTCAGCGCCGGCGGCGGATTGAAGGCGCCAGCCAGGATCTGGGCGCCCTCGGGCAGCACCAGCGTGGAGTCTTCCGTCAGCAGTCCCACGAACTGCTTGCGGTCGCTGCGCGTGGTGTCGCTGCGGCTGAGCGAGCGCTTGCCCAGGAAGTCCTTGGTCTTGGCGACCATGCCGCTCATGCCCAGGTCCACCGGGGTGACGGAGCCGTCGGTATCCTGGCCGACGATGACATAGCCCTTCTCGGCACGCAGCACGTGCATGGTCTCGGTGCCGTAGGGCGTGATTCCGTAGGGCTGACCGGCAGCGTGGATGGCTTCCCACACCTTGAGGCCATGTTCCGCCGGCACGTTGACCTCGTAGCTGCGCTCGCCCGAGAAGCTGATGCGCATGATGCGGGCCGGCACGCCGGCCACGGTGCCTTCGCGGTAGGACATGAAGGGGAAGGCCTTGTCGTCGAAGTCCACGTCCTTGCAGAGGGCCTGCAGCACGGCCCGGCTCTTGGGACCCGCCACGGCGGTGGTGGCCCAGTGGTCGGTGACCGAGGTCAGGTAGACCTTCAGGTGCGGCCATTCGGTCTGCAGCCAGCGCTCCATCCAGGCCATCACGCGCGCGGCGCCGCCGGTGGTGGTGTGCATCAGGAAGTGGTTCTCGCCCAGTCGCACGGTCACGCCGTCGTCGAACACCATGCCGTTCTCGTCCAGCATGAAGCCGTAGCGGCACTTGCCCACTTCGAGCTTGCTCCAGGCGTTGCTGTAGAGCCAGTTCAGGAAGGTGGCGGAGTCCGGGCCCTGGATGTCGATCTTGCCCAGGGTGGAGGCGTCCAGGGTGCCGACGCTGTTGCGAACGGCCAGCACCTCGCGGTTGACGGCGGCGTGCAGGTCTTCGCCGCGGCGCGGGTAGTACCAGGGACGCTTCCACTGGCCCACGTCCTCGAACAGGGCGCCATGCTGGACATGCCACTGGTGGACCGAGGTGGTCCGGACCGGATCGAATGCATCACCGAGCTCCAGTCCGGCCAGCACGCCAAAGGTCACCGGCGTGTAGTTGGGGCGGAAGGTGGTGGTGCCGACCTGCGGGATCGGCTTGCCCAGGGTCTGGGCTGCGATGCCCATGCCGTTGATGTTGCCGGTCTTGCCCTGGTCGGTACCGAAGCCCATCGCGGTGTAGCGCTTGATGTGCTCGATCGACTCGAAGCCCTCGCGCACCGCCAGCTGGATGTCCGAGGCGGCAACGTCGTTCTGGAAGTCGACGAACTGCTTGGGCGCGCGGCTGGGGCGCTTGGCGTGCGGCACCAGCCACAGCGGCCGGATCGGATCGAAGCGGGTGTCTTCCATTGCCGGCAGCGCGGTCTTGCCGCTGGCGAAGCCGGCAGCCTTGGCTGCGGCCTGGCCTACTTCAAGGCCGTTGCGGGCGCAGGCCAGCAGGCCCTGTTCGCCGCCGCAGGCGCCGGCCCAGCGCTCGCCCTGGAAGGGCTTGCCCGGGATGAAGGCCTGCAGCTGCTCGTTCCAGGCCGCCTTGTTGCCGGCCTGGCTGTGCAGGTGGATGACCGGGTTCGGGCCGCCGGACATGGCGACCAGGTCGCACGAGACGGAGCGGGCGGAGCCGCTCAGTTCGCCGCGGGCATCCAGTCCCTGGACCTTGACCGAGCTGACGCGCTTGCCGCCGCTGGCTTCGGTGACCACGCTCGACAGCGTGACCATGATGCCGGCTGCCTTGACGCGCTGCGGCAGCGAACCCCTGGTCTCGGCACGGGCATCGAACAGCTGCACATTGGCGCCCGCCGCCTTGAGCGCCAGTGCGGCGTCGTAGCCATGGTCGTTGTTGGTGAACACCACGGCGTTGCGGCCCGGCAGCACGCCGTAGCGGCGGATGTAGGTGCTCACCGCCGAGGCCAGCATGATGCCCGGCAGGTCGTTGTTGGCGAAGGTCAGCGGACGCTCGTGGGCGCCGGTCGCCAGGATGACCTCGCGGGCACGCACGCGCCAGAGCCGCTCGCGGTACACCGGCTGCTGCTCGGGCACCAGGTGGTCAGCACGACGCTCGACCAGCGAGACATAGTGGTGGTCGTGGAAGCCGTTGGCGGTGGTGCGGCGCAGCACGCGCACCTCGGGCATGGCCTCCAGCCGCTTGAGGGCCTGCGCGACCCATTCCGTTGCCGGCCTGCCATCGATCGAGGCATCGCTCGAGAGCAGCCAGCCACCCAGCTCGGCCTGCTCGTCGCACAGGATCACCCGGGCGCCGGTTTCGCCCGCCGCCAGCGCTGCGCTCAGGCCGGCAATGCCGCCGCCGACCACCAGCACGTCGCAATGCACGTACTGCTTGTCGTACTTGGCCGGGTCGAGTTCGGTCGGGGATTCGCCCAGGCCGCTGACGGCGCGGATCCGCTTCTCGAAGTAATGCCAGGCCTCCTGCGAGGCCATGAAGGTCTTGTAGTAGAAGCCGGCCGGAATGAAGCGCGACATCCAGCCATTGACCGCGCCGACGTCGAAGTCGATGCTGGGCTTGGCGTGGATGGATTTCGCCGTCAGGCCGTCGACCAGCTCCACTTCGGTCATGCGGGCGTTCGGTATCAGGCGATTGCCCTCGAACAGCTGCACCAGCGCATTGGGCTCCTCGACACCGCTGCCCAGGATGCCGCGCGGCCGGTGATACTTCCAGCTGCGCGCGACCATCGAGACGCCGTTGGCCAGCAGGGCCGAAGCCAGCGTGTCGCCTTGATAACCGGTATAGGACTTGCCGTTGAAGGTGAATCGGATCGGGCGCTTGCGGTCAACGCGACCGCCTTGGTTCAGACGTTGGCTCATTGCTTGTCTCCTGCTTTCAGCTCGGGCTGGGGCTCGCCCACTTTCCAGGTGGCGTGGATGCGGTAGGTCACCGTGTCGCGCAGGGCGTTGAACCAGCGGCCGCAGCCGCTCGCGTGACGCCACTGTTCGTGGTGCAGGCCCTTGGCGTTGTCGCGCATGAAGACATAGTCACCCCATTCCTCATCGCTCATCTGTTCCGAGTTGACCGGGCGGACGATGCCGCCTTCGCCGCCGTAGGCAAATTCGATTTCGGCGCGGGTGCCGCACCAGGGGCATTGGATTTCCAGCATGGAACTCTCCTCAGTGGGCGACGGCGGCCGCGCCGTGCTCGTCGATCAGGTGGCCGTTGTAGAAGCGATTCAGGCTCAGCGCCTCGTTGAGCGGGTGCGGACGGTCCTGCGCCACGGTGTGCGCCATGACCCAGCCGGAACCCGGCGTCGCCTTGAAGCCGCCGGTACCCCAGCCGCAGTTGATGTACAGGCCCTTGACCGGAGTCAGGCCGATGATCGGGCAGGCATCCGGCGAGACGTCGACGATGCCGCCCCACTGGCGGTTCATGCGCACGCGCGAGAAGATCGGGAACATCTCGATGATCGCCTGCAGCGTGTGCTCGATGGTGTGGTAGCTGCCGCGCTGGCCGTAGCCGGTGTAGGCGTCGATGCCGGCACCGATCACCAGGTCGCCCTTGTCGGACTGGCTGATGTAGGCGTGGATGGCGTTGCTCATCACCACGGTCGGGAAGATCGGCTTGAGCGGCTCGGACACCAGGGCCTGCAGCGGATGGCTCTCGATCGGCAGCCGGATGTCGGCCATCTTGGCCAGCACGCTGCTGTGGCCGGCGGCCACCAGCGCGACCTTCTTGGTCTTGATCACGCCGCGGTTGGTGTCGATGCCGACCACGGCGCCGTTCTCGCGCCTGATCCCCACTACCTCGCAGTTCTGGATGATGTCGACGCCGAGCGCATCCGCGGCGCGCGCAAAGCCCCAGGCCACGGCATCGTGGCGCGCCACGCCGGCGCGGCGCTGGAAGGAGGCGCCGAGCACCGGCAGCCGGGTGTTGAGGTTGATGAAGGGCACGATCTCCTGGATCTGGGCCGGCGTCAGCACCTCGGCGTCGACGCCGTTGAGCCGGTTGGCGCCGACGCGGCGCTCGATGTCGCGCATGTCCTGCAGGGTGTGGCCCAGGTTCATCACGCCGCGCTGGCTGAACATGACGTTGTAGTTCAGGTCCTGCGACAGGCCTTCCCACAGCTTCATCGCCTTTTCGTACAGCTGGGTCGACTCGTCCCACAGGTAGTTGGAACGCACGATGGTGGTGTTGCGCGCGGTGTTGCCGCCACCCAGGTAGCCGCGCTCGACCACCGCGATGTTACGCATGCCATGTTCCTTGGCCAGGTAATAGGCCGTGGCCAGGCCATGGCCGCCGCCGCCCACGATCACGGCGTCATATTCGGCCTTGGGCTGGGGCGAGCGCCACTGGCGCTGCCAGCCCTCGTGATAGCTCATCGAGTTCCTGAGCAGGGACCAGACTGAAAATTTTTGCATGGCTTTTCCTTAACACTCAACGATGTTGACCGCCAGCCCGCCTCTGGAGGTCTCCTTGTACTTGGTCTTCATGTCGGCCCCGGTCTCGCGCATGGTCTTGATGACCTTGTCGAGGCTGACGTAGTGGGTGCCGTCGCCGCGCAGCGCCATGCGTGCGGCATTGATGGCCTTGACCGAGGCAATCGCGTTGCGCTCGATGCAGGGGATCTGCACCAGACCGCCGACTGGATCGCAGGTCAGGCCCAGGTGGTGCTCCATGCCGATCTCGGCGGCGTTCTCCACCTGTTCCGGCGTGCCGCCCAGCACCGCGCACAAGGCACCTGCGGCCATCGAGCAGGCCACGCCCACCTCGCCCTGGCAGCCCACCTCGGCGCCCGAGATGGAGGCGTTGCGCTTGTAGAGGATGCCGATGGCCGCCGCGGTCAGCAGGAAATCCATCACGCCCTGCTCGCTGGCGCCCGGCACGAAGCGCCAGTAGTAATGCAGCACCGCCGGGATGATGCCCGCCGCGCCGTTGGTGGGCGCCGTCACGACGCGCCCGCCGGCGGCGTTTTCCTCGTTCACGGCGAGGGCGAACAGGTTGACCCAGTCCAGCACCTGCAGCGGATCCATCAGCGCCTTCTCGGGATTCGATGTCAGGTCGCGGTACAGCTGTGGCGCGCGCCGCTTGACCTTGAAGCCGCCCGGCAGGATGCCGTCGGTGGCCAGGCCGCGCTTGACGCAGCCCTGCATCACGTTCCAGATCTGCAACAGCTTTTCCCGGATCGCCTCGGGTTCGTTCCAGGCCTCCTCATTGGCCCGCATGACCTGGGCGATGCTCATGCCGTGCTGGGCGCACAGTGCCAGCAGTTCGGCGCCATTGGTGAACCAGTAAGGCAAGTCGAGTTCGGCTGGAACCAGGCTGGCCTGGCCGTCAGCGTCCTTTTCCACCACGAAGCCGCCGCCCACCGAATAGAAGGTGTTGCTCAGCAGGATGTTGCCCTGGGCGTCGAGCGCCTGCAAGGTCATCGCGTTCGGATGGAAGGGCAGGGTTTCGCGGCGGTGAAACACCAGGTCTTCGGCCACCGAGAAGCGCACCGGGCGCTGGCCTGCCAGCTTCAGCGTCTTGCTGCCGCGGATGGCGTCCAGGCGCTGCTCGATCATGTCGGGATCGACCAGGTCGGGCTGCTCGCCCTCCAGGCCCAGCATCACCGCCTTGTCGGTGCCGTGGCCCTTGCCGGTCGCGCCCAGCGAGCCATAGAGCGCGCAGCGCACCCGCTCTACGGCGTCGAGCACGCTGTGGTCGCGCAGCCGGTCGGCAAACAGGCAGGCGGCACGCATCGGCCCCACGGTGTGGGAGCTGCTCGGGCCAATCCCGATCTTGAACAGGTCGAAGGTGCTGACGGCCATGGTGGTGGCGACTGGCGGCCGTTCGAGGGTTGCGGTGTCAGCCATAGACCGGGAACCTCCGGGTCAGTGCCGCCACTTCGCCACGCACCCGCTGCAGCACCTCGGCGTCATCCGGGTGGTCGAGCAGGTCGGCGATCAGCTGGCCGGTCAGGCGTGCTTCGGCCTCCTTGAAGCCGCGCGTCGTCATCGCCGGGCTGCCCAGGCGGATGCCGCTGGTCACCATCGGCTTTTCCGGGTCGTTCGGGATCGCGTTCTTGTTGACCGTGATGTGGGCCGAGCCCAGCAGCGCCTCGGCCGCCTTGCCGGTCATGTTCTTGGCGCGCAGGTCGACCAGCATCACATGGCTTTCGGTGCGACCGCTGACGATGCGCAGGCCGCGCTCCACCAAGGTGTCGGCCAGCGCCTGCGCGTTCTTGATCACCTGCTCCTGGTAGACCTTGAACTCCGGCGTCAGCGCGTCCTTGAAGGCAGCTGCCTTGGCCGCGATCACGTGCATCAGCGGGCCGCCCTGCAGGCCCGGGAATACCGCGCTGTTGATCGCCTTCTCGTGCTCGGGCTTCATCAGGATGATGCCGCCGCGCGGCCCGCGCAGGCTCTTGTGCGTGGTGCTGGTAACGATGTCGGCGTGCGGGATCGGGTTCGGGTAGACGCCGGCGGCGATCAGGCCGG
>CAZJQH010000062.1:0-10927 GCA_964547895.1 uncultured Chitinophaga sp. | reverse complement strand
CGGTCTCGGCGGTGTCGGCCGGGCGCCAGACGTCCAGGTTGGGGATCAGGCGCAGGCTGGCGGCATGCTCGATCGACTGGTGGGTCGGGCCGTCCTCGCCCAGGCCGATCGAGTCGTGGGTGAACACATGGACCACGCGCTGCTTCATCAGCGCGGCCATGCGGATCGCGTTGCGGCTGTAGTCGCTGAAGGTCAGGAAGGTGCCGCCGTAGGGGATGAAGCCGCCGTGCAGCGCGATGCCGTTCATGATCGCGGCCATGCCGAACTCGCGCACGCCGTAGTTGACGTGGCGGCCGCCGACGCCGGCCTCGTTCTTGACCACGGCGCCGGCCGCATCAAAGCGCAGGTTGGGGGTCGACTTGGTGTTGGTCAGGTTGGAGCCGGTCAGGTCGGCCGAGCCGCCGAGCAGCTCGGGCAGCGCGGCGGTGAAGGCTTCCAGTGCCAGCTGGCTGGCCTTGCGGCTGGCCACGGTCTCGGCCTTGGAGTGGGCGGCGGCCAGGGTGTCGGCAGCGATCTGCTCGAAGTCCTGCGGCAGCTCGCCCTTCATGCGGCGCTCGAACTCGCGCGCCAGCTCAGGGAAGGCCTGCGCGTAGGCGGCGAAGCGCTGATCCCAGGCCTGCTCGGCGGTCTGGCCGGCAGCCTTGGCGTCCCAGGCGGAGTAGACCTCGGCCGGGATCTCGAACGGGGCGTGGCTCCAGCCCAGCGCCTCGCGGGTGAGCTTGATCTCCTCGGCGCCGAGCGGCTCGCCATGCGCCTTGGCGGTGTTGGCGCGGTTCGGGCTGCCCTTGCCGATATGGGTCTTGCAGCAGATCAGGGTCGGCTTGTCGGCCAGCTTGGCCTCGCGAATAGCGGCGTCGACCGCGTCGGCGTCATGGCCGTCGACGGCGCGGATCACGTTCCAGCCGCAGGCCTCGAAGCGCTTCGGGGTGTCGTCGATGAACCAGGGCGTGACCTGGCCGTCGATCGAGATGCCGTTGTCGTCGTACAGCGCGATCAGCTTGTTGAGCTTCCAGGCGCCGGCCAGCGCGATCGCCTCGTGGCTGATGCCTTCCATCAGGCAGCCGTCGCCCAGGAAGACATAGGTGCGGTGGTCGACGATCTCGTGGCCGTCACGGTTGAACTCGGAGGCCAGCAGCTTCTCGGCCAGCGCGAAGCCGACCGCGTTGGTGATGCCCTGTCCTAGCGGGCCGGTGGTGGTCTCGACGCCCGGGGTGTGGCCGACTTCCGGATGGCCGGCGGTCCTGGAGCCGAGCTGGCGGAAGTTGCGCAGCTCGTCCATCGGCAGCTCGTAGCCGCTCAGGTGCAGCAGCGCGTAGATCAGCATCGAGCCGTGGCCGTTGGACAGCACGAAGCGGTCGCGGTCGAACCAGGCCGGGTTGACCGGGTTGTGCTTGAGGTGGCGACCCCACAGCGCGACCGCCATGTCGGCCATGCCCATGGGCGCACCCGGGTGGCCGGAGTTGGCTTGCTGCACGGCGTCCATCGCCAGCGCGCGGATGGCGTTGGCCATGGTCTGCGCGTTGACGGTGGAGACGGGGGATGGGGTCTTGGCGTCGGTCATGAAGGGCCCTGGAAATCGAAACCCTGGATTTTATCCGGCCCCCTCCGGCAGCGGCAAGAAACGCGGTTTCAATCCGGCTTGCGGCAGATCGGGTCGCGCTGCTCGCGTTCCTCGCAATACTGCTCGCGCACCAGCCGCTCGAACTCGCGCCGGCGCGTGTCGATGATCGACAGTTCGGCATGGTCGACGTTGCGTTGCTGGCGCGCCAGCGCCTGCGCCGACTTGATGCGGTCGAGCGCGCCGTTGACGTCGAGCTGGGCGCGCTGCGCCTCGGCGCCCGCGCGCGCGGCCCGCACTGGCTGGCCCTGCTGCTGCGCCACCGTGGCCAGCGCCTGCCAGGCCGGTGCGTCGTCGGGCTGTAGCACCAGCCAGGTCTGCAGCCGCTGGCTGGCGGCATCCAGCAGCCGGGCGTCGCCGCTGGTGGCGGCGGCCCGCGCGCCCAGCAGCAGCGCCGCGCGACCGGGCGCGGCCAGCGCCTCGGCGCGCAGGGCGGCCAGGTCGAGCCCGGCCAGCCGCTCGCGCTGCGTCAGCAGCATGGCCTCGAGCGCCAGCCAGCGCACCGCCTGGCGCGCCTGGGCCTCGTCCGGCAGGCTGGCCAGCAGGCGGCCGAGCTGTGCCTGCGCGGTGCCGGCATCGCCCAGCCTGGCGGCAGCCAGCACTGCCCCATAGCGCAGCCCCAGCGTGGCCGGGTCGCGCAGCGGCGCCGCGTTGCTCCGGCCGGCCTGGGCCAGCGCCTGCAGCCGCTCGATGCGCGGCTCGCCCAGCACGCGCGCGCGCGCCGACATCAAGGCATGCAGCCCCGGCGAGGTGAGGGGCTGGTGGCCCGCCTGCGCGGCCGGCTCGAGCGCCAGCCGCGCGCGCATGTCGGCGATGCGCTCGGTGCTCAGCGGGTGGCTGCGCAGGTAGGGGAAGGCACCGTCGTCGTTCAGCCGCGAGGCCTGCTGCAGCTTGTCGAACATGCTGGCGAAGCCCTGGCCGTCGAAGCCCGCCTCGGTCATGATGCCGAAGCCGACCCGGTCGGCTTCGCGCTCCATGTCGCGCGAAAAATTGAGCTGGTTCTGCAGCGCCAGCGCCTGGCCGCCGACGATGGCCGCGTTGCCGATGTCGGCGTTCTTTGCCTTGCTGGCCGCGACCGCGCCCAGCACCATCGCCGCCAGCATCCAGGGCGCCTGCCGGCTCTGCTGGGTCAGCAGGCGCGCGATATGGCGCTGCGACACATGGCTGAGCTCATGCGCCAGCACCGAGGCCAGCTCGTCCGCGCTGCTCACCGTCGCCAGCAGGCCGGTGTGCACGCCCAGGTAGCCGCCCGGCAGCGCGAAGGCATTGACCGACGGGTCGCGCAGCAGCAGCAATCGCCAGGCGTAGCGCTGGTCGGCATCGGGCGGCAGCTCGCCGCGCGCCTGTGCCGACGCCAGCAGCGGGCGCCAGACCTGCTGCAGATAGTCGTCGAGCAGCGGGTCGTCGAGGTAGTCGGGATCGCGGTAGAGGCTGCGCGCGATCTGGTTGCCGAGGCGGCGCTCCTCGCCCAGCGTCATGTCGCCGCCATCGCCCAGTCCGGGCAGCGCGAGCGGGGGGCGGGCCGCCTCTGTCGTGGGAGACTGGGCCTGCAGCCAGGTTGCCGGCAGGCCGGCCAGCAGGACGGCGGCCAGCCAGGGCCGCCAGCGGAAACGGAAGGGCGCTTGCATGACCGTATGATGCCCGTTTCAGCACCCGATCACAGCAGGACAGCCCCATGAGCGACTCCCCCCTCACCCATTTCGATGCCAGCGGCCAGGCCCACATGGTCGACGTCGGTGCCAAGGCACAGACGCACCGCATCGCCATCGCGCAGGGCCGCATCAGCATGCAGCCCGCCACCTTCGAGCTGGTCCTGCATGGGAGCCCGAAGAAGGGCGACGTGCTGGGGATTGCGCGGCTGGCCGGCATCATGGGCGCCAAGCGCACCGCCGACCTGATCCCGCTCTGCCACCCGATCGCGCTCACCAGGGTGGCAGTCGAGTTCGAGCTGCTGGCCGACCAGCACGCCGTGCTCTGCCGCGCCACCGCCGAGACCGTGGGCCAGACCGGCGTCGAGATGGAGGCGCTGACCGCCGTCAACGCCGCGCTGCTGACGATCTACGACATGTGCAAGGCGGCCGACCGCGGCATGGTGATCTCCGATATCAAGCTGCTCGAGAAGCATGGCGGCAAGTCGGGCAGCTTTGTCAGCGCTTGATCAATCCCGAATTCCGCATGGATGAAGCGCATGTCCATGCGGACCGTTAGCCTCAGACTGCCTGCGACCGGATCCAGTTGATCAGCTTGTCCAGGAACAGCTGGCCCTCCTCGTTCGCCAGGTATTGCTCGGCCTGCTGCGAGTCGGCGCAGGCCATCAGCTTGTCCTTCAGATCGCCTTCCTGTGCCAGCAGCCATTGCAGCTTGGCACCGAGCTTCTGTGGCAGTTCGTTGCGGTGGATCAGCGTGGCCGCGCCCTTGCTGCCGGGCGGCTGGATGCGGAAGATCACCAGCTCCGGGTTCGGCGTGCGCTGGCGGCGCTTCTTCTCCTCGCCTTCATTTGGAGCTGACGCGCCTGCGGTCGCAGGCTGCGCCACTGCCGCAGCGGCCCAGTGCCGCAGTTCCTCGCGCGCGCCCAACTGCTCCAGCGTGATGCCGTAGCGCACGATCTGCTGCACGATGTCGTCGATCACCTTGACGCAGTCGGTCTTCCAGCTGGCGAGCTCGGCGTTGAGCTGGGCGAAGGCCTGCAGCTCCTCGGCGCTGAGCGCCTGCTGCTGCTGGAGCTTGCTGACGAGTTGTTCGAGTTCGGCTTGCTTGGGAAACTTCATGGTGATCGGTGATGGATGACGAATTTCATCTTAGCAGCGTGAGCATCATGGCGCCTGGCCGCTGTCGGCGACAGGCACAAAAAGGCCGCCGGGCTCGGGTCGAGCCGGGCGGCCAAGCCTGGGTCTGGAACCGCGCTGGATCAGGCCTGACGGGCTGCGTCCATGCACTGGCCGAGCTGGTCGAAGAACTGGTTGGCCAGCGAGGTCGGCATCACGTACTTGGTGCGGCTGTCGGTGGTGTCGTTGACCAGCGTGATGATGCCCTTGGCGCGCAGCGTCTTGAGGCGGCGGTGCACCGTGCTCGGCGAGATGTCCTTGGACATGTGCATGGCTTCCAGCACGGTGATCTGCTTGCCGGTGTGCCAGACGGCGGCGAAGCTCTCCAGCAGGGTCTGCTCGACCGCGTCGAGCGCCGGGAAGGTCGGCAGTTCACGGATCGCCTTCACCAGGTTGAGGAACTTCAGATAGGCTTGCGAGTGGAGGGTGCTGTTTGGCATGGCGGTCGGTATGGGGTCTGCGGAACCACTTTGGGATGGTGGTTCGATTTCAAACCGCATATTATCGCCGGTGATGTCAGCTACGGTTCAGCCTTTCGGGTAATCCCTAATGCCTTGTCGGCCAGTTCGGGCTGTCCTGTGCCTGTCGGGTGTGCTCGCCGAGCCGGGGCGCCGGATGCTGGATGGCGCCCGGCGTGGCGCTGAGCTTGGGCGCGATGCCCGGCACCTTGAGCGGCAGGCCGTGGCTGTCCCGGACCTCCAGCACCATCTCGCGCGTCAGGTATTGCGGATCATGCGCGATGTCGGCGGCGGTGTAGGCCTTGCCGACCGGCACGCCGGCGGCGTCCAGTGTGGCGATCACCTCGTCGACCGGGCGCTGCAGCGTCCAGGCCTCGATCGCCGCGTCGAGTTCGGCGCTGCGGCGGGCGCGGCCGTCGTTGTGCGCCAGCTCCGGGTCGTTGCCGAGGTCGTCGCGCCCGATCGCGTGCATCAGTCGCCTGTAGATGCTGTCGCCGTTGCCGCCGATCAGCACATAGCCGCCCTGGCCGTCCGTGGCGTCGGCACGGCAGCGATAGGCGTTGGACGGCGCGATGCCGGGCAGTGCGCTGCCGGCGCGCTCGCGTACCACGCCAAAGGCGTCGTATTCGGGCAGCAGGCTCTCCATCAGGTTGAACACGCTCTCGTACAGCGCGCAGTCGACCATCTGGCCCTCGCCGCTGGAGTGGCGGTGGTGGAGCGCGAGCAGCACGCCGATGACGCCGTGCAGCGCCGCGATCGAGTCGCCGATCGACACCCCGGTGCGCACCGGCACCCTTCCGGGCTCGCCGGTCAGGTGGCGCAGCCCGCCCATGGCCTCGGCCAGCAGGCCGAAGCCGGGCTTGCCGGCGTAGGGACCGGTCTGGCCGTAGCCCGACATGCGCAGCATGATCAGGCGCGGGTTGAGCGCATGCAGCTCGTCCCAGCCCAGGCCCCAGGCTTCCAGGGTGCCGGGCTTGAAGTTCTCGATCAGCACGTCGGCCTCGGCGGCGAGCCGACGCACCAGCTGCTGGCCCTCGGGCTGGCGCAGGTCGGCGCAGACCGAGCGCTTGTTGCGCGACGACACCTCCCACCAGACCGAGGTGCCTTCGCGCAGCAGCCGCCATTTGCGCAGCGGATCGCCTCCCTCGGGCGGCTCGATCTTGATGACGTCGGCGCCGAAGTCGGCCAGCGTCTTGGCGGCGAAGGGGCCGGCGATCAGCTGGCCGAGCTCGATCACCTTGAGGCCTTGCAGGGCTTGCGTGTTCATGCGGATCCGGAACAGGTTGCGATACTGGCGGGAATTGTGCGCGCAAAGCGGCTGTCAGTCCGGCCTGGCGGGTCTATGATGGAAGAAAAGGCAGAAGTCCTGCCGACCCGACAGCCTTGGAGGAATGGCCATGAAGATTCTTGTCCCGATCGACGGTTCCGAGCTCGCGCTGCAGGCGCTGCGGCATGTGATCGACCTGGCCCGCGCCGGGCTGGAGGTCGAACTGGTGCTGGCCAATGTGCAGGAGCCGGCCTCTGCCTACGAGATGCTGACGCTGCAGGACCCGGAGGCGCTGGCCGAGGTGGCGGTCGGCGCCGGCCGTGACCTGATGGCGCCCGCCGTCCAGCTGGCCGACGAATCGGGCCTGCCCTACGCCGAGACCGTGGTGGTCGGCGACGTCGTGCCGGCGCTGCTCGAGCTGCTCGAGGAGGAGGGCTGCGAGGCCGTCGTCATGGGCAGCCATGGCATGGGGCTGGTGCGCAGCGCGCTGGGCTCGGTCTCGCGCGGCATGCTGGAGGACGCGCCGGTGCCGGTGACCTTCGTCAAGGCAGCGCCCGAGCCGGCCACCGACGAGGACGTAGACCTGGCCGCCGACTCCGACTGACGGCCTGCCTGGCGTGGCGGACTGGCTTCAGCCTGCCAGCGTCGGAAAGATCTTGACCAGTCCGGCGGCCATCACCTCGACCGAGATCGCCGCCAGGATCAGGCCCATGATCCGGGTCATGACGTTGATGCCGGTCTTGCCGAGCACGCGCTCGATCGGCTCGGCCAGCGTGAAGCAGACCGCGGTTGCCAGCGCGATCACCACGCCGTAGCCCACCAGCGCGGCGTGCTGCAGCAGCGTCTTGGCCTGGTCGGCGTAGATCACCACGGTCGACATCGAGGCCGGGCCGGTCAGCAGCGGGATGGTCAGCGGCACCACCGCGATCGAGGCCCGCGCCGAGGCGTCGTCGACCTCGTCCTGATTGGTGCGCGCCTCGGCCGGCTGGGCGTTGAGCATCGACAGCGCCGAGGTCAGCAGCAGCATGCCGCCACCGACCTGGAAGCTCGCCAGCGAGATGCCGAAGAAGTCCAGGATCTGCAGGCCCAGCAGCGCGCAGCCCGCGATCACCGCGAAGGCGCTGAACGAGGCCACCAGCACCGTGTGCCGGCGCTGCGCATCGGAAAAGCCCTGCGTGTAGTGGATGAAGAAGGGCACGATCGCCAGCGGGTTGACGATGGCCAGCAGGGTGATCAGCGGCTTGAAGTCCATCACAGCATTGTGCATGTGTGGCAGCCGGAATTCCGCTAATCTTGCAGCTTCAGGATCTACAGGAGGATGTTTTTCATGGGTCAGTTCATCGAGATCAGCGCCGCCGACGGCGCCAAGTGCCAGGCCTACCTGGCCGAGCCGGCCGGCCAGCCGCGCGGAGCGGTCGTGGTGCTGCAGGAGATCTTCGGCGTCAACTCGCATATCCGCGCCGTCGCCGACGGCTACGCGGCCGCGGGTTATCTGGCGATCGCACCCGCGACCTTCCAGCGCGTCAAGCCCGGCGTCGAGCTCGGCTACAGCGACGCCGACATGCAGGCCGGCTTCGCGCTCAAGCTGGCGGTCGATGCGCTGCCGGCGCCCGGCGTGCTGGCCGACATCCAGGCCGCCATCGACGAGGCGGCACGCCGCAGCGGCGGCAAGGTCGGCATCGTCGGCTACTGCTGGGGCGGCCTGCTGACCTGGCGCAGCGCCTGCGAGCTGCAGGGCCTCTCCGCTGCCGTGCCCTATTACGGCGGCGGCATGACCACGCCCGAGGAGGCCGCGCGCAGCCCGAAATGCCCGGTGCTGGCACATTTCGCCGAGCAGGACAACTGGATCCCGATGGATACGGTCGAGGCCTTCCGCGCAGCACAGCCCGGTGTCGAGGTGCACAGCTACGACGCCCACCACGGCTTCAACTGCGACCAGCGCGGTGCCTCGCATCCGCCCTCGGCCGCGCTGGCGCGCGAGCGCACGCTGGCCTTCTTCGCCAAGCACCTGGGCTGATTTCAGTCTGACTCTGCTGGCGCCGGTTGACGGTGCCTTGAGATGACAAAACCCCTGCGCGCCTGGCGGCGGCAGGGGTTTTGCGCTGCTGCAGGGGCCTGTCGGCCCGGTTGCATCAGCTGCCGATCACGCCGCCGTCCTTCTTGGTGATGACGATGGTGGCCGAGCGCGGGCGCTTGCCGGCGCCGTAGCCGGCGTTGGCAGGCCACTGGCTGGTGTACTTGGCCGGATTGCCGACATCGGCCATCTTGGTGGTCTCGCCCGGGTGCTGGATGTTGATGAACATCGCACGGCCGTCGGGCGTCTCGCACCAGCCGGTGATCTCGCAGTCTTTCGGGCCGACCAGGAAGCGCTTGAGCGTGGCCTCGGTCGGGGCCTTGCCGACGAAGGTCTCGACCTGGCGGCTGCTGCCGTCAGCCAGCTGGTGGGTCACGGTCTTCTTGCCGCCGTCGCCGACCTGGCCCGGGATCGCGGCCAGCAGCATGCAGTTGCTCTGGTCGGTGTAGGCACCGTCGTCGGTCTGGATCCAGCAGATGCCGGTCGAGGGGCTGAACACCAGGCCGTCGGGCGAGGACAGGTCGTTGGCGTCGGTCAGGTTCGACAGGTTGACCTTGGACGCATCGGCGCCGGCCTCGGCGCCAAAGACGTAGATGTCCCAGCGGAAGGCGCTGTCGGTCGGCTTGGCTTCGGCCAGGCGCAGGATATGGCCGTTGACGTTGCCCTTCTGTTCCTTGCCGCCCTTGAGGTCGGTGTAGGAGCGCGGGTTGGCGGCATCGGTGCGCTCGGGCGTGCGGGTGCTGTTGTTGGTCAGCGTGATGTAGAGCTCGCCGTTGCGCGGGTTGATGCCGCCCCATTCCGGACGGTCCATCTTGGTCGCGCCGGCAGCGTCGGCCGCGATGCGGGTGAAGACGGCGATGTCGGCCTCGGTCTTGAAGGCGAAGCCCTTGTACTGCGCCAGCGCCGGATTGTCGAGCGACAGCTCCAGCCATTCGCCGCTGCCGTCATTGCCGAAGCGGGCTGCGTAGAGCTTGCCACGGTTGAGGTACTTGTCGCCGGTGGCCAGGCGGTTGGCCGGGCGCGCGTCCTTCGGGTCCCACTTGGCGGCCGAGACGAACTTGTACAGGTATTCGTTGCGCGCGTCGTCGCCCATGTAGGCGACCACCGGCTGGCCGGCGACCGGCTTGGCGAAGCTCACGCTCTCGTGCGCGAAGCGGCCCAGCGCCGAGCGCTTGCGTACCTTGAGTTCCGGCTCGTAGGGGTCCATCTCGACCACGTAGCCGAAGGTGTTCATCTCGTTGCGGTAGTCGTCCTTGGCCGACTGGCCGAGCGCGCCGTTGTTCCAGCGCTGGTAGCGGTCGAGCTCGCCCGCGCTCTCCCAGCCATGGCGGCTGGCGGCGCCGGCCTTGCGGCCGTAGCGGTTCAGGCCGATGACCTGGCGGTCATCCTTGCCGCGGCGCTCGTCGTCCTTGGCATCGCGGAAGAAGTAGCCGTTCCAGTTTTCCTCGCCCGAGACGAAGCTGCCCCAGGGGGTCTTGCCGGTGCCGCAGTTGTTGAGCGTGCCGCGCGCCAGCTTGCCGTCCGGGCTGTAGCGGGTGATGGCGTGCTCGCTGCCGCGCAGCGGACCGTGTAGCTCGACCTCGGTCATGGTGGTGACGCGGCGGTTGAAGCGCGAGGCCTGCTGGTAGGCCCATTTGCCGTTTTTGGCCTCGACCTCGACCACCGACAGGCCGTGGATGGCGAGTTCCTTCTCGACCTCGTCGGCGCGGCGCGGCAGCGAGGCCTTGCCACCGTCGGCGTGCAGGAAGAAGGAGGTCAGCTTCTCGTCGGTGGTGGCCTCGTGGTTCATGGCCAGCAGGCCGCGCGCGTTGTAGTGCTCGCTCGGGCGGCCGTTGGCGCTCAGGCTGAACCACTCCATGCCGTCATGGTGGTCGCCGGCGCGGCGATGGAAATCGCCATCGCTGCCGTCGTTCCTGAAGGCTGGGGTGCTGGCGTCGAGCGGATCGCCCAGCGCGTAGATGATCTGGTAGTCGTAGCCTTCGGCGATGCTGACCTGGTCGGCCAGGCTCTTGGCGACCGGCTTGAAGCCCAGCGTGGTCAGCGGGCCAGTGGCCTTGTGGCCGGCGTGGGCGCCGTGACCAGCGGCCAGGGCGTTGCTGCCAGCCAGACCCATGCCGGCTGCACCCATGGCGCCGCGCAGGATGTTGCGGCGGTTCAGGCGCGCGCCCAGCACCTGCTCGAAATGCGGGTTGGCGCTGGTGTTGGAATCTTCGTCGTTGAAGAGGGCGTCGGGGCGGATGTCGTGTTGCAAGTTGAACCTCTGGTGGCGTGATGCACTAGCCGGTAAGTCTTGCAACGGATCATGAAATCCGAATGAAGGATTTGCGACATATCGATGAAAAAACCCTGGAAGCCGGGTGGCTCCCAGGGTGTCAGTTGGGACTTGAGGCTGGGTCCGAACTCAGACGCCGATCGCGCCGCCGTCAGTGCGGGTGATCACCACGGTCGCCGAGCGCGGACGCTTGGTCGAGCCGGCGTTGGTCTGGCTGTCGGGCCAGGCGCTGGTCGGAGCCGCCAGGCTGCCGTCTTCGCCCGGGTGCTGGATGTTGACGAAGATGGTCTTGGCATCCGGGGTGATCGCGAAGCCGGTGACCTCGCAATCCTTCGGGCCGACCAGGAAGCGGCGCACGGTGTCAGGCGTGGCCTCGGCGCCGACGATGGTCTTGGTGCCGCCGGCGGCGACCA
>CAZJQH010000061.1:0-11164 GCA_964547895.1 uncultured Chitinophaga sp. | reverse complement strand
TCATGTTCCGCCGCGCCATGAAGCGCGCGATGCAGAACGCCATGCGCCTGGGCGCCCAGGGCATCAAGATCATGTCCTCCGGCCGTCTGAACGGTGCTGAAATCGCTCGCGTCGAGTGGTATCGCGAAGGTCGTGTGCCGCTGCACACCCTGCGCGCCGACATCGACTACGGCACTTCCGAAGCCCTGACCACCTACGGCATCATCGGTGTCAAGGTGTGGGTCTACAAGGGCGACAACCTGGGTCGCGCCGATGCTCCCTCGCTGGACAGCACCCCGCGTCCGGACGACGAGCGCCGTCCCCGTGGTCCGCGTCGTGACGCCCGTGGCGACCGTCCCGGTCGTGGCGGCCCCCGTCGTGGTGGCAGCAATGCCGCTCCGGCTGACGGCAGCGACAAGCCCCAGGCCTAAGGAGAATTAACAAATGCTGCAACCTGCTCGCCGTAAATACCGTAAAGAGCAAAAAGGCCGCAACACTGGCGTTGCCACCACCGGCAACACCGTGGCCTTTGGCGATTTCGGCCTGAAGTCCACCGACCGTGGCCGTCTGACGGCTCGACAGATCGAAGCCGCACGTCGTGCGATCTCCCGTCACGTCAAGCGTGGCGGCCGCATCTGGATCCGCGTGTTCCCGGACAAGCCGATCTCGAAGAAGCCTGCCGAAGTCCGTATGGGTAACGGTAAGGGTGGCGTGGAGTACTACGTCGCCGAGATCCAGCCCGGCAAGGTGCTGTACGAGATCCTGGGCGTTCCCGAGCAACTGGCTCGCGAAGCGTTCACTCTCGCCGCTGCCAAGCTGCCGCTGCGCACGACCTTCGTGACCCGCCTGCTGGGCCAGTAATCAGGAGAACATGAGATGAAAGCTGCTGAACTGCGCCAAAAAGACGTGGCCGCTCTGGAAGCGGAAGTGAAGTCGCTGCAAAAGGCGCACTTCAACCTGCGCATGCAGAAGGCCACCCAACAACTGTCCAACCTCGCCACCCTGCGCAGCACCCGTCGTGCCATCGCTCGTGCGAAGACCATCCTTGCTGAAAAGCAAGCCGCCAAGTAAGGAGTGACCATGACGGAAGCCAAAACCTCCCTCAAGCGCACCTTGATCGGCAAGGTCGTTAGCGACAAGCGTGCCAAGACCGTGACCGTGCTGGTCGAGCGTGCTGTCAAGCACGCCCTGTACGGCAAGATCGTGATGAAGTCGAGCAAGTACCACGCGCACGACGAGAACGGTGAATTCAAGCTGGGCGACATCGTCGAGATCGCCGAGAGCCGTCCGCTGTCCAAGACCAAGAACTGGGTCGTGACCCGTCTGGTCCAAAAGGCTGGCCTGGTGTAAGCCTTATTCGCTGCCTTAGGGCGCGATCCGGAAAAACGACCGAGAATCCCTCGGTCGTTTTTTTTCGTCCCTGCGCGCCGCCTAGCGGCTGCGCCGGGCTTCACCACCCGGGCCGCGCGCGGCCCATTGCAAGGAAATCACCATGATCCAAGTCGGAGACAAGCTGCCCGCCACCACCCTGATGGAGTTCGTCGAGGTCGCCAGCGAGGGCTGCAGCCTGGGCCCGAACCCGGTCGACGTCGTCAAGGCCAGCGCCGGCAAGACCATCGCGCTGTTCGCCGTGCCGGGCGCCTTCACCCCGACCTGCTCGGCCCAGCATGTGCCCGGCTATGTCGAGCAGGCCGACGCGCTCAAGGCCGCCGGCGTCGACGAGATCTGGTGCGTCAGCGTCAACGACGCCTTCGTCATGGGCGCCTGGGCCAAGGACCAGCAGACCGCCGGCAAGGTGCGCATGCTGGCCGACGGCGATGCGGCCTTCGCCCGTGCCACCGGCCTGACGCTGGACCTCAATGGCAAGGGCCTGGGCCTGCGCAGCAACCGCTATTCGATGCTGGTCAAGGACGGCGTCGTCGTCCAGCTCAACGTCGAGGGCCCTGGCAAGTTCGAGGTCAGCGACGCCACCACGCTGCTGGCCCAGGCCAAGGCGGCCTGATCAGAGCTCGGCCTTGAGGTAGTGCGCGCCTGGCAGCGGGTTGTGGTAGTAGGGGGCGACCTCGACGAAGCCGCAGTCCTGATACAGCGCGCGCGCTGCCTCCATGTCGCTGAGCGTGTCGAGCAGCATGGTGCTGAAGCCCGCCTGCTGCGCCAGCATGAGAGTCTGCTCGACCAGTTGCCGGCCCAGCCGCAGGCCGCGCAGCGCTGGCCGCACATAGAGCCGCTTCATCTCGCAGGCGTTCGGATAGTCGCTGCCCGGCAGCGGCCGCATCGCGCAGCAGCCGGCCGGCTCGCCATCGACCCGGGCCAGCAGCAGCGCACCATAGGGCGCCTGGTATTCGCCGGGCAGGTTCGCCAGTTCTGCCTCGAAGCCCTGGAAGCCCAGGTCGACGTCCAGGCTGCGCTGGTATTCGCGGAACAGCTGGCGGACCGGCTCCACCTCGTGGGCTGCGCTGACGAACAGGATCTCGCACACCGGCTGAGTGGCTGTGATGGCGTTCATGGCAGGACTTTATACCGCAGCCAGGCCGGCGGCTTCAAGCCTGGGCCAGCAGGTCCTCGATCAGCTGGTGCAGCGCGGCGAAGTCCGGCGGCCCGACGTAGCGCTTCACGATCCTGCCCTGCTTGTCGACCAGGAATGTGGTCGGCGTGAGCTTGACATCGCCCCAGCTCCTGGCGAGCTCGCCGTTGCGGTCGAGCGCCACCTTGAATGGCAGCTGGCGGCTCTGGCTGAAGTTGAGCACCCATTCGACCGGGTCGTAGCTCATCGCGACCGCCACGGTCTCGAAGCCGCGTGGCTGGAACTTCTGGTGGGTGCGGATCAGATCCGGCATCTCGGCCACGCAGCTGGTGCAGGTCGTGGCCCAGAAGTTGACCAGCGTGACCTTGCCCTGCAGCGCGCTACTGTCGAGCGTGCTGCCATCGAGCAGCAGGAAGCGCGAGGCGGGCGCCGACTCGCGGCTGCTGCAGCCGGCCAGGCCGCCCAGGCTTGCGGCGGTGGCGGCCAGTCCAGCCCAGGCCAATGCCTGGCGGCGGTTGCAGAGGACGGGTTTCATGTCATGGGTGTCTGTGGTCGCGATCTCCGGATTATCGATCCGCGCGGATAATCCAGCCCATGAACGGCATATTCATCATCGCCCACGCGCCGCTGGCCACTGCCTTGCGGGAATGCGTGCTGCATGTCTTTCCGGATGCCGGCGGCGCGGTGGCCGCGCTCGATGTCCAGGCGGAGGCTGCGCCCGAACATACCCTGGAGCAGGCGCGCCAGCTGATGCGCCAGCTCGGCACGGCGCAGACGCTGATCCTGGCCGATCTGTTCGGCGCCACCCCCTGCAACGTCGCGAGCAAGCTGGTCGACGGCATCGACAGCCGCCTGTTGACCGGGGTCAACCTGCCGATGCTCCTGCGTGCCGTGTCTTATCGCCACGAGCCGCTCGAATCGCTGGCGGGCCGGGCTATGATGGGAGCCTCCCAGGGCGTCATATCCGTTGCCGGGACGGCGCCGCAGAATCAGACACGCAGGACCATTCATGATCAAGACCAGCACGACCATCAGCAATAAGCTGGGGCTGCATGCCAGGGCATCGGCCAAGCTGACCAAGCTGGCCGGCAGCTTCCCTTGCGAGGTCTGGCTCAGCCGTGGCGAGCGCCGCATCAATGCCAAGAGCATCATGGGCGTCATGATGCTGGCCGCCGGCCTCGGCAGCGAGGTGGTGATCGAGACCGATGGCGAGCGGGAGCGCGAGGCAATGGATGCGCTGCTCGCGCTGATCGCGGACAAGTTCGGAGAAGGCGAGTGACGTTTTCGGTCCAGGGTCAGGCGGTTTCGCGCGGGGTGGCGATCGGCCGCGCCGTGCTGGTGGCGTCCAGCCGGCTGGATGTCGCGCATTATTTCATCGCACCCGAGCAGGTCGAGGCCGAGCTGCAGCGCCTGAGCGAGGCGCGCGCGCGGGTGGTCGCGGAGCTGCAGCGCACCCAGCAGGGCCTGCTCAAGACCGAGGCGCGCGAGGCGCACCAGGAACTCAATGCGCTGCTCGACGTTCACCTGATGCTTCTGGAGGACCAGCAGCTGCAGGAAGGCGTGGCCTACTGGGTGGTCGAGCGCCACTACAACGCCGAATGGGCGCTGACCTCGCACCTCGAGCAGATCGCCAAGCAGTTCGACGAGATGGAGGATCCCTACCTGCGCGAGCGCAAGGCCGACCTCGAGCAGCTGACCGAGCGCATGCTGCGTCAGCTGCGCGGCGCCGAGTCGCCGGTCACTGCACCGGCTGCCAGCCAGGACGAGCCGCTGGTGCTGATCGCGCACGACCTGTCGCCGGCCGACATGCTGCAGTTCAAGCAGAGCGTGTTTGCCGGCTTTGCCACCGACGTCGGCGGCAAGACCTCGCACACCGCGATCGTGGCACGCAGCATGGACATTCCGGCCGTCGTCGGCACCCGCAGCGCGAGCCTGCTGGTGCAGCAGGATGACCTGGTCGTCATCGATGGCGATGCCGGCCTCCTGATCGTCAATCCGTCGCCGACGGTGCGCGCCGAGTACGAGTTCCGCCAGCGCGAGATCATGCTGATGCGCGGCCGGCTATCCCACATCAAGAACACGCCGGCCGTGACGCTGGACGGCGAGCGCATCGAGCTGCTGGCCAACATCGAGCATCCCGCCGACACCACGCCAGCGCTCTCGGTCAGCGCGGTCGGCGTCGGCCTGTTCCGGACCGAGTTCCTGTTCATGGGCCGCGAGGGCAAGCTGCCCGACGAGGAGGAGCAGTACCAGGCCTACCGTGCCGCGGTCGAGGGCATGCACGGTCTGCCGGTCACGATCCGTACCATCGACATCGGTGCCGACAAGCCGCTCGATCGGCACAGCCGCGATGATCACCTGAACCCTGCGCTGGGCCAGCGCGCCATTCGCTGGAGCCTGGCCGAGCCGGCCATGTTCCTGACCCAGCTGCGCGCCATCCTGCGCGCTGCGGCGCATGGCAAGATCAACCTGCTGTTCCCGCTGGTGGCGCACCGGCACGAGATCCTCCAGATCAAGGACCTGGTGGCCAAGGCGCGCCAGCAGCTTGACCTGCGCGGCGTCGCCTACGGCCCGGTGCGTCTCGGCGCGATGATCGAGGTTCCGGCCGCGGCGCTGACGGTGCCCATGTTCCTCAAGCATTTCGACTACCTGTCGATCGGCACCAACGACCTGATCCAGTACACGCTGGCGATCGACCGCGTCGACGAGACGGTTTCCCACCTCTACGACCCCTTGCATCCGGCGGTGCTACAGCTGGTGGCCGGCACGATCGCCGAGTGCCTTGCCCAGGGCAAGTCGGTCAGCGTCTGCGGCGAGATGGCGGGCGATCCGGCCATGACACGCCTGCTGCTCGGACTGGGACTGCGCAGTTTCTCGATGCACCCTTCCCAGATCCTGGCGGTAAAGCAGCAAATCTTGCGCTCCGACACGCGCAAGCTGCGCAGCTGGGCCCAGTCCGTCGTCAGCAGCGAGGACCCTGCTGGTCAAATTGCGGGCTGAGCGACTGCTTTTTGTTACACTGAATCTGCCAATCCTGGCTAGGCGGCTAGGAGGGAGGATCGGCCAGTCCAAGGACTGCTCGATACAAGCCGTTTGGGGAGATTCATGTCAACAGCCAGCCAGCCGATCCCGGGGCAACGGTCCGATCCAGTCGCCGAGGGTGACGAGCTTTTATCCTGCCTGCTGATCCTGGCGCGCAGTCACGGCGAGGCCATCACCCGCGATGGCGCGCTCGCCGGTCTGCCGCTCGAGCAGGGCAAGCTCACGCCCGCCTTGTTTGAGCGTGCCGCCCGTCGTGCCGGTCTCTCCAGCCGGGTGGTGCGCCAGCCGCTTGCGGCGCTCAAGGCCGAGCTGTTTCCGGCGGTTCTGCTGCTGCAGGATGACCGGGCCTGCCTGCTGCTCGGCCGCTCGGCCGATGGGCAGGCGCTGGAACTGGTCTACCCCGAGCTCGGCGATGCGCCGGTGTCCGTGCCGCTGGAGCAGGTCGAGTCCCAGTATGGCGGCCGTGCCATCTACGCCCGTCCGCGCCGGCGCTTCGATGCGCGCAGCCCCGAGGTCAGGGCCGGCCGTCACGGCCACTGGTTCTGGAGCGTGATTGCTGAAAACCGCGCGCTGTATCGCGACGTGCTGCTGGCGGCCTTCCTGACCAACCTGTTCGCGCTCGCCATGCCGATGTTCGTCATGAACGTGTACGACCGCGTGGTGCCCAACCAGGCCTTCGACACGCTGGCCGTGCTGTCGGTCGGCCTGATGCTGGTGCTGGTCGGCGACCTGGTGCTGCGCGTGCTGCGCGGGCGCTTCGTCGACCTTGCGAGCAGCCGTGCCGACGTCAAGCTGTCCGCCTACATCATGGAGCGGGTGCTGGGCACGCGCATGGAGCAGCGCCCGGTGTCGGCCGGCTCCTTTGCCTCCAACCTGAGAGCCTTCGAGTCCGTGCGCGACTTCATCGGCTCGGCCACCGTGGTCGCCTTCATCGACCTGCCATTCGCGCTGATCTTCCTGGTCGTGGTCGGCTGGATTGCCTGGCCGATGCTGTTCCCGTTGCTGCTGGGTACGGTGGCCCTGCTGCTCTATGCGCTGGCGGTCCAGGGCCGCATGCACCAGCTGGCCGAAACCACTTATCGAGCCAGCGCGCAGCGCAACGCGACCCTGATCGAGGGGCTGGTAGGCTTCGAGACCGTCAAGGCCATGGGTGCCGAGGCGCCGATCCAGCGCAAGTGGGAACAGAGCGCCGCCTTGCTCGCGCGCGTGGGGGCCCAGTTGCGCCTGCTCTCCTCGAGCGCGACCAACGGCTCTGCCTTCGTGCAGCAGACCATCAATCTCGTGATCGTGATCCTGGGTGTCTGGCTGATCGGCGAGCGCATGCTGACCATGGGCGGTCTGATCGCCTGCACCATGCTGGCCTCCCGGGCGATGGCACCGATCGCGCAGGTGGCGGGCCTGCTGGTCCAGTACCACACCGCCTCCACCGCGCTGACCTCGCTCGACGAGATGATGAAGCGCGAGGTCGAGCGCCCGGATGACTCGAACTTCATCGCGCGTGGCAGCGTCCAGGGCGCGATCGAGTTCCGCGATGTCAGCTTCGCCTACCCCGGCCAGACCACGCCGGCGCTGCGCAATGTCAGCTTCCGGATCCGGCCAGGCGAGAAGATCGGCATCCTGGGCCGGATCGGCTCCGGCAAGACCACGCTCGAGAAACTCATCCTCGGCCTCTATCGACCGACTGGCGGCGCGGTGTTGATCGACGGCATCGACCTGCGTCAGCTCGACCCGGCCGAGCTGCGCCGCCACATCGGCTATGTGCAGCAGGACGTGATGCTGTTCTACGGCTCGCTGCGCGAGAACATCACGCTGGCGACGCCGCTGGCCGACGATGCCGACGTGCTCAAGGCGGCTACCGTGGGTGGCATCATGGATCTGGTCAACAGCCATCCCCAGGGCTTCGACATGGTGGTGGGCGAGCGTGGCGAGTCGCTCTCCGGCGGCCAGCGCCAGGGCGTCGCGATCGCGCGCGCCGTCCTGCACGATCCGTCCATCCTGCTGCTCGACGAGCCGACCTCCTCCATGGACCATTCGAGCGAGGAGGCCGTCAAGAAACGGCTGAGCGAATACGCCCGCGGCAAGACCATGCTGGTGGTCAGCCACCGCACCTCGCTGCTGGACCTGGTCGACCGCATCATCGTGATCGATGCCGGCCGCATCGTGGCCGACGGCCCCAGGGAACAGGTGGTCGCTGCGCTGCGCCAGGGCCAGATCGGAAAGGCAGCATGATGGCGGACAGCAACGAAAAGACCTTCGCGATCCTCTCCCGCGTAATCACTCCGGTCGGCCGCTTCGGCGACCGCTTCTTCGGCGGACTGGTCGAACGCATGACGCCCGAGACCCGCCGCGAGACCTCGGACTGGGCGGGCGATGCCGACTGGGCCCAGTTACAGCAGGAGCCCTTGCGCGCCCGGGCCTTGCTGCGCATCGCGGCCCTGCTGCTGCTGCTGTTGCTGATCTGGGCTGCCCTGGCCCAGGTCGATGAAGTGACGCGTGGCGAGGGCAAGGTCGTTCCGACCAGCCAGGTCCAGGTGATCCAGTCCGTCGATGGCGGCGTGGTCGAGGAGATCATGGTGCGCGAGGGCCAGGTCGTCGAGGCCGGGCAGATGCTGCTGCGCGTCGATCCGACCCGTTTCGAGTCCAACCTCGGCGAGAGCCGGGTCAGCCAGCTGGCCCTGCGCGCCAAGGTGCTGCGCCTGGAGGCGCTGACTCGCGGCGGTAGCTTCAACCCGCCGGCCGACCTCGAACGCGAGGCACCCGAGATCGTCGCCCACGAGCGCCGTCTCTACGAGTCCAAGCGCGACGAGATCTCCACCCAGATCTCGATGGCACAGAACCAGCTCTCGCAGCGTCAGCAGGAGCTCAACGAGGTGCGCGCGCGTCGCGAGCAGGCCGAGCGCGGCCTGGAACTGCTGGAAAGGGAGCTCAATGCGACCCGGCCCCTGGTGCGCACGGGCGCCGTGTCCGAGGTCGAGGTGCTGCGGCTGGAGCGCGACCTGGCCCGCCTGCGTGGCGACCGCGAGCAGTCGGGAGCCCAGATCTCGCGGGTGCAGGCTTCCATCTCGGAGGCGCAGCGCAAGATCGAGGAGGTCCAGCTCAACGCGCGCAACCAGATGAGCAGCGAACTGTCCGATGCCATGAGCCGGCTGTCCGCCCTCAGCGAGGGGGGGCGGGCGCTGGCCGACAAGGTCGCCAAGGCCGACATCAGGTCGCCGGTGCGCGGCACCGTCAAGCGCCTGCTGGTCAACACTGTCGGTGGCGTGGTCCAGCCTGGCAAGGAAGTGCTCGAGATCGTTCCGCTCGACGAGGCGCTGATCCTCGAGGCCCAGATCAGTCCCAAGGACATTGCCTTCCTGCGCCCCGGGCTGGACGCCATGGTCAAGTTCACCGCCTACGACTTCGCCATCTACGGCGGACTCGATGCCGTGGTCGAGAACATCAGCGCCGACTCGGTGGTCGACCAGAAGGGCAACGCCTTCTACGTGGTGCGCCTGCGCACGCGAAAAGCCTCGCTGGGCGACAACCTGCCCATCATCCCCGGCATGGTGGCCCAGGTCGACATCCTCACCGGTAAGAAGTCGGTGCTGTCCTATTTGCTCAAGCCGGTCTTGCGTGCCAAGGCCAATGCCTTGTCGGAGCGTTGAGATGAGTTGCCATCATTTTCTGGTCCAGACCACCTCGCAGCCCCCGGTGACGCCACCGGAGCGCTGGATGCTGGCGTTTCCGCAAGGGCAGTGGTCGAACTGGATGTCCTTGCAGCAGATGGTGCGCGCTGGTGATACGGTCTGGGTGGCGGTCACGATCGCCGACTGGCTCGACAAGGTTGTCGCGCTGCAGCAGCTGCAGCCCGGTTGCCGCGTCGTGGTCTTGAGTCCGATTCCCTACGAGGCGGAGGGATTGCGCGCGATCAACGCCGGCGCGCGCGGCTATTGCCATCTGCTGGCCGTGCCGGAGCTGCTGCGCGAGGTCGGCCAGGTGGTACTGCTTGGCGGCTTGTGGGTCGGTCCCGATCTGGTGCAGCGCCTGATGGCGGCCACGCGCGAACTGATCGAGCGCCATCCAAGCCCTGTCGAGCCCCAGGTCGACCTCTCCGTGCTGTCCGAGCGCGAACTGCAGGTGGCGCGCGCTGTCGCGGCTGGCCAGTCGAACCGTGAAGTGGCCGAGCAGTTGCACATCTCCGAGCGCACCGTCAAGGCTCATCTGGGGGCGGCGTTCGAGAAGCTAGGCGTGCGTGACCGGGTCCAGCTGGTCCTGCGCCTCGCGCACCGCCTGTCGCCCACTCACTGATGCTGGAGTTCTCGATGAGCCATTCCGACGATGCCGCAGCATCCCAGACAGTTCAACAGGAACTGACCGAAAGCGACGCCTCGCTGGCCCGCATCACCGAGGATCTGATCGACATCCTGATCCAGCGCGGCGTGATCCAGTTCACCGACTTCCCGGCTGCGGCACAGGCCAAGCTGCTGCAGCGGCGCCAGACCCGCGTCAACCTGAGCAAGCGTCTCAAGCTGCTCGACGAGGGCGACGGGCTGATCTGATGTCCCGGTTATATCCTGGGTTAAAAATGATCAAAAACTGTACCTAAGTTCAATGGGAGAACGCTGCCCGTAGCGATAGCCTGTGACCAAGATCCATCAGGAGTAGTCACCATGGCCCAAATCGCAACAGTAGTCACAGTTTCCGGCAACGCCTTCGTGGTGGGCCTGGACGGCACCACACGTGCCCTCAAGGTGGGGGATACCATCCAGAAGGGCGAGACCGTGCGCGCCGCTGCCGGAGCGCGAGTCGAGTTACTGATGGAGGACGGCCAGATCGTGGCGGTCGCACCCGAGCAGAACCTGCTGCTAGATGACGCCGTGGCGCAGACCCCGGCGACGCCGACGGCCCAGGATGCCGCGGTCGCGCCCGGCACACCCGAGACCGTGCTGCAGGCGCTCGAGCAGGGCGTCGATCCGACACTGGCGCTCGAAGCGACCGCAGCCGGTGCGGGTGCCGGTGGTGGTGGTGGTGACGGCAGCAGCTTCGTGCGTCTGCTGCGCATCGTCGAAGGCGTCGAACCGCTGGCCTACGAATACCTGCTGGGCGAGCCGCCCACGATCGACGAGGTGCTGCTGGGGGCGGTGCCGGCGCCTGGAGAAGAAGTCATCAATACGACCTTGCAGGTCGAGGAGGAGTCGGCGCCAGGCCAGGGCGGTAACGATGAACCGGGTGACGGCAACTACACCCAGAGTGGTATCGTCGCCTGGCCTGGCGATGCGGGTGGTGTGATCGACACCATCACAGTTCCCGGGTTTGCGCCGGTGCCGGTTCCCGCCGGGGGTGAGGTGACGATAGGCTTCAATCAGGATGGCACCGTCATCGACCAGGACGACACGACGAGCGTGCCCTTCGCGACCCTTACGGTGAGCTCAGACGGTAGCTATACCTTTACCGTGCTGGACGGCATGACCCATGGCACCACCGTACCGGGCGAAAACTCTCTAGGCCTGCCGCCGGTGATCCTGAGCGGCACTTCCACTACCGGCGTCACGGTTACCGCCAACCTGACCCTGGTGGTGCAGGACGACGTGCCGCTGATCAAGACCGAGCTGGTGGGCGAGGACACGGTGCCCACGCCGG
>CAZJQH010000060.1:0-11544 GCA_964547895.1 uncultured Chitinophaga sp. | reverse complement strand
AGCTGGTCCTTGCTGACCAGGCGGCCGGCGCGCTGCAGCAGCACCTCGAGCAGGCCGAGCTCGCGCGCCGACAGCTCGATCATCTTGCCGTCGATGGTGGCGACCCGGCCGGCCTGGTCGTAGACCAGCGGACCATGCTTGATCTGGCTGGTCGCGCCACCCAGGCCGCGGCGGGTCAGCGCGCGCACGCGCGCCTCGAGTTCCTGCAGCGCGAAGGGCTTGGCCATGTAGTCGTCGGCTCCGTAGTCGAGTCCCTTGACGCGCTCCTCGACGCTGTCGGCCGCGGTCAGGATCAGCACCGGCAGCGTGGAGCCGCGCGCGCGCAGGCGCTTGAGCACGTCGAGACCGTGCATCTTGGGCAGGCCCAGGTCGAGGATCAGCAGATCGAACTCCTGGTTGGTCATCAAGGCGGCATCGGCCTCGCTGCCGCTGGCCACGTGATCGACCGCCGCGCCATGGGCGCGCAAGGTGCGCAGCAGACCGTCGGCCAGGACCTGGTCGTCTTCTGCAATCAGGATACGCATGGTTATCTCCTCTTGTACCGCCCCGCCGCTGCAGCCTGGGCTACGGCATCGGGACGACAGCGCCTAGGGGCGGCGCTGCATTATTTTCAATCAGCTATTTTAGGCCCCCGCCCCGGGCCGGCCGGCAGCCGGTGCCCGGTCTCATAGCCGGCGGCATAGGCCTCGAGGCCGATCGCGACCACGGTCGCCACGTCGGCGCCGACCTGCTCGCGGAACTCGGCCTCGGCCTGGCGCACCGCCTGGCGGAACGCATCCAGCCATTCGAGTCCGGTCGGCGTGAAGCAGATGCGGCGTGCGCGCGCGTCAAGCGGGTCGCGCTCGCGCCGCACCAGGCCCCAGGCCTCGCACTGGCCGACCAGGTCGGCCATGGCCTGCTTGCTCATGCCGGCGCTTTGCGCCAGCTCGGTCAGGCGCGCGCCGGCCAGCGGCAGATGGCGGGTGATGTGCACATGGGCAGCGCCGACCTGGCCGCGCGCCGCCAGGTTGGACAGGGCCAACGGCGCCTCGGCCGCATGCGCCATCAATTCGAGCACGCGTTCGTCGAAACGGCGCAGCGCATGGCCCATCAGACGCCCCATGTGGGTCAGGCGCCAGGCCTCGTCGCGGGCATCGAAAACAGGCATTCCTTCCATCTACAAATAGTAAGGCAAACTGACTAAAAAACGGGTTTTTTATTTTTAATTCGCCGCTACACTGCATCCCAAGCACCAGATGCCGACCACGATACAGCAGGCAGAAGGTGCTGCAAACCCTTGTTTTACCAGGAGATCATCATGGACGCACCCACCAAGGCACTGAACACCGAAAAGGCCAAGGCCCTGCAGGCCGCGCTGGCGCAGATCGAAAAGCAGTTCGGCAAGGGCTCGATCATGCGCCTGGGCGAGGGCGAGAAGATCGAGGACATCGAGGTCGTCTCCACCGGCTCGCTGGGCCTGGACATTGCGCTGGGCGTCGGCGGCCTGCCGCGCGGCCGGGTGGTCGAGATCTACGGCCCCGAATCGTCGGGCAAGACCACGCTGACGCTGCAGGTCATCGCCGAGATGCAGAAGATCGGCGGCCAGTGCGCCTTCGTCGACGCCGAGCACGCGCTCGACGTGCAGTACGCGCAGAAGCTCGGCGTCAACCTGCAGGACCTGCTGATCTCCCAGCCCGACACCGGCGAGCAGGCGCTCGAGATCGTCGATTCGCTGGTGCGCTCCGGCGCGGTCGACCTGATCGTGGTCGACTCGGTCGCCGCGCTGACGCCCAAGGCCGAGATCGAGGGCGACATGGGCGACAGCCTGCCCGGCCTGCAGGCGCGCCTGATGAGCCAGGCGCTGCGCAAGCTGACCGCCACCATCAAGAAGACCAACTGCATGGTCATCTTCATCAACCAGATCCGGATGAAGATCGGCGTCATGTTCGGCAGCCCCGAGACCACCACCGGCGGCAACGCGCTCAAGTTCTACGCCTCGGTCCGGATCGACATCCGCCGCACCGGCTCGATCAAGAAGGGCGAGGAAGTGGTCGGCTCCGAGACCAAGGTCAAGGTGGTCAAGAACAAGGTCGCGCCGCCCTTCAAGACCGCCGAGTTCGACATCCTCTACGGCGAGGGCTGCAGCCGCGAGGGCGAGATCATCGACCTCGGCGTGCAGCACAAGATCGTCGACAAGTCGGGCGCCTGGTATGCCTACCAGGGCGAGAAGATCGGCCAGGGCCGCGAGAACTCGCGCGAGTTCCTGCGCGAGAACCCGCAGCTGGCGCACGAGATCGAGAACAAGATCCGCGCCGCGCTCGGCGTGCCGGCCCTGCCCGCCTTCGACCCGGCCAGCGTCAAGCCGGCCGCGTCCGAGGACGAGTTCGATCCGGCCGAGGCTGAATGACGGGCTGGCGACTTCCCGGCACGGCGCGCCAGCAGCCCGAGGCGCCAGATGACGAGGCCGGCCGCGCGCCGACCGACGACCTGTCGGAAGCGGCGCCGACGCGGCGCATCCGCCCCGAGCCCTCGCTGAAGAGCCGCGCGCTCAAGCTGCTGTCGATGCGCGAGCACTCGCGGCTCGAGCTCGAGCGCAAGCTGCGCGAGCACGAGACGCGCGAGGGCGAACTGGCAGAGGCGCTCGACGCGCTGGCCGCGCGCGGCTTCATCAGCGACGAACGCGTCGCCGACAGCGTGCTGCACCGCAGAGCCGGCAAGCTCGGCGCCAGCCGCGTCAAGGCCGAGCTGCAGGCCAAGGGTCTGGACGATGCGGTAGTGCGCGAGGCAGTCGAAGCCTTGCGCGGTACCGAGGTCGAGCGCGCGCGCGAGGTCTGGCGCAAGAAGTTCGGCCGGGCACCGGCCGACGCCGCCGAGCGGGCGAAGCAGATGCGATTCCTGGCCACGCGCGGGTTCTCCGGCGATGCGATCAGGAAGGCGATCCAGGACGCCGACGACGAGGAATGAGCGGCCAGGAGCGCCGTCGTGCCGGTTTCGTGCCGGGCACAAGACCAGGATACCCACCAGGAGTCAAATCTATGGCAAAGTGAGAGGCATCAACCCCAAAACCTTGCATGAACAACCCGACCTTCCAGCTCCTGGCCGTCCTGATCGTGGTACTGGTAGGCATCATGGCTGCTGTGCTGTTAGCGGTCCGGCATGCCAACCGGCAGGTCCCGGGTCTGCAAGCCTGGGCGCTGTCCTATCTGTTCGGTTTTCTGCTCTGCCTCAACCTGCTGGCCAGGCCCTACACCCCTGAAGCGCTGTCGCTCATCAGCGCGCAAGTGCTGATCTTCGTGGCGAGCTGGCTGAACCTGCTGGCAGCACGGACCTATGCAGGCCGGAAGTCCTGGCCACAGGCCTATCCGGCCTGTGCACTGCTCGTCGCACTGGGACTGTCGAGCTACTGGATCTGGTGGCAGCCAGACCCCCGGCTGCGCATCGCCCTGACCACCGCGGTGAGCGGCACGCTGATGCTGCTGAGCGCGGCGGCCATGCTCACACCAGGCCCCAGGCTGCAGCCGGCCCGCTACCTCTTCACACTGGCCTGTGGCGGTCACGGCCTGCTGCTGCTGGCGAGCTCGCTGGTCCTGCTGCTGGGCAAGCCTCACCTGCCCGACCCGGAACGCACCTGGGCCGTGGCGCAATTCGTCATGCTTGAATCCATCGTCGTGCTGGTCATGCGAGCCTTCGGGGTGCTGATGCTGGTCAACGCCCACATCACGGCCGAACTGCGCCATTTCGCCGAGCGCGACCCGCTGACCAATGTGTTCAACCGCCGCACCTTCATGCAGCTGCTCGACAAGTCCGTCAAGCTGATGCAGCGCATGAACTCGCCACTGTCGCTGCTGGCCATCGACCTCGACCATTTCAAGCGCATCAACGACAGCTGGGGCCACGGCAGCGGGGACCAGGCCTTGCGGCACTTCGTCCGGGTGGCCAGCGAGCACCTGCGCAGCGATCACGTCATGGGCCGCATGGGTGGCGAGGAGTTCCTGATCTTCCTGCCCAACACCTCGCGGGACAATGCCGCCAAGGTCGCCGAACGGCTGCGGGCCCAGGTCGAGGCCCAGACCGTGGCCGACGCCCGGGGACCGATCGCCTTGACCGTCAGCATAGGCGTGACCGAGATCAAGCCGCAGGAATCACAGGAAGCGGTCCTGCAACGGGCCGACCAGGCCATGTACCAGGCCAAGGCCAATGGGCGCAACCGGGTCGAGCTAGCCTGACCGACCGCCCACTCACTTGCCGATGCAGAAGGACGAGAAGATCACCCCGAGCAGGTCGTCCGAGCTGAAGGCGCCGGTGATCTCGTTGAGCGCGTTCTGCGCCAGGCGCAGCTCCTCGGCCAGCAGGTCGAGCGACTGGGCCTGCTGGGCGATATGCAACGCCGCAATCTGCAGGTGCTCGCCGACCTGGCGCAGCGCCTGCACATGGCGTTCGCGCGCGATGTAGAGGCCCTCGCCGCCGCCCTGCCAGCCGGCCAGCTCGAGCAGGCGCTGGCGCAGCGCGTCGAGGCCAGTGCCGGTCTTGGCCGACAGGCGCAGCTGCTCGTGCGGGGCGTGGCCGGCAACGGGCTCCAGCCCGGCTGACGCCGTCTCGCCCAGGGGCAGGCCGGCGTCAGCCTTGTTCCAGACGTCGATCACCGGCACGCGCGCCGGCAGCCGGGATTCGAGCGTGGCGGCGATCTCGCGCTCGGCGGCGTCGTAGTCGGGCTGGCCGACGCGGGTCAGGTCGTGCAGCAGCAGCACCGCATCGGCCGCCTCGATCTGGCTCCAGGCGCGCGCGATGCCGATGCGCTCGACCTCGTCGACCTCCTCGCCCTCGCGCAGGCCGGCGGTGTCGATCACGTGCAGCGGCACGCCCTCGATCTGGATCGTCTGCTGCACCACGTCGCGCGTGGTGCCGGCGATCGGCGTCACGATCGCCAGCTCGGCACCGGCCAGCGCATTGAGCAGCGAGCTCTTGCCCGCGTTGGGCTGGCCCGCGATCACCACCTTGATGCCCTCGCGCAGCAGCGCGCCCTGGCGGGTACGCTGCATCACCTGGCCCAGCCGCAGCTGCAAGCGGTCGAGCTGGCCCTGCGCGTCGGCCTTCTGCAGGAAATCGATCTCCTCCTCGGGGAAGTCGAGCGTGGCCTCGACCAGCATGCGCAGGTGGATCAGCGCCTCGCGCAGCTCGTCGACCTCGCGCGAGAACTCGCCGGCCAGCGAACGGCTCGCGCTGCGCGCCGCCGCCTCGGTGCTGGCGTCGATCAGGTCGGCGATCGCCTCGGCCTGCGCCAGGTCGATCTTGTCGTTCAGGAAGGCACGCTCGGTGAACTCGCCCGGCTGCGCCAGCCGCAGGCCGGCCAGGCGCGGCTGGCCGGTGGCGGGATCGGTCTCGGCGGCGGCGGCCAGGCAGCGCGCCAGCAGCAGCTGCAGCACGACCGGTCCGCCATGCGCCTGCAGCTCGAGCACATCCTCGCCGGTGTAGGAATGGGGGCCGGGGAAATGCAGCGCCAGGCCATGGTCGATCGCGGATCCGTCGGCATCGCGCAGCGGGCCGTAGGTGGCCTCGCGAGGCTTGAGCGCCTTGCCGCAGAGCGCCTGCACCAGACTGTCCAGGCCACGGCCCGAGACACGGACGATGCCGACCGCGCCGCGGCCCGGTGCAGTGGCAATGGCGACGATGGGGTCCTGGTGGCGCGGCAGCATGTTCGGTAGTCTCGAGAAAAAACGCAGTGACGGAAAGGGCCTGCCAGCAGACGAGCCCAATGAAAAAGGGCCGCTCGCGCGGCCCCTCGGGTTGTCGGCTTACTTGGCCTTCTTGAACAGCTCGGTCGGCAGCGTGATCTTGAGCGGCACGCCCATTCGGCTGTTGATGTGAGCCTGCTGGATGATGGTCAGCACGTTGTTCGTGATCCAGTACAGCACCAGGCCGGCCGGGAAGGTGAAGAACATGACCGAGAACACCAGCGGCATGATCCACATCATCTTGGCCTGCATCGGATCAGGCGGCAGCGGGTTGAGCGCGGTCTGCACGATGGTGGTCAGGGTCAGGATCACCGGCAGGATGTACCAGGGGTCCATCGCCGACAGGTCGGTGATCCAGCCCAGCCAGGGTGCATTGCGCATCTCGACGCTGGCCAGCAGCACGGTGTAGAGCGCGATGAAGACCGGGATCTGGACCAGGATCGGCAGGCAGCCGCCCAGCGGGTTGACCTTCTCCTCGCGGTACAGCTTCATCATCTCCTGCTGCATCAGCTGCGGCTTGTCCTTCAGGCGCTCGCGCATTTCCTGGATGCGCGGGTTGACCGCCTTCATCTTGGCCATGCTGCGGTAGGCGTTGGCGTTGAGCCAGTAGAACGCGGCCTTGATCACGACCACCAGCAGCACGATCGCCCAGCCCCAGTTGCCGACGAAGCCGTGGATCTTCTCGAGCAGCCAGTAGAGCGGCTTGGCGACGATGGTGGTCCAGCCGTAGTCCTTGACCAGCTCCAGGCCCGGCGCCAGGCGTTCGAGCAGCTTCTCTTCCTGCGGGCCGACGAACAGACGGCTTTCGAAGGCCTTGCTCTGGCCCGGGGCGATCTCGCCCAGCGTGGCCTTCAGGCCGGCGCGGTACAGGTTGCTGCCCGGCACCTTCTCGGCGTAGTTCTCGCGCGCGACGCCGGCGTCGAGCAGCCAGGCGCTGGCGAAGTAGTGCTGCACCATGGCGACATAGCCGTCATTGGCGCTCTTGTTGAAGCTGGCCTTGCCCTTGTCGATGTCCTCGAAGGCAGCCTTCTCGAACTTGGCGGCATCGCTATAGAAGGCGGGGCCGGTAAAGGTGGAGGCAAACGGCACGTCGCTGCCGGCCTCGCGGCTGTCGCGCACCAGCTGCAGGTAGAGCGAGGGCGAGACCGGGGCCGCGCCCTGGTTGATCACCTCGTGCTTGACCGCGATGTCGTAGGCGCCGCGCTTGAGCGTGTAGGTCTTGGCCAGCACGACGCCGCCGACCGGGGCCGACTCGAAGCGCAGGCTGATGCTGTCCTCACCCTCGGCCAGGTCCTTGGCGGCGCCGACCAGGCGCATCGGCGCCTTGTGGTTGGGCAGCGGCGAGCTGCCGACCAGGCCGGTCTGGGCCACGTAGGTATGCTGGCCGTCCTGCAGCAGCAGGCGCACTGGCTCGTCCTTGCCGGCGCTGCGATGCTGGAGCAGGTCGGCGCCGACCAGGGAGCCGCCCTCGCTGTCGAAGCTCAGCTTGAGGACATCGGTACTGACCACATGGGTCTGGCGCGGAATCGCGGGCGCAGCCTCGCCAGTGGCGGGCACTGCAGCCCCCGGCAACGCAGCAGCAGGCTGGCCAGCGGCCGGCGCGGTCACGGCCGGCTTGTCGGACGGCTTGGGGAAGAAGGTGGCGGGCTTGCCGTTGTGTTCCTGCCACGCGTCCCAGAGCAGGATCAGCGAGAAGGCGAATATCACCCAGAGTATGGATCGGCGGATGTCACTCATGACGGGTCTTTTCCGGGGGTTGGGTAATGAGGCGGGAGAACAGGCGCTGGCCGCGTTCCGGGACGGGATCGCAGCCGCCAGTGCACCAGGGATTGCAGCGGACCAGCCGCCGCAGGGTCAGCCAGGAGCCTTGCAGTGCGCCATGACGATCAAGGGCCTGCAGCGAATAGGCCGAGCAGCTCGGCTCGAAACGGCAGGCCGATCCCACCCAGGGGCTCAGCAGCAGCCGGTAGGCCCTGACCAGGGTCATCAGGCCCAGGCGCGGCAGGTCAGGCAGCGCCATCGCCAGCCTCGGGCAGCGCCGCGGGAGCGGCCTGGGCACGCTGCCAGCGCGCCAGCCTGTCGCCGAACAGCGACAGCAGCTCGGCACGCGCCAGCTGCTTGAGCGCGTCGGAAGTCGCGCTGGGAAAATCCGAACGCGAAAAGCCGCTGCGCAGCCGCACCACCATCGGCAGTGGCGGCAAGCCAGCGGTCAGTTCGCGCGCGACGGCATAGATCTGCCGGCGCAGGGCGTTGCGCGTCACGGCGCGGCGCGCCCAGCGCTTGGGCACGAGCACGCCGAGCCAGGCACCGCCACCCGGAAACAGATCCGGCGCACCGCCTGCCGCATGGCTTTTGGCCATGTGCAGCGCGAAGTGCGCCGTCTTGGCCACGGGAGGGCCGGACATCACCGCGTCGAACTGGGCGCGCTGACGAATGCGTTTCGGTGCCACAGGGGTCGGCTGGACCGACAGCGCCGGGACGCCAGGGCTTAGACAGCCAGGCGCTTGCGGCCCTTGGCGCGACGGGCGTTCAGGACAGCGCGGCCGCCCTTGGTGGCCATGCGGACCAGGAAGCCGTGGGTACGTGCGCGCTTGGTCTTGGAGGGTTGGTAGGTGCGTTTCATGATGGTTCCTGTTCAGGCGCACCGATGGGCAGCACGCCGGGTTGAGATTTGAAGGTATACGAAAAACCCCCGATTATCACCAAAAACCGCCGGAAAGACAAATCCTTGTGCTATTGCACATTCACAAGCCATGGCCCGGCGGAACTGTCAAGGCTTGTGGATAACTCAGCAAAGGCACTACAATCACTACCCCGGCGCCCCGCGTGCCGCAGTTTTCCAGTGTTTTTCCACATCCCCTCCCATGAGCCAACCCAGCCTGCTGCCCGATCCGTCCGACCTGTGGCACGCGTGTACCGAGAGGCTGGCGCAGGAGATCCCCGAACAGCAGTTCAACACCTGGATCCGCCCGCTGAGCGCGCGCGTGTCCGAGGGTGGAGACAGGGTCACGCTGGCCGTGGCCAACCGCTTCAAGATGGACTGGATCCGCGCCCAGTACGCCGGCAAGATCACGGCTGCGCTGGAGGCGGCAGCCGGCCGCCCGGTGGCGCTCGAGCTCGCGCTCGCGCCGCGTGAACCGGCCGTGCGCACCGTCGCGCCAGCGCAACGCCCGCCGGCCGGCATGGTGGCGCCGGTGTTCGCCGAGCTGCCCGACCCCCCGGCGCCCGAACCCAAGGTCGAGGCGCACAAGCACCGCCTCAACACCGCGCTGACCTTCGCCACCCTGGTGGAGGGCTCGGCCAACCGGATGGCGCGCGCCGCCGCCATGCATGTGGCGCACAACCCGGGCGTGCTCTACAACCCGCTGTTCATCTACGGCGGCGTCGGCCTGGGCAAGACCCACCTGATGCACGCGATCGGCAACCAGCTGCTGGCCGACAAGCCAGGCTCCAAGGTGCTCTACATCCACGCCGAGCAGTTCGTGACCGACGTGGTCAAGTCCTACCAGAAGAAGACCTTCGACGAGTTCAAGGAACGCTACCACTCGCTCGACCTGCTGCTGATCGACGACGTGCAGTTCTTCGCCAACAAGGAGCGCACCCAGGAGGAGTTCTTCAACGCCTTCGAGGCGCTGCTGGCCAAGAAGAGCCACATCGTCATGACCAGCGACACCTACCCCAAGGGCCTGGCCGACATCCACGAGCGCCTGGTATCGCGCTTCGATTCCGGCCTGACGGTGGCGATCGAGCCGCCCGAGCTCGAGATGCGGGTCGCGATCCTGATCAGCAAGGCCGAATCCGAGGGCGCCTCCATGCCCGAGGACGTCGCCTTCTTCGTCGCCAAGAACGTGCGCTCGAACGTGCGCGAGCTCGAGGGCGCGCTGCGCAAGATCCTGGCCTACTCGCGCTTCAACCAGAAGGAAGTCTCGATCCAGCTCGCGCGCGAGGCCTTGAAGGACCTGCTGTCGATCCAGAACCGCCAGATCAGCGTCGAGAACATCCAGAAGACCGTCGCCGACTTCTACAAGATCAAGATCGCCGACATGTACTCGAAGAAGCGGCCCGCCAACATCGCGCGGCCGCGCCAGATCGCGATGTTCCTGGCCAAGGAACTGACGCAGAAGAGCCTGCCCGAGATCGGCGAGCTGTTCGGCGGCCGCGACCACACCACGGTGCTGCATGCGGTGCGCAAGATTGCCGCCGAGCGCCAGACCGTCAGCGAACTCAACCAGCAGCTGCATGTGCTCGAGCAGACCCTCAAGGGCTGAGGCGCGCAGCGCTCCAAGCTACAGACCGACATCCAAGAAAGCCTGATACATGATCGTCTTCCAGTCGACCCAGGACAAAGTGCTGGCCGCCCTGCAATCGGTGGCTGGCATCGTCGAACGCCGCCACACCCTGCCGGTGCTGGCCAACGTGCTGATCCGCAAGACCGGCGGCGAGGTGCAGCTGACCACCTCCGACCTCGAGATCCAGATCCGCACCCAGCTTGACCTGGGCGGCGAGAACGCGGCCTTCTCGACCACGGTCGGGGCACGCAAGCTGATCGACATCCTGCGCACGCTGCCGTCCGACCAGCTGGTGAGCCTGGAATCGGCCCAGAACAAGCTGATCCTCAAGGGCGGCAAGTCCAAGTTCACGCTGCAGACGCTGCCGGCCGAGGACTTCCCGCTGGTGCAGGAGGCGCCCAGCTTCGGCCCGGCCTTCAGCGTGCCGCAGAAGACGCTCAAGAGCCTGCTCAACCAGGTCAGCTTCTCGATGGCGGTGCACGACATCCGCTACTACCTCAACGGCATCCTGTTCGTCGCCGAGGGCAAGAAGCTCAGCCTGGTTGCCACCGACGGCCATCGCCTGGCCTTCGCCAGCGCCGAGATCGACGTCGAGGTGCCCAACAAGCAGGAAGTCATCCTGCCGCGCAAGACCGTGCTCGAGCTGCAGCGCCTGCTGAGCGACAAGGACGGCGCGATCGAGCTGCAGTTCGCCGCCAACCAGGCGCGCTTCCGCTTCGAGGGCATGGAGTTCGTCACCAAGCTGGTCGAGGGCAAGTTCCCCGACTACAACCGCGTGATCCCGCGCAACCACCCCAACATCCTGATCCTGGGCCGCAGCCCGCTGCTGGCCGCGCTGCAGCGCGCCGCCATCATGACGAGCGAGAAGTTCAAGGGCGTGCGCCTGAACCTCGAGCGCGGCAGCCTGCGCGTGGCGGCCAACAACGCCGACCAGGAGGAAGCGGTCGACGAGCTCGACATCCAGTACGACGGGGCCCCGATCGAGATCGGCTTCAACGTCGGCTACCTGATCGACGCGCTCGCCAACATGAGCCAGGACATGGTCAGGCTGGAGCTCAACGATGGCAACAGCTCGGCGCTGGTCACCATCCCCGACAACGAGAGCTTCAAGTACGTCGTGATGCCGATGCGCATCTGATCCCGCCGCCCGACCCAGAGCCGATTTTTCCCTGACCCGCGTACTCCGCGGGTTTGGGCTTTACTAGAGACCTCGAAACATGAGCGCAGACATCCAGAACCCGGCCGACAGCCAGCAGCCCGCCACCCCGGCCGGCGGCGACTACGGCGAAGGCGCGATCCAGATCCTCGAAGGCCTGGAAGCGGTGCGCAAGCGCCCGGGCATGTACATCGGCGACACCAGCGACGGCACCGGCCTGCACCACCTGGTGTTCGAGGTGGTGGACAACTCGATCGACGAGGCGCTGGCCGGCCACTGCGACGACATCGTCGTCACCATCCACAGCGACAACTCGATCTCCGTCACCGACAACGGCCGCGGCATCCCGACCGGCGTCAAGATGGACGACAAGCACGAGCCCAAGCGC
>CAZJQH010000059.1:0-11811 GCA_964547895.1 uncultured Chitinophaga sp. | reverse complement strand
CTAGTTGGTACCGGCCAGCCTGGGCCGGCGAGCGATTACATCGGCCCGCTGCAGGCCTAGCGAGGACGTCATGAGCACGGTCACCGAATTTCTGTCAATTCTGTTGTTTATTGTTCAATCCGCCTTCGGAGCTTCCATGATCACGACCGACAAGGTGTTTGCCGACCCGCAGGTGGCCCAGCTTGCCCAGGCCGCGCAGGATGGCGACCTGGCCCGCATCGAGAAACTGATCAAGGCCGGCGCGCCGGTCAGGTTCGTCGGACGCGAGGGCATGACGGTGGCGCACTACGCGCTGCGCGCACGACGCAACGCGCCACAGGTGATGGAACTGTTGCTGAAGGCTGGTGCCGATCCAGTCTCGATGCTGTCGAATGGCAACAACGTGCCGCACTACGCCGTGTCGCGCGACAACGCCGACCCCGAGGTGGTCAAGGTGCTGCTAGCGCATGGGATCGGGCCTAACTGGTTTCCACCATCCAGCGGACGCTATCAAAAAATGTCAATGCTGCAGGAAGCCACCATGGGTAAGAACCTGCCAGTCATCAAGTTGTTGGTCGAGCGCGGTGCAAACATCAACTATGTCCACCCATTCTCGGGTTCGGCATTGCACTTTGCATTGGACGGCACCGACTTTTACATCCCAGCCTACCTGGTGGATGCAGGCATTGACCTCAAGCTGCTCGACAGCACTTCGCCCGAGATCAAGAACCCGCGTGCGATCAAGCAGACCGCAATCGAAAAGTTTTGCCAGTTCCAAGGCGGCAATCGCGGCGACGACCCCCTGCCCGAAATCGCCGCCGGCTGGCGCGTCTTCACTGCGGCGCTGGCCAAACGCGGCGTCACCATGCCTTGTGGTCTCTGAGCCGAAGGGATAAGTCATGAAGCCGACGCCCGCAATACAGGACGAACAGACTCTGGTGCTGGGCAGCATGGCTGCCGCTCCAGCAGACCATCCCCGACCCGAGTTTCTGCCGGTCGGCACCAGCTTGCACGAGTTCGAGATCCGCGGCCTGATCGGCGAAGGGGGCTTCGGCGTCGTCTACCTCGCCTACGACCATCTGCTGCAGCGCCAGGTCGCCCTCAAGGAATACCTGCCTGCCATGCTGGCGCTGCGTGGCCATGGCCAGGCCGTCACGCTGCGCTCGCAGCGCCACGCCGAGACCTTTGCCAAGGGCCTGCAGAGCTTCATCAACGAGGCCAGGCTGCTGGCGCAATTCGACCACCCGGCGCTGGTCAAGGTGCACCGCTTCTGGCAGGACAACCACACCGCTTATCTCGTCATGCCCCATTACAAGGGGCCGACCCTCAAGTCAGCCAGGCTGGCCTTTACCCAGCCGCCCGCAGAGGACTGGATAAGGCAACTGCTGGCGCCGCTGCTCGATGCGCTCGAGCTGATCCATGGTCAGGACTGCCTGCACCGCGACATCGCACCCGACAACATCCTGCTGGTCGAGGGGCGGCCGGTGCTGCTCGATTTCGGCGCCGCCCGCCGCGTGATCGGCGACATGACGCAGGCACTGACCGTGATCCTGAAGCCCGGCTATGCACCGGTCGAGCAGTACGCCGAGATGCCGGGCATCCGGCAAGGTCCCTGGACCGACCTCTACGCCCTGGGCGCGGTCGTGCATTTCCTGATCACAGGGCAAGCACTGCCGCCATCGGTGAGCCGGATGATGCGGGACTCATACGTGGCGCTAGGCGTCAGCGCTGCCGGCCGGTATTCAGCCAGACTGCTCGACGCGATCGACCGCTGCCTGGCGGTGCGTCCAGAAGATCGGCCGCAATCCGTCGCGCAGCTGCGCGAGCTGCTGGCCCCCTCGAGGCACAGGATGCCGGCCAAGGCCTTGCCCGAGGACCGAAACGAGGCAGCACCCGAACACCGCCCTGGCAGGCGGCGCCTCCACATTGCAGTGTCGGGTCTCCTAGCCACGGGCCTGCTGGGTGCGTGGCTGCTGTCTGCCGGCGAAGCCGTCGCACCGGAACGCCAGCCGGTGCCGCCAGCACAGGAGGCGGCCCAGAACTTGTCAGCATCGCAAGCTGCCCCCAGCGAAAAGGCAGCCGCCACGCCTGATCTCGATTCGGCCTGGCTCGCCGCCACCCAGGCCTCGTCCGCCGACTTCGCACTCACCGTGTCGGGCCTGCGCAGCTCCCTGCAAGTGGGGCGCGACAGCCTGGAGCTGGAGTTGCGCAGTGCGCGCGCCGGCTGGCTTTACCTGCTGCTCTGGGACAAGGCAAACGGCCAGGTCGGCCTGCTGCTGCCCAACCAGGTCGACCGTGAGCACCGGATCGAGGCCGGCCAGGCACTCAAGCTGCCACGTGCCGGCTGGCGCTACGTCGCCGATGCACCCGCCGGCCGATGGGAAATCCTGCTGCTGGTCTCGGAGACCGAGCGCGACTTTCCTGCGCTTGAGCTGACACAGGATGGCATCATGCTCGCCGCCAGCCGGGGAAAAATGGAACAAGCACTCGCGAGCAGCGGGCTCAAGGCCTTGACTGGCATGCCCCAATGTCATGCGTCTGCCAGCTGTGCTGCCAGCTACGGAGCGCTGCACCTGACGCTGCAGGAAGTCGAGGCACGCTAGAAGCGCGACATGGCGAGCCTGCCTGCGGCCCGCTCTAGCGCCAGTCCCTGCCCAGCCTGCCCGGCTTCGAGCAGGAAGCAGTGGATGGATCCGAACAATGCCTGCAGCTGGGCGGCATCGAAGCCAGGCGCCACCTGCCGTAGCACGCGCGGGTCGTACCAGCGGAACCACAGCGGCTCTCCGGACGGCCCGTAGGCCATGCCGAGCTTGCGCAGATGGCGGCGCAGCGCCGACAGGTCGATCGAATCAGGCGCCAGCAGATAGACACCCCAGTGACTGCCCCAGCCCTGCGACAGCCAGTCGAGCCAGTCCTGCTGGCATGGGATCTCGACCAGATAGGGGGCCAGTTCGGCGACCTCGCGGTCGAGCTCACCCTGGAACAGGCAGGCCCGGCGCCGTGCCGGCAGGCCAGCGAGCCTCGGCAGCAGGCCGGGCACGCCAGCGCCGTCGAGCACGACCCAGGGCTTGAGGCCGGAGCCGGACCAGAGCCGCTGCTGCAGGGGATGTTCGGCTGTCATGCTGGCTACTCTTCTGGACAATGGGCGACGAAGGCGCTGGCACTGGCGCGTGCCTGCCTGAGGGCCTGGGCCTGCCGCGACACGGTGCCACCTTGGCCTGACTGTGACACCGGACGGTCGGCCTGGCCCTCGGCTGCTGCAGCGGAGCGTGGCGCCCGAGGCTTTTCCGGCCGGGCGCCCGAGCCGCTGCCAGCCGAGCCGCCTCCATCATTCAAGCTCAGCGAGGGCCCCGAGATGGTCACGCCGCCAGGGCCGATCTCGATGAAGCTGCCTCCGACCTTGAGCGTGAGCTGGGCACCGGCCTCGAGCACCAGCCGGCTGCCGGCCTTGAGGTGGATCTCCTCGCCAGCCTCGGCTGCCATGCGCAGGCCGACCCGGCCCTGCCAGTCCTGGCCGACGTGAAAGGAATGGCTGCCGCCGAGCTCGATGTTCTGGTCGCCACCCACGCTGAGGTGATGGTCGGCATCGAACTGCTCCAGCATGTCCTGCCTGACGATGAGGTGACTCTCGTGGCCGACCCACTCGACCCGGTCGCGGCGCGTATGCAGCAGCTGGTCGCGCTCGGCATGCAGGCGCAGCTCCTCCTCGCCGCGCCGGTCCTCGAAGCGGATCTCGTTGCAGTTGGCGCCGTTCCCGCCCGGGGTCGAGCGCGAGCGGATGCCGCTTTGCGTCATGTGCCGGGGCAGCTCATAGGGCGGCATCTGGTCGTGGTTGTAGACGCTGCCGGTGATCAGCGGGCGATCCGGATCACCTTCCAGGAACTCCACCACCACCTCCTGCCCGACGCGCGGGATCGCGACCATGCCCCAGTTCTGCCCGGCCCAGGGATGGGCGACCCGGATCCAGCAGGAGCTGTGCTGGTCACGCCGTCCCTGCCGGTCCCAGTGGAACTGGACCTTGACGCGACCGTAGCGGTCGGTATGGATCTCGTCACCCGCCGGCCCGGTGACGACCGCCGTCTGCGGGCCCTGCACCACGGGCTTGGCGGTCTGGCGTGGCGGCCGGTACTCCTGCCCGGCGGCGATCGCCTCGATCTTCAGCGCCAGCCACTGGCCGACCGGATCGCCGGCCTCGCGACCGCTTTCCTGCAGGCAGTACTCGGCGGCAGTGACCAGGTAGTCACGGTTCTGATCGGGCCGGGGATGGGCCTGCAGGCCAAACAGCCTGCCGGGCGCCAGTCCACCCGCGTTGCCCTCGCCATGAAAAGTCTCATGCTGCACGCGCATGGCCTCGGCCCTGATGCGCGCCAGGCGCTCGCCCTCGGCATGCTCCCGGTAGCCTCCCGGATGATCGTAGGACTCGAGTCCAGCGGCGTGCTCATGATTGGCGGGACGGACCGATTCGGCGCCAGCCTGCAGATCCGCGCGTGGCTTCTCGAAATCGTAGTCGCGCAGGACCTGGCGCACCGGCTGGATCTCGGCCGCGCAGGCCCAGCCCTGCAAGCCCTCGACCGGCGAGGTCTGTTCCAGCCCTGGCTCAAGGAAAGCCACCCGCTCATAGCCGGAAATCTGCCGGTGCGAGCTGCCGCTATCGCCTATCACCAGCGTATGGCGGCCAGACGCATGCTCAAAAAAGAAGTGGATGCCCTCTTCCTCCAGCAAGCGCGAGATGAAGTGGAAATCAGTCTCGCGGTACTGGACACAATAGGGCCTGGGCGCATAGCTGGCGCTCAGCTCGAAACGGAAGTCGGCACAGGAATGCCCGGCAAAGACGGCCTGCAGGATCTGCTGGGTGGTCTGGCCCTGGAAGATGCGGCTGTCGCTGCGGCGCGTCAGCAACCAGGTCCAGGGCCTGAGCACGACCTGGTATCGATGCAGTCGCCCCTTGGGCGGCAGCAGCGAAAAAGCCGCCGCCAGACCGTTGAACTCGCGCGTCCCGCCACCGGGCAGATCGACGACGAGAGAGACCGGCTTGCCGAGCAGTTCCTCGGCCACGATGTCGCCACGGCGCGACAGCAGCACCAGCCGGTACTCGCCGTTGCGCGACAGCCCGTCATGGCCGTCCATGCGCTCGAACCAGAGCGCATCGCCCAGCACACTCGCGACCCTGACCCGCCGGTCAATCGACCATGCTTCCATGCCCGTCCTCCCGCTCTGTCGGATGGTCGCCTGGCGCAGCCGGGAACGCCGCAGCGCGGGTACGGCTTGCCAGGTCCAGCACCAGTTCGTCCGCCGCCTGAGCGCTGCAGCGGCGGCCCAGCCAGCTGCTGTAACCCAGCCGCTGCTTGCAGCCCAGGCGCAGGCGCGGCACCTCCTCGGCCCGCAGGATCAGGCGCATGTCCCAGTCATACTCGAGACCGGCGTAGTGACGCACCGCCGCCAGCAGCGCCTCGATGCCGCGGCTGTCCGGCAGCAGGCTTTCGTAGTCGGCCAAGGACAGCGGCCCGATCAGCAGCCTGAACTTGTGCTGTCGATCCCAGACCTGGCGGCCCAGCGTGGCGCCCGCCCCCAGGGTGCCAGATCGGCCAACCCGGCTGAGATCGCGCTCGCGCAGCGCCATCCAGTGGCCGACGAACTGCTCGACCTCGACTGGCAGGCCCAGGAAGCCAGAAAGCATCGCAGCCAGCCCCTCGGCATTGCGGACCTGGCGTGCCAGCAGCCCGGCATGATGCAGCTTGGCCTGGTCGGGCATCGCGTCGCGCCCGCGCAGGCTCTCCAGCCCCAGTCCGCAAAGAGAGCCGAGATAGACCGCAAAGCGGTCCTGCTGCGGCCGGTCCAGGCTGACGCAAGGCTGAGCCTGCGCCCAGGCCCGATAGAACAGGCTCAGGAAGCGATGGTGGATCAGGTCGGCAAAGCGGGCGAAACTGGCGTCGCCGGCGTGCAGCAGGCGGTTGCGCGCGTATTCGGTCAGGTGCAGCGGCAGCGGTCCGTTGGGCCCGAACAGGCCGAGGAAGCAGACCGACAGCCGCGCCGGCCTGGCGTCGCGAGCCGGTGCCAGACCCGCCAGGCTGGCCGGAGCAAACGACAGCGAGGGCTCCTGCCCCAGTCGAACCGGCTCGTCGGCCGGACGGGCGGCCGTTCCGAGTCGCGGCGAGCCAGGAAAACGGCACTCGATCAGGCGCAGCGCCTGGAAGTAGTTCCAGTCCCAGGGCCGGTCTGCGATAGCGGCGAACAGATCGCCGATCCGGGCCGGGCTGCCTGCGGCCGCCGGCGGACCCGCTGAGACTACAGCGCTCACAGTATCGGCCTGGTCCCGCATCGGGGCCTCCAGCGCATGATCTCGCCGCGCGTGAGCGTGCGCAGCACCGTCTCGGTGAAACCGTTGAGCGAGACATGGCGCGCCAGGAAACGCTCCAGCACGCAGCCGAGCAGGAAGGCACTGCCGCCCTCGAAGGCCAGCTCGTCTAGTTCGAGCGTGACCTCGACCCCGCGCCCATAGCACAGCGGGCCCGGCAGCGGCAGGCGGCTGACCACCGGCAGGCTGCGCACCGAGCGCAGGCCCTCGACATGGCGGCGCAGCCCCGCATCGGCAGTGTGGGCATGAAGCGCGAGCAGCTCGCGCAATGCGACCGCCCCCTGCTCAGCGCTGCTGTCGAGCAGCGACAGGTGGTTGAGCGAGAGCTGGCTGATGAACTGCCAGCAACTCGCATCCTGCGCCAGCGCCGCATGGGGCGGCGAAGGGCCCCGGATGCAGCGGATGCTCTCGACCGGTGCGGCGACCTCGAGCGCGAAGTCGCTGTGTCCGCCCCCGAGCGTCATCAGCAGGGGCAGGTCACGGTTGGTGCAGCGCGCGCGCAAGGAGAGCTGGCGCAAGGCCTCCGGATAGGGGGCCTCCTGCGGGTCGACCAGCGACAGGAAAACCTCGCTGCCGACATAGCCGGTGCTGCGATGACCATGGCGCTGGCTGCCGCGTTGCAGCCTGGGCTCGCGCCGCAGGGTGAAATAGCCCTCAGGCTTGCGCCCGCTGTCACGCGCAGTCGAATAGAAGGCCCGGAACTGACGCTCGCCCTGGCTGGCGCCGAGGCCCGCCACCTCGAGCAAGTCGTAGATCTCGTATTCGGACGGCCGGGTGCGGTCGGCCACGACATGGAACTCCGGCTCACCCTGGTTAACCTGGATCCGGTCCAGCCGGCGCTCGAACAGGTTGACCGCCGGCACGCAGTTGAGCAGGAAATTTCCGGCGGTGACCTGGGCCTCGAGTCCGGGATCGCCGCGATCGAACAGCAGGACCAACTCGAGTTCGCTGCCCTGGCTCGCGGCCAGCGCGGGCGCCAGCCCGGCAAGCTCGAAGAACAGGAAGCGGGCCGGAAAGGCGAAATACTCCTGCAACAGCCGATAGCCGTCGAAGCTGCGACTGCAGGGCGGCAGCAGTGCCTCGTCGGCGTCGAACCCGGCCAGCCTGACGCTTGCCGCCGGCAGCAGCGACCAGGCCTGGTCGCCAGCATTGCCGGCACGGACCAGCAGCCCCTGCACCGAGGTGCCAATCAGCTCGTGCAACCGGTGCGCGACGTCCGTCGCACCGCCCAGGAAGAGGCGCAGCTGGTCGAGCTCGAGCGCCGCCAGCTGCAGGCCGGCGGTGGCGCGCAGCTTGAGCCTGACGCCACCACGGCATTTCCCCGCCAGCGCCTGCCGCTCGAGCGGCAGGTCGGGGGCGACGCTGAAGTACTGCGCTTCGGTCAGTTCCAGCGGCCAGAGCGTGAGATCGCGTCCAGTGCGGAACTCGCAGGCGACGCCGTCCGAGCGGGGCGGCAGGTGGCGGATCGCGGTCCCGCGCGGCAGCAAGCTACCGGCCGCCAGGTTGGCGTCGCCCAGGATGGGCTGGAACTGCGCGATCAGCATCGACGGCGTCGGCGCGAGATAGTGCGGATGCAGCATCTCGAGCAGGTGCTGGGTGAAGCGCGGGAACTCGGCATCGAGCTTGAGCTGGACCCGCGCCGCCAGGAAGGCCGTGCCTTCGAGCAGGCGCTCGACATAGGGATCGAGCACCACCTCGCTGCCTTGCAGCCCGAGCCGAGCCGCGATCTTGGGAAACTCGGCCGCGAACTCGGCGCCGAGCTCGCGCAGATGCAGCAGCTCTCGGTTGTAGTGGTCCAGCAGACGACGATCCACCCGCTTCCCCCTAGGCCTTGAACTCGGACAGCGATACCAGGCCGGTCTCGAGGTCCATTTCAGTGCGAAGCATCATTTCCAGCGGGACCGGCTGGGCCCAGATCTGGCCACTGATCGTGACACAGACCACGTTGTGCCAGCCCAGCATGCTGTCCTGCTCGACCGCGTGGACCTCGAGCGTATCGGCCAGGATGCGCGGCTCGAAGCGCAGGATGGCCAGCCGGATGGCCCGCTCGAGTCCCTTGACGTCGAGCGTGGAGGCGGTCTCGCCGGCGAAGGCGGGCAGACCGTAGTTGAGCACCGAGCGCTCCACCTCGGGCCAGGCCTCGAGCGGCTGCGACGCGTCAAGCCGGGTGACGTTGAGCAGGCTGGCCAGGTCGCGCAATACTGCTGCCCTCAAGCCGGACTTGCCCAGCAGGCGCGAATCACTAGGGTCGACCCGCTGCCCGGGATCCTCGTCGGTCAGGCGATCGAGCAGCGAAGGCTGCAATGCGACAGCGCGACTGTCCGCCATTTTCATCGCCTCCCGTCAGTGCCGGTTCAGCCTGTACCGCTGCAATTGCGCAGGCCCGCCAGGGCCTCGCTGACGCAGCCAAGGTTTCCATGCCAGTCCCATGCTGCCCTCCCTCCTGTTTCGGGCCAGTATAGGACAACGGTTGCAAAATTGCACTTTGCGCACTTCAAGACAAACAGGACACGGCTGCGCGCTGTCGCCATCCGGCACTCGATCCAGGTCGATCCGGCCGTGGTTGCAGGCTGAAGCCGGCAAGGCCTGCGACAATCGATGCTGTCCAAGTTGCCGGCCAGCGGCAGCGCAATGTCTCTCGTCCCCTCATAGATGCCAAGCGAAAAAGCACTGTCCCGTATCCGCTCCGACCTCGACCAGCACACGCCGATGATGGCGCAGTACCTGCGCCTGAAGGCGGACCATGCGGGCACGCTGCTGTTCTACCGGATGGGCGACTTCTACGAGCTGTTCTGGGAGGACGCCGAGAAGGCCGCGCGCCTGCTCGACATCACGCTGACCCGGCGTGGCCAGTCGGCTGGCGAGCCAGTCGTGATGGCGGGCATCCCCTTCCACTCGGTCGAGACCTACCTGGCGCGCCTGATCCGGCTCGGCGAGTCGGTCGCGATCTGCGAGCAGGTCGGCGATCCGGCGACATCGAAGGGGCCGGTCGAGCGCAAGGTGGTGCGGGTGGTCACGCCCGGCACGCTGACCGATTCCGAGCTGCTGGGCGACAAGAGCGAATCCATCCTGCTGTCGGTGCATGCGGGCCCGCGCGCCACCTGCGGCCTGGCCTGGCTCAGCGTCACCCAGGGCTTGCTGCAGCTGGCGCAATGCCCGGCCGACGAACTGCGCAGCTGGATCGTGCGCATCGGTCCGAGCGAACTGCTGCACAGCGCCGAGGTCACGCCGGCGTTCGAGCAGCAGCTGCAGGAGTTGCAGCGCCAGTGGCCGGCGCTGGCACAGAACGGCGCCGGCGCACGGCTGAGCCTGGCCTTGCGGCCGGCCTGGGCCTTCGATCCGGCCCTGGGCGAGCGCAAGCTCTGCGCCCAGCTGCAGGCCGCCAGCCTGGCCGGCTGGGGCGCGCAGGACCTGCCGCAGGCGCATGCCGCTGCCTCGGCACTGCTCGACTACGCCGAGCACACCCAGGGCCAGGCGCTGGCGCACCTGCGCCAGCTGCAGGTGGCGCGTCCGCAGGAGCTGATCGACCTGCCCGCCACGACCCGGCGCAACCTCGAGCTCACCCAGACGCTGCGCGGCGAGGCGGCGCCCACGCTGTTCTCGCTGCTCGACAGCTGCCAGACCGGCATGGGCAGCCGCACGCTCAAGCGCTGGCTGCTGGAGCCGCCGCGCGAGCGCGCGCCGGCGCGCCGCCGGCTCGAGGCCATCGGCACGCTGCGCGCCGGCCTGCACGAGCCGCTGCGCCACGCGCTCAAGGGCGCGTCCGACGTCGAGCGCATCACGGCGCGTATCGCGCTGCGCCAGGTCAGGCCGCGCGAGCTGGTCGGCCTGGTCAACACGCTGGAGAAGTCGGCCGGCATCGCCCAGGGCCTGTGGCAGCTGCTGCAGTCACAGCCCGCCCCCGGCCATCCGGACAGCATGCTGGCCGAGCTGGCGCGCGAGCTCGAGCCGCCCGAGGGCTGCGCTGTGCTGCTGCACCGCGCGCTGCTGCCCGAGCCCGCCGCGCTGGTGCGCGACGGCGGCGTGATCAATCATGGCTTTGATGCCGACCTCGACGAGCTGCGCGCTATCCAGGGCAACTGCGACGGCTTCCTGCTCGAGCTCGAGACGCGCGAGCGCGCGCGCACCGGCATCGCCAACCTGCGCGTGCAGTTCAACAAGGTGCACGGCTTCTATATCGAGGTGACGCAGGGGCAACTGGACAAGGTACCGGACGACTACCGCCGGCGCCAGACGCTCAAGAACGCCGAGCGCTTCATCACGCCCGAACTGAAAAACTTCGAGGACAAGGCGCTGTCGGCGCAGGAGCGCGCGCTGGCACGCGAGAAATGGCTCTACGAGGGCCTGCTCGACCAGTTGCAGCAGCATGTGCAGGCACTCGGGAATCTGGCGCGCGCGCTGGCCAGCCTGGATGCGCTGTGCGCGCTGGCCGAACGCTCGCTGACGCTGAACTGGTGCGAGCCGGAATTCGTCGCCCAGCCCTGCATCGAGATCCGCGCCGGCCGCCACCCGGTGGTCGAGGCGCGCATGGCCGAGACCGGTGCCGGCAACTTCATTCCCAACGACACGGTGTTGGGACCGAAGGCGCGCATGCAGGTCATCACCGGCCCCAACATGGGCGGCAAGTCGACCTATATGCGCCAGGTGGCGGTGATCGCGCTGCTCGCGAGCATGGGCAGTTATGTGCCGGCGCAGAGCTGCCGCCTCGGGCCGCTCGACGCCATCCACACCCGCATCGGCGCCGCCGACGACCTGGCCAACGCGCAATCGACCTTCATGCTCGAGATGACCGAGGCGGCCCAGATCCTGCACTCGGCCACGCCGCACAGCCTGGTGCTGATGGACGAGATCGGGCGCGGCACCTCGACCTTCGACGGCCTGGCGCTTGCCAGCGCGATCGCGACCCACCTGCACGACAAGGTCAAGGCCTTCGCGCTGTTCGCCACCCACTACTTCGAGCTGACCGAGTTCCCGGCTGCCCACCGCGCGGCACTCAACGTCCATGTCAGCGCGGTCGAGAGCCAGGGCCGCGACATCGTCTTCCTGCATCAGATCGAACCCGGCCCTGCCAGCCGCAGCTATGGCGTGCAGGTCGCGCGCCTGGCCGGCGTGCCGGCATCGGTGGTGCAGCAGGCCCGCCATGCCCTCGAGGCCCTCGAGGCCCACAGCGCCAGCGCCACGGCCCAGGTCGACCTGTTCGCCCCGCCGCCAGCGGCTGCAACGCCCGAACCCAGCCGGGTCGAGCTCGCCTTGGCCGCGATCGACCCCGACACGCTGACCCCGCGCGAAGCGCTGGACCAGCTCTACCTCCTCCAGAAACTCCTGCCATCCACATGACTTACTGCGTCGCCGTCAAACTCAATGCCGGACTGGTCTTCCTGTCCGACTCGCGCACCAACGCCGGTCTGGACCAGATCAGCATCTTCCGCAAGATGATCGTCTACGAGAAGCCGGGCGACCGCTTCATGTGCCTGCTG
>CAZJQH010000058.1:0-11824 GCA_964547895.1 uncultured Chitinophaga sp. | reverse complement strand
GCCGCCAGGCGCTGCGCGGACTGCGTGCCCTGCTGGTCGAGGACAACGAGATCAACCAGGAGGTCGGGCTGGCGCTGCTGCAGGAGTTCGGCCTGGAAGTGGATCTGGCCGCAGACGGCGCCGCCGCGCTGGAGCAGGTGCAGCAGCAGCGCTATGACGTGGTGCTGATGGACATGCAGATGCCGGTGATGGACGGCCTCGAGGCCACGCGCAGGATCCGTGCCCTGCCGGGTTTCGGGTCGCTGCCGATCATCGCGATGACCGCCAATGCGATGGCGGGCGATCGCCAGCGCTGCCTGGAGGCCGGCATGAATGACCATGTCGCCAAGCCGATCGATCCGGCCATGCTGTGGAAGACGCTCCAGGCCTGGCTGCCGGCGAAGATCGCAGCTGCAGCCGAGCCCGCTACCCGGCCCCAAGCCCAAGCGGCAACTGTGGCGCTATACGCGTCTGCCGCTGGTGCAGCCACGACGCCAACCCTGCCGGCTGCGCTCTACGCGCTCGACGGGATCGATGTTGTCACCGGCTTGCGCCAGGCGATGGACAAGCCCGGGCTCTACCTGTCGCTGCTGTCCCGGTTCGTCGATGGCCAGAGGGATTTCGGGTCGGCGATCCGGGCCTCGCTGGCGCAGGGCGATGTCAGGACGGCGCTGCGGCAGGCGCATACCCTGAAAGGGGTTGCTGCGCAGATCGGCGCCGGCGCCTTGAGCGCGACCGTCGCCAGCCTGGAGCAGGCGCTCCAGCAAGCACTGGAGCAGGGCGCCGCGCCTGTGCAGCCTGGGCAGATTGACGCGCTGATCGACGCAGTCGGCACCAGGCTTGAGCCGCTGATCAACGCCCTGTCGCCGCACCTGGCAGCCTCCGCCACTCCAGAATCCGTCGCCGTGCCTTTCGAGCGGGAAAAGTTTTCCGCCGTCTGCGCCCAGCTGCAAAAGCTGCTGGCCGAGTCCGACTCGGCCTGCCTGGAACTGGCGGAACAGCAGGCCGGCCTGCTGCGCGCCGGACTGGGCGAGCGCCATCAAGCGCTGATGGCAGCCATCAGCAACTTCGACTACGACCTGGCGCTGGCATGCCTGCAGGACGCCACTGCCGGCGCGGGCTCAGCGATAGCGGGCGCAGATCGCCCGCAGCTCTGAGGCGACCGATTCGGCCTTGTCAGCCAGCGTGCGCAGCCGCTCCGGGCCGAAGGCGCCGCCACCGCTGTTGACCGCGTGCTTGAGGTCCTCCGCGGCGTCCTGCATCGCCTCGTTGGCCTCGATGATGTGATCCCAATCCTGGCTGTCCCAGCCCTGCTGCTGATAGCTGATGGCCTGCTTGTCTTGGCTCATGCGGATCTCCCTGTTGCTGTCCAAGCCCGACTTTAGCGCCAGCTACCGGTTTGAGCTAGTCGGCCTGGCCTCGACCAGGCCCAGCCGCCGGGCCATGCGAGCCAGGTTGGCACGGTCGAGCTGCAGCTCGCGCGCGGCGGCGGCCCAGTTGCCGTGATGGGCCTGCAGCGCCTGCTCTATCAGGCGTCGCTCCAGCGCGGCGACCGCCTGGCGCAGTCCGGTGGGTGCAGCCGGCACGGCCGGCATGGCGGACGCGTCAGGGAGGTCAGAGGCGCCAGAGGGGCTGGCTGCAGCTTGTGCTGGCGGATCCGTCAAGCCGAGGTCGGACGCGCCCAGGCTCAGGATGCGGGGACGCTGCGCCTGCCGGCCCAGGGCCCGCAGCACGCTGCGGCCGACCAGGTGCTCGAGCTCGCGGACATTGCCAGGCCAGTCGTAGCGCAGCAGGGCGTCTTGCGCGCTGGCGTCGAGCCGCAGCGAGCCCAGGCCGAGCCGGGCGCGGTTTTCCTCCAGGAAGTAGCCGGCCAGCAGCAGCACGTCGCGCCCGCGCTCGCGCAGCGGTGGCACCGGCAGCGGATAGACGCTCAGGCGATGATAGATGTCGGCCCGCATGCGCCCGGCGCGCACCTCGGCGGCCAGGTCGCGGTTGGTGGCCACGATCAGCCGCACGTCGACCCGGTGCTCGCGATCGGAGCCGAGCCGCTGCAGCTGGCCGCTCTGCAGCACGCGCAGCAGCTTGGCCTGCACCGGCAGCGGCAGTTCCCCTACCTCGTCGAGGAAGAGGGTGCCGCCGTCGGCCAGCTCGAACTTGCCCTGGCGCTCGCTGACGGCGCCGGTGAAGGCGCCGCGCACATGACCGAACAGCTCGCTTTCCACCAGCGTATCGGGCAGCGCGGCGCAGTTCAGGCTGACCAGGGGCCGGTCGGCCCGGCCCGAGCGCGCGTGCAAGGCGCTGGCGACCAGTTCCTTGCCCACGCCGGTCTCGCCGGTGACCAGGACGGTGAGCTCGCTCGGTCCCACCAGATCGATTTCCTTGAGCAGTTGCCTGAACGCGGCGCTCTGGCCCATCAGTTCCCGCCCCGGCTGGCCTGCGGCGCGCCGGTAGCGCTCGGCCTGCAGGTGCTCGGTTTCGGCCAGCTGCTCGAGCCGGCGTATGCCCAGTACCGCGCCGACCGTCGCGGCGGCCAGCTTGCCAAAGACCTCCAGCATGGCGAGCTGCCCGTCGCTGAAGCGGCCGGGTGCGAGCGCGTCCAGGGTCAGCAGGCCCCAGGGGCGGCCTCCCACCTGCAGCACGCAACCCATGCAGTCATGCACCTCCAGCTGGCCATGCAGTCCCTCGATCAGTCCGTCGAAGGGGTCGGGCAGCGCGCAGTCGGCGGCAAAGCGGTGCGGGCCGGCGGCCTCGAGCAGCGCCGCCAGCCGGGGATGCTGGTCGACCCGGAAGCGCCGCCCCATCGCATCGCCGCTGAGCCCCTCGACTGCCAGCGGCACCAGGCTGCCCTGGTCGAGCTGCAGCAGCGTGGCGGCATCGCATTCGAAGATCTGTCGCAGCACCCGCAGCAGGCGCTGGAAACGCTCGGATTCCGGCATCTGCTGCGGCAGGTCCTCCAGCACGGAAACGAGGGGCTGGAGCCAGTCAGTTGTAGTCATAAATACCCTTTTTTGGGTCATTATGACTCCTGATAGGAAAGAGTCTATTTAACATGGTTTCATGCAAGTCCTTGATAATCATGGAATGCAAGACTGGCACAGGGATTGCGTTGACTTGTCAACCAACCACAACCCTGATGTCATAGGAGACATATTCGATGCTGACCGACGCCCAACGCGCCATCATCAAGGCCACCATTCCGCTGCTGGAAACCGGCGGCGAGGCCCTGACCACGCATTTCTACAAGATCATGCTGGGCGAGCACCCCGAGGTCCGGCCGCTGTTCAACCAGGCCCACCAGGCCAGCGGCGACCAGCCGCGTGCGCTGGCCAACAGCGTGCTGATGTACGCACGCCACATCGACCGGCTCGAGGGCCTGGGCGAACTGCCGGCGCAGATCATCAGCAAGCATGTGTCGCTGCAGGTCCAGCCTGACCAGTACGCCATCGTCGGCGCCTGCCTGCTGCGCGCCATCCGCGAGGTGCTGGGCGCCGAGATCGCCACCGACGCCGTGCTCGAGGCCTGGGGCGCGGCCTACCAGCAGCTGGCCGACATCCTGATCGCCGCCGAGGAGCAGGTCTATGCCGCAACCGAAGCCGCTCCGGGTGGCTGGCGCGGCGCGCGCAGCTTCCGCGTCGCGCGCAAGACGCCCGAGAGCAGCGTGATCACCTCCTTCTACCTCGAGCCGGTCGATGGCGGTCCGGTGATTGGCCACCAGCCGGGCCAGTACCTGGGCCTGCGGCTCATCATCGATGGCGTCGAGCAGCGCCGCAACTATTCCCTTTCCGGTTCGTCCGACGGCAAGGGCCTGCGCATCAGCGTCAAGCGCGAGCCGGGTGGCCTGGTCTCGAGCCATCTGCACGACCAGGTGCGCGAAGGTGACACGCTCGAGGTCTTCCCGCCGGCCGGCCATTTCACGCTCAAGCCGGGCGACAAGCCGGTGGTGCTGATCAGTGGCGGCGTCGGCATCACCCCGATGCTGCCGATGCTCGACGCGGCGCTGGCCAGCGGCCGCGTGGTGCATTTCATCCACTGCGCGCGTGACCGCGCCGTCCATGCCTTCCGTGACGCGATCGACGAGCTGGCCGCACGCCACCCGCAGCTGCGCCGCTTCTACTGCTACGAGCAGGGCAGCGCAGCCGACGGCGTCGATGCCACCGGCCTGCTCGACCAGCAGCGCCTGGCGCAATGGCTGCCCGAGACGCGCGACGTCGACGCCTATTTCCTGGGCCCCAAGCCCTTCATGGCGGTGGTCAAGCGCGGCCTGCAGGCGCTCGGCGTGCCCGAGGCGCAGACGCGCTACGAGTTCTTCGGCCCGGCCGCGGCGCTGAACTGAGTTCTTGGTGGCGCCAGCCTCAGCGCGCCACCATCCAGCCCTCGCTGCCCTTGACGAAGCGGTAGCGCGCCGGCTCGCGGCGCAGGGTGCCGAGGTGCTCGACCTCGAGCTCGACATCGCAGACGAAGGCCTGGTCGCCGTCGGGCTGGCAGCCGATCTTGCGCGCGCCCTTGACCTCGCCGCTGAAGGTGCGGGCGGCGCGCGTGATCTCTTTGCCGATCTCCTTGCCCAGCCACTGCTCGAGCGTGGTGCTCTGGGCGTTGACCTGGCGCAGCACCGCCTCGCTGATGTCGGCGTCGGACGGCTCGTTGTTGCAGGCCGCCAGACCCAGGGCGCTGGCCAGCAGCAGGGCCAGCAGAAGAGGGCGTTGCTTGAGCTTGATCATGGGGCCAGTGTGCCGCGAATCCGGCGCCGCGCCAAGCCTGCTCGAGGTCCGATCCGATGTCCGTTCCAGGCCCGGATCAGGCACGCATCCAGCGGCCTGTCACCGTACTGCGGCTGGTACCAGGCAAGATGCTGAATAATCGCGTGTATATCAACGATCATCCTCACCTGCAACCATGAATTCCCCTATCTCCTGGGCCCGCCTGGCGTTGCTGCCCTGCGCGCTGGCCCTGGGCCTGTCGGCCTGCTCGCCTCAGGATGCCCAGCCCGAAGCCGCCACCCCCGTGCCCTGGGTCAGGACGGTGGCGCTGCAAGGCGCGACTGCCGGCCAGCTGCAGCTGTCGGGTACCGTGAAGGCCCGGCACGAGACTCCGCTGGCGTTCCAGCTCGGTGGCCGGGTGCTGGCTCGCCATGTCGAGGCTGGCCAGTCGGTCCAGCCCGGGCAGCTGCTGTTCTCGCTTGACGGGCGCGATGTCGCGGCCAATGAGCAGGCGGCCAGCGCCCAGCTGGCAGCGGCCGAAGCCGCGCTGACCACGGCCCAGCGCGAGCTGGAACGCCAGCGCCAGCTGGTGGCGCAGGGCTTCGTCAGCGCGCAGACGCTGGACCGCTTCGAGCTGGCTCAACGCGACGCGCTCAGCCGGCTCGACGTCGCGCGCGCCGGCGCGGCCCAGGCGAAGAATGCCCGCGGCTACACCGAGCTGCGGGCCGCGCGTGCCGGCGTCATCACCGAGGTCATGGCCGAGGCCGGCCAGGTGGTCAGCGCTGGCCAGCCCTTGGCCACGCTGGCGCAGGCCGGCGAGCGCGAGATCGAGGTCCACCTGCCCAAAGCGCCACCGGCGCCGCAGCAGGGCAGGGTGGAAGGCACTGGCGGCCAGTCGCAGACGGTGCAGCTGCGCGAGGTCGCCGGTGCGGCCGATCCGGCCAGCCGGACCTGGCGCGCCCGCTACCGGCTCGATGCCGGCAGCCAGCCCGAGGCGTGGCCGCTGGGCAGCGTGGTGCGGCTGGTGCTCGGCCAGCCCGGCACGGCCCAGGCCAGCCAGGAGCAGCAAGTGCCGCTGGGTGCCCTGGATGAACGCGCCGATGGCCCGCGCCTGTGGCGGGTGGTCGACGGCAAGGCCCAGGCCGTGCCGGTCCAGGTGATCGAGCTCGGCGCGAGCCAGGCCCGCATCCAGAGTCCGCTGGCGGTTGGCGACAAGGTCGTCGCGCTCGGCACCCATCTGTTGACCCCCGGCATGGCGGTGCGGGAGCTGGCGCCATGAGCTTCCCGAACCTGTCGGCGCTGGCCGTGCGCGAGCGCGCCGTCACGCTGTTCTTCATCCTGCTGTCGGTGGCAGCGGGCCTCTATTCCTTCCTCTCGCTCGGGCGCGCCGAGGATCCGGCCTTCACCGTGCGCGTGATGGTGGTGTCGGCGGTCTGGCCAGGTGCCAGCGCCGAGCAGCTCCAGTCCCAGGTGGTGGACCGGCTGGAAAAACGCATCCAGGAGGTGGAGTACCTCAACAAGATCGAGACCACCATCCGGCCGGGCCGCGCCGACCTGCAGGTCGAGTTCCACGACCACACGCCCAGCCAGAAGGTGCCCGACCTGTTCTACCAGGTGCGCAAGCGCATGCAGGACGAGGCTGCTCGTCTGCCGCGCGGCGTGATCGGGCCGGTGGTCAATGACGACTTCGGCGATGTCTATTTCTCGCTGATGGCGCTGACCGCGCCGGGCCTGCCGCTCAACGAGCTCACGCGCGAGGCCGAGGCGATCCGCGACCGGCTGCAGCGCCTGCCTGGCCTGCACAAGGCGCTGCTGATCGGCGAGCGGCCCGAGCGCGTCTTCCTCGACTTCGACATGGCGCGGCTCAACAACCTCGGGCTGTCGCCGCAGGCGGTGTTCGATGCCATCGACGCCAGCAACCAGCTGCTGCCGGCCGGCTCGCTCGAGCTTGAAGGCCCGCGCGCCTACCTGCGCGTGATGGCCGACCTGTCCGACCCCGAACGTCTCGCCGCGCTGCCGCTGCGGGTGGGCAGCCGCCTGATCCGCCTGTCCGACATCGCCAGCGTACGCCGTGGCCACGAGGACCCGCCCAGCTACCTGGTACGCAGCCGCGGCCAGGACGCGCTGCTGCTGGGCGTGGTGATGGGCAAGGGCGAGAACGGCCTGGCCTTCGGCCAGCGCCTGGGCGAGTTCGTCGCCGCCGAGCAGGCCCGGCTGCCGCTGGGCATGGAGCTCAACCCGCTGACCAACCAGACCGACGCCATCAGCCAGGCGGTCAACCTGTTCCAGATCAAGTTCCTGGTCGCGGTGGCGGTGGTGATGGCGGTCAGCATGCTGGCGATCGGCTGGCGCGCTGGCCTGGTGGTGGGCATCGCGGTGCCGCTCACGCTGGGCCTGACCTTCCTGCTGATGAAGCTCGCCGGCGTCAACCTGGACCGCATCACGCTGGGCGCTCTCATCATCTCGCTCGGCCTGCTGGTGGATGACGCCATCATCGCGATCGAGATGATGATCGTGAAGATGGAGGAGGGCTGGGATCGGGTCCGCGCCGCCAGCCATGCCTGGAACGTGACCGCCGCGCCGATGCTGTTCGGCACCCTGGTCACGGTGGCCGGCTTCGTGCCGATCGGCTTTGCCCAGTCCGGCGTCGGCGAGTACGCGGGCAACATCTTCTGGGTGCTGGCCTTCGCGCTGATCGTGTCCTGGGCCGTGGCCGTTACCTTCACGCCCTACCTGGGCGTGAAGATGCTGCCGCGCTACGACAAGCACGACGGCGACAGCCTCTACCAGACCCCGCTCTATCAGCGCCTGCGCGCGCTGATCACCGCCTGCGTGCGCCGGCGCAAGACCGTGGTCGGGGCCACCTTGCTGCTGCTGGGCTTGAGCGTGTTCGCCATGGCCCAGCTGGTGCAGAAGCAGTTCTTCCCCGGCTCGGACCGGCCCGAGGTGCTGGTCAGCGTCAACCTGCCGCAGGGCAGCGCCATCGGCAGCACTGAGGCCACGGTGCACCGGCTCGAGGCCATCCTGGCCGGGATGCCCGAGGTGCGCACGCTGTCATCCTATGTCGGAGCCGGCGCGCCGCGCTTCTTCATCTCGGCCAACCCGGAGCAGCCTGATCCGGCCTTCGCCAAGCTGATCGCGATCGGCCACGACGCGGCGGCGCGCAACCGCATCATGGACGAGTTGCAGCGCCGCATCGACGCCGGCGAGTTCCCCGAGGCGAGGGTGCGCGTGACCCGGCTGCTGTTCGGCCCCCCGGTGCCCTGGCCGGTGAGCTTCCGCATCATCGGGCCCGATCCGGTCGAGCTGCGCCGCATCGGCAACGAGCTGCGCGAGCTGATGGCGACCCACCCGCACACGCGCAACGCCCACCTGGACTGGGACGAGCGCGCGCCGGTGCTGCAGATCGACGCCGACCTCGACCGGCTGCGCCAGATGGGACTGACGCCGCGCGAACTCGCGCAGCAGCTGCAGTTCCAGCTCGGCGGCGTGCCGGTGACCGAGCTGCGCCAGGACATCCGCACCGTCCAGCTGCAGGCCCGCGCCGACCGAGCCGGCGGCGTGCTGCTGCCCGAGCAGATCGAGCTGCGCAGCCAGGACGGCCGCAAGCTGGCGCTGGCCCAGGTCGGGCGAATCGAGGTGCGCTACGAGGACCCGGTGATCAAGCGCTACAACCGCGAGCGCTTCCTGGCCGTCAACGCCGACGTCGAAGGCGCCCAGCCGCCCGACGTGACCCACGCGCTCTGGGACCAGATGGCCGAGCTGCGCGAGCGCCTGCCCGCAGGCTACCGGATCGACATCGGCGGCTCGGTCGAGCAGTCTGGCAAGGCCGACGGCTCGATCCAGAAGCTGCAGCCGGTCATGCTGGCGCTGATGCTGATCTTCGTCATGCTGCAGATGCGCTCGTTCTCGGGCACCTTCATGGTGGTGGCGACCGCGCCGCTGGGCCTGATCGGCGCGGTGCTGGCGCTGCTGCTGTTCCGGCAGCCCTTCGGCTTCGTCGCGCTGCTGGGCCTGATCGGCCTGGCCGGCATCCTGATGCGCAACACCATGATCCTGACCCAGCAGGTGCAGGACAACTTCGACGAGGGCATGGATGCCTGGTCGGCGGTGGTGGAGGCGGCGGTGCACCGTGCCCGCCCGGTGATCCTGACCGCGCTGGCGGCCGTGCTGGCCTTCGTGCCGCTGACCTTCGACAGCTTCTGGGGCCCGCTGGCCTATGTGCTGATCGGCGGCGTCGCGGTCGGCACGGTGATCTCGCTGCTGTTCGTGCCGGCGCTTTATGCGTTGTGGTTCCGGCTGGGCCGCCAGCCCGGCGCTGCGGGCTGATGAGGCTCAGATCACGCCCTGCGCCAGCATGGCGTCGGCCACCTTGACGAAGCCGGCAATGTTGGCGCCGTCGATGTAGCTCACGCTGCCGTCGGCGCGCTTGCCGTACTTCAGGCAGGCGGCGTGGATGTTGCGCATGATCTCGAGCAGGCGGGCGTCGACCTCTTCGCGGCCCCAGGACAGGCGCAGCGCGTTCTGGCTCATTTCCAGGCCCGAGGTCGCCACGCCACCGGCATTCGACGCCTTGCCCGGCGCATACAGCACGCCAGCGGCCTCGAAGGCCTTGGCCGCCTCGATGGTCGAGGGCATGTTGGCACCCTCGGCGACGCAGATCACGCCATTGGCGATCAGCGTCCTGGCGTCGCTCTCGTCGAGCTCGTTCTGGGTCGCGCAGGGCAGCGCGACGTCGACCGGCACATGCCAGGGCCTAACGCCGGCCTCGAAGCGGGTGCCGGTGCGCGCGGCGTAGTCGCTGACGCGGCCGTAGTGGTGGTTCTTGACGTCCATCAGGATGGCCAGCTTCTCGGGCGTGAAGCCGTCCTCGTCGATGATGGTGCCGCTGGAGTCGGACACGGTCACGACCTTGGCGCCCAGCGCCATCGCCTTCTCGACCGCGTACTGCGCCACGTTGCCCGAACCCGAGACCGAGACGCGCAGGCCGTCGAAGGACTTGCCGCGGGTCTTGAGCATTTCCTGCGCAAAGTAGACGGTGCCGTAGCCGGTCGCCTCGGGGCGGATCAGCGAGCCGCCGAAGCTCAGGCCCTTGCCGGTGAACACGCTGGCCGCGCTGTTGGCCAGCTTCTTGTACATGCCGGCCATGTAGCCGACCTCGCGCCCGCCGACGCCGATGTCACCGGCCGGCACGTCGGTGTCGGGGCCGACATGGCGGAACAGCTCGGAGGCAAAGGCCTGGCAGAAGCGCATGACCTCGCCAGCGCTCTTGCCCTTGGGGTCGAAGTCGGAGCCGCCCTTGCCGCCGCCCATTGGCAGCGTGGTCAGTGCATTCTTGAAGGTCTGCTCGAAGGCCAGGAACTTGAGCACCGACAGGTTGACCGAGGGGTGGAAGCGCAGGCCGCCCTTGTAGGGGCCGATCGACATGCTGTGCTGGATGCGGTAGCCCTTGTTGACCTGCACCCGGCCCTTGTCGTCGACCCAGGAGACGCGGAACATGACCACGCGCTCGGGCTCGACCAGGCGCTCGAGCAGGGCCTGCTCGGCATACTTGGGGTGCTGCTCGATGAAGGGCCACAGGCTTTCCATCACCTCGGTGACGGCCTGCATGAATTCGGGTTGACCGGGATTGCGGTCGTTGACGCTGGCAAGAAACTGGGCGAGGCTGGCGGTCGTCATGCGTGATCCATTCTGGTGCATTGGTTGAACACAATGACGATTCTGCTACAAGAAAAACCTCGAAATCTTGCGTGAGCACAAATTGTGCACAAGCTTGGTGCGATCGAGTCCTCAACGGCCAGACCTCAGCAGCAGTGCTCTGGTATAAGTCAGCATCGCTGATATCCCGTCTGTTACCCATCCTTGCCAAGGAGCCCCTGCCATGATGACCATACCCCGCAACCTGTTCAAGGCAGCGCTGAAGGAGGGCAAGGCCCAGATCGGCTGCTGGGTCGGCATGGCCGATGCCAATGCGGCCGAGGCGCTGGCCGGCTGCGGCTTCGACTGGCTGCTGCTCGACGGCGAGCATGCTCCCAACAGCGTGCAGACCGTGCTCGAGCAGCTGCGCGCGATGGCGCCTTATCCGGTACAGGCGGTGGTGCGGCCGGTGCAGGGCGACGTGGCCCTGATCAAGCAGTATCTCGACATCGGCGCCCAGACCCTGCTGATCCCGATGGTCGACACCGCCGAGCAGGCCGCGCTGCTGGCGCGCGCCATGCGCTATCCGCCATTTGGCATCCGCGGTGTCGGGGCCCAGCTGGCGCGTGCCTCGCGCTGGAACCAGATCAGCGACTACATCGACCAGGCCGATGCCGAGATGTGCCTGCTGGTGCAGGTCGAGACCACCACGGCGGTGCGCAACCTCGACGCGATCGTCGCCACCGAGGGCGTCGACGGCGTCTTCTTCGGCCCGGTCGACCTGTCGGCTTCGATGGGATTGCGCGGCCAGCCCGGACACCCGGAGGTGCAGCGCGTCATCCTAGACGGGATTGCCACCGTACGCGCTGCCGGCAAGGCCGCCGGCCTGCTGATGGCCGACAAGGCGCTGGCGCAGATGTACCTGGACGCAGGCGCCCAGTTCGTCGCGGTGGGCGTCGATACCTCGCTGATGGTGCGCGCGGCCACCGATCTGGCGGCCCATTTTAAGGGCGGCGCTGGTGCGCCGGGCGCTGACCCGGCTGCAGCCAGCCAGGGCACGCAGGTCTACTGAAGGCAGTCGAGCCAGGGCCAGCTGGCCTCCCCCCCCATGCCTGCTGCTGCGCAGGGCTGGCTTGGCCAGATGCCTGCCAGCATTGCACGGCAGGATTGCGGGTCTGTTGTTAACAAGGGTTAACAAAACCCCTGGCAAAAGCAACAAATCTGCTCGTTGTGTTCATCTTTGCTTTCTATTATTGAGTTCAGCTTAATTTGTTTGAGCATTTGCAAGAAGGCTGGTCTGGTTTCCATTCCGGAACTGCTTGCAAGCACATGACGCTTAAGTTAGTTTCGGCCCGGCTGGATTCTGACGATTCCAGTCTCCGCCGCTTAGCAACGAACTCAAAGGGCTTATCCATGAGTACCTCGACCAGCAACCTGCCATACAAGGGCAATGACCGCCTCTTGTTCGGCATCATCATGGGCGTGATCGCCTTCTGGCTGTTCGCCCAGAC
>CAZJQH010000057.1:0-12064 GCA_964547895.1 uncultured Chitinophaga sp. | reverse complement strand
TCGGCGGCGATCGAGACCAGGTCGATCGCGCCTTCCTTGACGCCCCACCAGGCCTGGCCGGTGCTCCAGCTGCCCGCCAGCGCGTCGGACACCGCCTTCTTGTAGTAGGGAGCCCAGTTGATGGTGGCCGAACCCAGGTGGGCCTTGGGGCCGTAGGCGGTCATGTCGCTGTCCCAGCCGAAGCCGCGCTTGCCCATCTTCTCGGCGGTCTGCAGCACGGCCGAGGAGTCGGTGTTCTGCATCAGCACGTCGGCGCCGCCGTTGATCAGCGAGGTCGCGGCCTCGGTCTCCTTGGGCGGATCGAACCAGTTGTTGACCCACACCACCTTGGTCTTGACCTTGGGATTGACCGACTGCGCGCCGAGCGTGAAGCTGTTGATGTTGCGGATCACCTCGGGGATCGGCACCGACGCGACCACGCCCAGGGTGTTGCTCTTGGTCATGCCGCCGGCGATCACGCCGGCCATGTAGGCGCCCTCGTAGGTGCGGCTGTCGTAGGTGCGCAGGTTGTCGGTGGTCTTGTAGCCGGTGGCGTGCTCGAACCTGACGTCCTTGAAGTCGGCCGCGACCTTGTTCATCGGCTCCATGTAGCCGAAGCTGGTGCCGAACACCAGCTTGTTGCCCTGCGCGGCCATGTCGCGGAAGACGCGCTCGGCGTCGGCGCCCTCGGGCACGCTCTCGACGAAGCTGGTCTGGATCTTGTCGCCGAACTCGGCTTCCAGCGCCTTGCGCGCATTGTCGTGCGCGAAGGTCCAGCCGCCGTCGCCGACCGGGCCAACGTAGGCAAAGGCGATCTTGAGCGGCTCGGGCTTGGCCGCTGCCGGAGCTTCGGCAGGCTTGGACGCCTCCTCCTTCTTGCCGCAGGCGGTGAGCGCGGCGGCCGCGAGCGCGGACAGCGCGACGACCTTGATCCAGGAACGCTTGGCGTGATCAGTCATACAACTCCTTGTGAAAAATGGCAGACAGGACGGGAGGGGTCAGGCCCCGGGATAGAAAGGCTTGCCGAGCGAGGCCGGCATGTTGATGCGGATCCAGCGCGGGTTGCGCGAGATCAGCACCAGCACCACGATGGTCGCCAGATAGGGCAGCATGGTCAAGGCCTGGCTCGGCAGGTTGACGCCCTGGCCCTGCAGGTGGAACTGCACCATGGTGACGGCACCGAACAGGTAGGCACCAAGCAAGACACGTGCCGGCCGCCAGGTCGCAAACGTCGTCAGCGCCAGCGCGATCCAGCCCTTGCCCGCGATCATGCCCTCGACCCACAGTGGCGTGTAGACGGTCGAGACATAGGCGCCGGCCAGGCCGCAGAGCGCCCCGCCCGCCAGCACGGCGGCGAAGCGGATCCAGCGCACCGGGTAGCCGAGCGCGTGCGCCGACTCCGGGCTTTCGCCCACGCTGCGCAGCACCAGCCCGGCGCGGGTGCGATAGAGCCACCAGACCAGCGCGAAGGTCAGCGCGATCGCCAGGTAGACCACCGGATGGTGGCGGAACAGCGCCGGGCCGAACCAGGGCAGGTCCGACAGCAGCGGCACGGCGAACTGCGCCTGTTCGGGCAGCTTGGCCTGGACGTAGGCAGTGCCGGCGAAGGCCGAGAAACCGACGCCGAACAGGCTCAGCGCGAGCCCGGTCGCGTACTGGTTGGTGTTGAGCCAGATCGTCAGCCAGCCCAGCGGCGCGGCGAGCAGCGCGCCGGCCAGCATGCCCGCCAGCAGCCCCAGCGGCATGCTGCCGGTGTGGACCACGGTCGCGAAGCCCGCCAGCGCGGCGCACAGCATCATGCCCTCGGCACCCAGGTTGACGATGCCGGCGCGCTCGTTAATCAGCAGGCCGAGCGCGGCCAGCGCGAGCGCGGTGCCCGAGTTGAGCGAGGCGGCGAACAGCAGCGCAGTTTGCTCCATCTCATTTCCTCCAGCGGATGCGATAGGCGATCAGCGTGTCGCAGGCCAGCAGCGAGAACAGCAGCAGGCCCTGGAACACGCCGGTGATCGACTTGGGCAGGCCCAGGCGCGACTGCGCGAGTTCGCCGCCGATGTAGAACAGGCTCATCAGCAGCGAGGACAGCACGATGCCGGCCGGATGCAGGCGGCCGACGAAGGCCACGATGATGGCCGCGAAGCCGTAGCCGGCCGGCACATAAGGGGTAAGCTGGCCGATCGGACCCGCGACCTCGAGCGCGCCGGCCAGGCCGGCCAGGCCGCCCGAGAGCAGCAGCGCCAGCCAGAGCGCACGCCGCGACGAGAAGCCCGCGAAGCGCGCCGCCGCCGGCGCCAGGCCGCCGACCTGCAGCGCATAGCCCGACAGGGTGCGGAACAGGTAGGCCCAGATGCCGGCCGCCAGCAGCAAGGCGATCGGCAGCCCCAGGTTCAGGCGCGAGCCCTCGAACAGGCGCGGAATGCGTGCGGCAGCCTCGAAGGTCTTGCTCTGCGGGAAGTTGTAGCCCATCGGATCCTTCCAGGGACCGTAGACGAAATAGCCCAGCAGCTGCACCGCGACATAGACCAGCATCAAGCTGACCAGGATCTCGTTGGCATGGAAGCGGTCGCGCAGCAGCGCGGTGATGCCGGCCCAGGCCATGCCGCCGGCCACGCCGGCAAGCAGTACCGCAGCCGACATCCACGGTCCGCTGTCGGGCCCGGCCAGCAGCGCGACGCCGCCGCCCGTCAAGGCGCCCAGCACGAACTGGCCCTCGGCGCCGATGTTCCAGACGTTGGAGCGGAAGCAGACCGCGAGACCGAGCGCGATCAGCAGCAGCGGCGTGGCCTTGAGCAGCAGCTCGCCGAGCGCGTAGGGCGTGCGCACCGGCTCCCAGAAGAAGACCTGCAGGCCCTTGATCGGATCCTTGCCGAGCAGCGCGAACAGCGACACCCCCACCAGCACCGTGATGGCCAGCGCCAGCAGCGGCGAGGCATAGCGCCACCAGGCCGATGGCTGGGCGCGCATCTCAACCTTGAACATTGGCAGACTCCTTGGTTTGGGCTGCGGCCGGTGCGTCGCTCCACAAGCCAGACATCCAGGCACCGATGCGTTCGACGCTGGCCTCGGCGCGCGGCAAGGCGGGCGACAGCCGGCCACCCGCGATCACATGGAGCCGGTCGCAGAGCTCGAGCAGCTCGTCGAGCTCGTCGCTGACGACCAGCACCGCGCAGCCGGCATCGCGCAGCGCCAGGATCTCGGCATGGATATGCGCGGCGGCGCCGACGTCGACGCCCCAGGTCGGCTGGCTCAGGATCAGCAGGCGCGGGCCGCCGTCGATCTCGCGCCCGACCAGGAACTTCTGCAGATTGCCGCCCGACAGCGAGCGCGCCTGCGCCTGCGGCCCGCCGGCCTTGACCTGGAAGCGCTCGATGATCTGGCGCGCATGCGCCTGCAGCTGGTCCAGGCTGAGCCAGCCCAGCCGGCCGACCGACTCGTGGCGCGTCAACAGCAGGTTCTGCGCCAGGCTCAGCGTCGGCACGGCGCCGCGCCCCAGCCGCTCCTCGGGCACGAAATGCAGGCCATGCTTGCGCCGCAGCCCGGGGCTGGCGCGGGAGACATCCTCGCCGTCCATGCGCACCGAGCCGGCCGGCGCCCGCCTATCCTCGCCCGACAGCAGCGACAGCAGCTCGCCCTGTCCGTTGCCCGAAACGCCCGCGATGCCGACCACCTCGCCGGCTCTCACCTGCAGCGAGATGCCATGCAGGTCGGTGCCGAAGGGATCCTCGCTCGGCAGGCTCAGGCTGGCGACCTCGAGCCGGACCGCGCCAGGCGCGTCACGGCGGCTGGTCAGCCGCTCGGGCTCGGCGCCCATCATGAGCCGGCTCAGCGAGGCGTTGCTCTCCTGGCTCGGGTCGCAGCTGGCGACCACGCGGCCGGCGCGCATCACCGTGCATTCATGGCAGAGCTCGCGGATCTCGTGCAGCTTGTGGCTGATGTAGAGGATGGAGCAGCCCTCGTCGGCGAGCTGGCGCAGCACGACGAACAGGCGCTCGACCGCCTGCGGCGTCAGCACCGAGGTCGGCTCGTCGAGGATCAGCAGCTGGGGCTTGGTCAGCAACGCGCGGATGATCTCGACCCGCTGCATCTCGCCCACGCTGAGCGTGTGCACCGGACGCTGCGGATCGACGTCGAGGCCGTATTCGCGCGCCTTGGCCTCGATGTCGCGCGCAACCTGTTCCAGGCTGGTGCTGCGCTCCTGGCCGAGCCAGACGTTCTCGGCCACGGTCAGCGTGTCGAACAGGCTGAAGTGCTGGAACACCATGCTGATGCCGAGCGCGCGCGCCTCGTGCGGGTTGCGCACCTGGACCGGCTGGCCATTGAAGCGGACCTCGCCGGCGTCGGGCTTGACCACGCCGTAGATGATCTTCATCAGCGTGGACTTGCCGGCGCCGTTCTCGCCCAGCACGGCGTGGATCGCACCGGGCGCGACGCTCAGCGAGACGGCGTCGTTGGCGAGCACCGCGGGATAGCGCTTGCTGATCCCGCTGAGCTCGAGTCTGGCGGGGTGGTTCATGATGGGAAAAAGTCCGTGATTTTATTCGGGGTCGTAAACCGCCGATTGTGACAGCCGGCAGATCCGGCGGGGAAATACCGGTCCAGTTGCCTTCCAGTCAGGCAGCGGCCGGGATAGGATGACAGCCATGTTGCACGGGGCCGCAAGGCCCGATGGAATACGACATGCCAGTCCAGCCTCAGCCACTCCGCTTCGTCCACCGCGGCGCCATCGTTTCACTGCCTGGCATACGGCCCGACCGCACTCTGCTCGCCCTGCTGCGCGAGGACCTGGGCCTGAAGGCGGTCAAGGAAGGCTGCAACTCGGGCGACTGCGGCGCCTGCACCGTGGTGCTGGCCGGCCTGGAAGGCGACGCGCTGCGCTGGCGCGCGAGCAACAGCTGCATCCGGCTCGCACACTCGATCGATGGCATGGCACTGTGGACGGCCGGTGACCTGGCGCAGGACCCGCGGCTGGATCTGCAAGGCGCGGCGCTGCACCCGGCGCAGCAGGCCATGGTCGAAGCCCATGGCTCGCAATGCGGCTTCTGCACGCCTGGCATCGTCATGAGCCTGTTTGCGCTGCAACAGCAAGGCGGCCCGGACGCCGTTCCGCCCAGCCGGACCCAGGTCGGACAGGCGCTCTCGGGCAATCTGTGCCGCTGCACCGGCTACCGGCCGATCCTGGACGCTGCCCAGGCGATGGCTGCGCTGCCGCCAGCCAAGATCGACGAGGCCGGCCTGCGCGCGCTGCTGCGCGAAATGGCCCTGGCCCCTGCCAGCGATGGCATCGGTGTAGAAGCCACTCAAGCGGAAGAAGCTGCCTTGCCGCCCTGCCATCTGGCACCGCGCAAGCTGGCGCAGGCACTGCGCATCAGGTCGCGCTGGCCCGAGGCGCGGGTCGTCGCGGGCGGCACCGATCTCGTGCTCGGCATCACCAAGGGCCTGCAGTCGCACGAGCGCCTGCTGGACCTCATGCGCGTGCAGGAGTTGCGCCGCATCGATTGTTCTGGCGGACTGCTCTCGATCGGTGCGGCGGCGACGCTCGACGATGCCTTCGCCGCGCTGCGACAGCACTGGCCGGGACTGGACGACTACCTGGAGCGCTTCGCCGGTGCGCCGGTGCGGCAGACCGGCACGCTGGGCGGCAATGTCGTCAACGGCTCGCCGGTGGGGGACGGCATGCCGCCACTCATCGCCTTGCGCGCCCAGCTCGTGCTGGCACGGCTCGACCCTGCCAGCGGAATGGTCTGCGAACGCCGCGTCGCGGTCGAGGACTTCTACACCGGCTACCGCAGCAACATCCTGGCACCCGACGAGCTGCTGGCGGCGATCGAGATCCCGCTGCCCGGCCGGCCGCCGCTGGACAGCTCGAGCCTGAGCGGGCACTGGACCCGCGCCTACAAGATCTCCCGCCGGCAGGAAGACGACATCTCGGCGCTGAGCCTGGCGCTGTCGCTGCAGCTGGGCAGCGGCCTGGTGCAGGCGGCCTCGATCGGCGTGGGCGGCATGGCAGCGACTCCGATGCGCGCTCGGCAGACAGAAATGGCGCTCGCCGGCCGCTCCTGGAACGCCGACACCGTGCGCGCCGCCATGGCCGTGCTGGAGCAGGAATTCGAGCCGCTGTCCGACCTGCGCGCAAGCAGCACCTACCGCCGCCGCGTGCTGGCGAACCTGCTCTGGCGCAGCTGGCTCGAGAGCCAGGCCGAGTCCCTGCCATTTGCTGCCGGACTGGCCGGGCTGCAGCCGCTCGCGCCGCACGCGGCCGTCGCACAGGAGGTCCGCCCATGAGCCAGCTGCACCATCTGTCGCTGACCCCGAAAGGCCTGCAAGCCGGCATGCCGACGCCACCAGGCGCCTGCGGCCGCTCGCTGCCGCACGAGAGCGCGCACGCGCATGTCACGGGCGACGCCAGCTATGTCGACGACCTGCCAGAACTGGCCGGAACGCTGCAGGCGGCCCCGGTGCTGTCGCCGCTGGCGCACGGATGCCTGCTTGGCGTCGATGCCAGCGTGGCGCTCGCGCTACCTGGCGTGACAGGCCTGCTGCTGGCGGCCGACATTCCGGGCGATCCCGTGCTCGCGGCCCAGGTGCGCGACGAGCCGATCCTGGCGCAAGGCGAGCTGCTCTACGCCGGCCAGGTGGTGGGCCTCGTCGTCGCCACCGACCGCGAGACCGCGCGGCGCGCGGCGCGGCTGGTGAAGGTGCTGGCCGAGCCGCTGCCCGCGCTGCTGTCGGCGCGCGCCGCACACGCGGCCGGGCAATATGTGACGCCACCGGTACACCTGGCGCGCGGCAACGTCGCCGAGGCACTGGCCCGCGCGCCACACCGGCTGCGTGGCAGCTTCGAGTCCGGCGCGCAGGAGCATCTCTACCTCGAGGGCCAGGTCGCCTACGCGATTCCCGGCGAGCAGCACCAGTGGCTGGTGCATTCCAGCACCCAGCATCCCGGCGAGGTGCAGCACTGGATCGCCAGCGCGCTCGGGCTGGCCAGCCACGACGTGCAGGTGGTCTGCCGGCGCATGGGCGGCGGCTTCGGCGGCAAGGAAACCCAGGCCGGCCAGATCGCGGTCTGGGCCGCGCTTGCCGCGCACCGGTTCAAGCGCCCGGTCAAGCTCAGGCTGGACCGCGAGGACGACTTCGTGATCACCGGCAAGCGCCATGCCTTTTCCTTCGACTGGGAGGCCGGCTTCGACGATGACGGCCGGCTGCTCGCGCTCGAGCTCACCCAGCTGGCCGACTGCGGCTTCTCGGCCGACCTGTCGGGCCCGGTCTGCGATCGCGCGGTGTTCCACAGCGACAACGCCTACTACCTGGAAAACGTCGCGATCCACAGCTGGCGCTGCCGCACCCACAAGCCCAGCAGCACCGCCTTCCGTGGCTTCGGCGGGCCGCAGGGCATGCTCTCGATCGAGACCATCCTGGGCGAGATCGCGCGTTACCTGGGGCGCGACCCGCTCGACGTGCGGCTGGCCAACCTCTACGGCCAGCAGGAGCGCAACGTCACGCCCTACGGCATGACGGTGCAGGACAACATATTGCAGCCTCTGATCGGCCAGCTCGCTGCCAGCGCGCACTATCGCGAGCGGCGCGCCGCAATCGCGGCCTGGAACGCGGCCAACCCGGTCATCCAGCGCGGGCTGGCGCTGACGCCGGTCAAGTTCGGCATCAGCTTCACCGCCACGCTGCTGAACCAGGCCGGCGCACTGGTCCATGTCTACACCGACGGCAGCGTGCTGCTGAACCACGGTGGCACCGAGATGGGACAAGGCCTGCACACCAAGGTGGCGCAGATCGTCGCCGACGAGCTTGGCGTGCCCTTCGAGCGGGTGCGGGTGAGCGCGAGCGACTGCGCCCGGGTGCCCAACGCCTCGGCCACCGCGGCATCGAGCGGGACCGACCTCAACGGCCGCGCCGCGCAGTACGCTGCGCGCCAGATCCGGCAGCAGCTCGCGGCCTTCGTCGCCGGGCTCGACGGCTGCGGTGCTGGCGCGGTGCGCTTCGCGCAGGGCCGGGTCGAGAGCCCGAAGGCAACCAGGGCCTGGACCGATGTGGTGGCGCAGGCCTACGCCAATCGCATCCCGCTCTGGAGCGACGGCTTCTACCGCACGCCCGGGATCCACTACGACAAGGACACGCTGAGCGGCCGGCCATTCTTCTACTTCGCCTACGGCGCCGCCTGCACCGAAGTCGCGCTCGACACGCTGACCGGCGAGCACCGGGTGCTGGCGATCGACATCCTGCACGACGTCGGGCGCAGCCTGAACCCAGCGATCGACATTGGCCAGATCGAGGGCGGCTTCGTCCAGGGCATGGGCTGGCTGACCTGCGAGGAACTGGTCCGTGACGATGCCGGTCGCCTGCTCACGCGCGGGCCCGGCAGCTACAAGATTCCGACCGCCGGCGACGTTCCGGCGCATTTGCATGTCGCGCTCTGGCCCGAGGCGAATCGCCAGGACAACGTCTTTGGCAGCAAGGCGGTCGGCGAGCCGCCCTTCATGCTCGCGATCAGCGTCTGGGAGGCGCTGCGCGACGCGGTGGCGCAGGCGCGCGGCGACGGACAACCTGTCCGGCTCGACGTGCCGGCCAGCCCGGAGCGGCTGCTGCGCGCCCTTGGTGGTCTTGATGGTCCTGGTGGCGGTCTCGGCGACTGATGCGGCCGCGGCTCAGTGCCGCCCGGCCGGCTGCATGTAGGCCTTGAGCGGCAGGTCCTCCTCGACCACATGCTGCACCACCAACTCATAGGTCAGCCTGGCCAGTTCCGCCTCGTTCAGCGCGCCGTTGGTACCGTCATACAGCAGCTCGGTCAACTGCTCGATGTAACGGTCGTGGTGTGCCCGGTGCTCCCCCAGCAACGGATAGTGGTTTGCCTGCAGCACTGCTTCCTCGGTCTCGAAATGCAGACGCACCGCATCGGTGATGTCGTTGAGCAGCTGATGAAAGCGCCGCGCATCAGGCTGCGGCGCATGCAGCAGTTCCATCGCCTGCTGGCCGAGCAGGATCAGCTGCCGGTGCTGGGCATCGATTTGCGGGTTTCCCACGCTCAATTCGGAAGACCAGTCGGGAATGCTCAACTCGGCCATTTTCTCACCTTGATGAAATTTTTTATTGCCTACCGTTATCAGACATGCACTGTAACCAAAGAACATCGAAACGCAAGCCCCATCTGGGGAAAAATCCAGGCCGTCCTCAACCCCGCTGCGTGATGCGCGTAAACGGCGGCAGGCCCTGCAGCAGGCGCTGGCCGTAGCTGGTCTGGCTCAGGCGGCGGTCGTAGCAGGTCACATGGGCCTCGTCGTCCTCGGTGCGGATCGCGCGGCCCACCCACTGCGCCAGCCGGATCGCGGTCGCCGGCACCACCAGCTCGACGAAGGGGTCGCGCCCGACCTGGCGCAGCCACTCGGCACGCGCCTCGCCGACCGGATCGTCGGGCGGCGCGAACGGCAGCTTGGTGATGAACAGGTCCTCGCACAGCTGGCCCGGCAGATCCAGCCCCTCGCCGAAGGACTGCATGCCGAAGATCACCGACGGCAGGCCAGCCGCGACGCGCTCGCGGTGGCGCGCGAGCAGCTGGAAGCGCGGCAGCGCGGTCTGCACCAGCACGATCTCGCGCAACTCGTCTGGCAGCGACTCATCGGCCAGCTTGAGCTGGGCGCGCGAGGTGAACAGCACCAGCGCGCCATGCTCGACGCGCTGCAGGTCGCGCAGCAGCGCACGTACCATGGCCTCGTTGTAGAACTTGGCGTCCTTGGGGTCGGGCAGGTTGTCGACCAGCACCAGGCGGCCCTGGCGCTCGAAGTCGAACGGGCTCGGCACCTCGAGCGCGACCATGGCCGGGTCGGCGAACAAGCCGACTTCCTTGAGGAAGAAGTCGAAGCGGCCGCAGCTGGTCAGCGTGGCCGAGGTCAGCACCGCGCCGCGCGCGGCGTTCCAGAGGTGATGGCGCAGCGTCGCGCCCGGCAGCGTCGGACTGGCATGCGCCTGCAGCACGATGTAGTCGCCCTGGGTCGCGAGCGTGAACCACTTGGCTGGCGGCGCAGTCCCCTCGTCGACATCCTGCAGCAGCAGCTGCGTGGTCGACGCGACCGCCTCCAGCCGCGGCGCGATGGTGCCGAGCTGGGCATAGAGCTGCGACAGGCGCCGGGCCTCGTCGGGCTGGGACTTGATCTCGGCACGCAGCGCCTTGCTGACCTGGCGCAATATGTCGAGGAAGGCATTGGCGAAATGCGACACCAGCGCGAGCGGCTCGACCAGCTCCGGGTGCAGCTGGCCGCGCGGCACGCGGTAGCGCCCCGGCTGGCTGGCGGTGCCCTGCCCGCCCACAGCACCGTAGCCGCGCCTGGCGCCCCAGGCCGGCGCGTCCTCGCCTTTCAGGGCGGAACCGTGGTGATGCATCACGAGCCGTTCCAGGTCGTGCAGGTGCTGGCGCAGCTGGGCCGAGAGGCGCGGGATCTCGGCCACCTCGGACACCGCGAGCAGGCCGCCGGTACGCACCGCCTGGCTGGCGAGCTTGTCGATCCACTTCAGGCGGCTCAGGTCCATGCTGCTGGCGAACTGATCAAGCGCGATCCCCGGCAGGTGATGCGCCTCGTCCAGCACCAGCAGGCAGTTGTCGAGCTCGGGCAGCATGCGCGAGCCCAGCGACGACAGCAGCAGGTCGTGGTTGACGACGATCACCTGGGCGCCGACCAAGGTCTTGCGCGCCGCGTAGTAGCTGCACTGGTCGTAGGCTGGGCAGTGGCGCGCCGTGCAGCTGCTGCCCTCGGCCGCCACCGCCGCCCACCAGGAACCTTCCGGCGGCTGCGCGAGCTGGTCGCGGTCGCCGTCCCAGCGGCCACGCTCGAGCTGCTGCGCCAGGTCCTGGTAGAAGGCGCGCCGCTCGGCCTGTTCCTGCGCCAGGCTCAAGGATCGGCCGGCGCTGTTGGGGCGAGCCTCGTCGGCGAACAGGTCGTCCTCGGCGTCCCAGGCCGCATCGCCGTCAGCCTCGTCGGCGCCATGGGCCCAGCGGTCGAGCTTGAGCTTGCAGACATAGCGCCCGCGCCCCTTGGCCAGCGCGAAGCGGAAGGGCTGCGGCAGGCTGGCCGCCAGCGCCGGCAGGTCCTTGGCCACCAGCTGCTCCTGCAACGCGACGGTGGCGGTCGAGATCATCACGCGGGTGTTGCGCGCCAGCGCCAGCGCGACGGCCGGCACGCTGTAGGCCATCGACTTGCCGACGCCGGTGCCGGCCTGGATCACCGCGATGGATCGCTGCGGCTCGAGTTCCTCGATCGGGCCGTCCTCGTCCTCGGGCGGCTTGCCCAGGTCGGCCTCGGCAAAGGTCAGCGCGACCTGCTCGGCCATCTGGCGCTGGCCCTCGCGCACCCGCAAGCCGCTGGCCGCCACCACCTCGTCGAATACCTGCAGCGCCGCGCGCGCCATTTCTGCCTTGGACATGGGGCGGGAGTTTGGCACGAAAACCGGGGCTGCAGGGCTTACAATGATCACTGCATCGACCATCAAGGTCGTCTTGTGCAAGGAAACGTGGCCGAGCGGTTTAAGGCAGCGCTCTTGAAAAGCGCCGAGGGCTGATACCCCTCCGTGAGTTCGAATCTCACCGTTTCCGCCATCCGGGAGAGCAGCATGATCAAGAGCGGTGCACTTGGCGAGCTGGCTGCGATGAAGCATTTCCTGGGCCTCGGCTACGAGGTCTATACAGCCGTCACCGACAGCTCCACCTACGACATCATCCTGGTCAAGGATGGTCAGCTGTACCGGGTCGAGGTCAAGACTACGGCGGCCCGGACCAAGAACAACAAGGGCTGGGTGGTGCACCTCAAGCGCGTGCGCCCCAACAAGATCCACCCCTTTGACAACAGCAGGATAGACCTGCTGGCCGTATACATCACTCCGCTGGATCGGGTGGTGATCTTCGAGGCCAGCAAGCTGCAACAGCGCTCGACACTGTCGATCCTGGATGAGCAGCTCGCCAAGGCAGTCTGAATCCGCAAATCCGGCCCGAAGCGGCCAAACAGATCACCCCTCCCCGCTTTCCACCAGCGCCGTCTCCGTCGCCTGCAGCCGCGCCGTGGCGATCATCTCGTCCAGATGGGCCAGCAGC
>CAZJQH010000056.1:0-12143 GCA_964547895.1 uncultured Chitinophaga sp. | reverse complement strand
ACTTCGGCTACGACGTCAGCGACTACTGCGACGTCGACCCGATGTTCGGCACGCTGGACGACTTCAAGGCGCTGGTGACGCGCGCGCACGAGCTCGGCCTCAAGGTCATGATCGACCAGGTGCTGTCGCACACCAGCGACCAGCATCCCTGGTTCGTCGAGAGCCGTTCGAGCCGCGACAACGACAAGTCCGACTGGTATGTCTGGGCCGATGCCAAGGACGATGGCAACCCGCCCAACAACTGGCTGTCCATCTTCGGCGGCAGCGCCTGGCAGTGGGACACGCGCCGCTGCCAGTACTACCTGCACAACTTCCTCACCAGCCAGCCCGACCTGAACTTCCACAACCCGGCGGTGCAGGACGCGATCCTGGCCACGGTGAAGTTCTGGCTCGACCTCGGGGTGGACGGCTATCGGCTCGACACCGCCAACTTCTACTTCCACGACGCCGAGCTGCGCAGCAACCCGGGCCGCGGCGCGCCCGACCCGAGCAAGCCCGATCCGGCGGTCAACCCCTTCAACCCCTATGGCTGGCAGCGCCATGTCTACGACAAGAGCCGGCCCGAGAACCTGGTCTTCCTGCAGCGCCTGCGCGCGCTGCTCGACCAGTACCCCGACACCACCATGGTGGGCGAGATCGGCGACGACGACGGCCTGGCCCGGGTGGCCGAGTACACCCGCGGCGGCGACAAGCTGCACATGGCCTACTGCTTCGACTTCCTGGGCGACCTGCACAGCGCGCCCTTCCTGCACGGGGTGCTGGAGCGCTTCAACGCGGTGGTGGGCGACGGCTGGCCCTGCTGGGCGCTGTCCAACCACGACGTGACCCGGGTGGCGACCCGCTGGGGCGGTGCCCAGCCCGATGCGCGCCTGCTGCGGCTGGCGGCGGCCTTCCAGGCCAGCCTGCGCGGCACGATCTGCCTGTACCAGGGCGAGGAGCTCGGCCTGCCCGAGGCCGAGCTGGCCTTCGAGGACCTGCAGGACCCCTACGGCATCACGATGTGGCCGCAGTTCAAGGGCCGCGACGGCTGCCGCACGCCGATGCCCTGGGCGGCAGGAGAGCCGAACGCCGGCTTCGGCCCGGCCAAGCCCTGGCTGCCGGTGCCGGCCGCCCACCTGCCGCTGGCGGTCGACCAGCAGGCGGCACGCGCCGACAGCCTGCTGGCCTACTTCACCCAGCTGCTGCACTGGCGCCGCCAGCAGCCCGCGCTGCTGCACGGCAGCATGAGCCTGCTGCCCTGCGACGAGCAGGTGCTGGCCCTGGTGCGCGAGCATGAGGCTCAACGCCTGCTGTGCGCCTTCAACTTCAGCGATCGGTCGACCAGCCTCGCGCTGCCGGCTGACTGGGCCGCAGCCGCAGCCCTCCAAGGCAGCGGCCTGTCCGGCGCCCGCGTCGAGGACGGCCGCATCCATCTCGAGCCCTGGGGCGGGATCTTCCTCGCCCGCTAAGGAGACGCCAGCATGTCCAAGATCGAATTCCGCGGCCTCAGCAAGCGCTATGCGCCCGACGCGCCGCTCACCATCAAGCAGGCCAACCTGACCATCGAGCATGGCGAGTTCTGCGTCTTCGTCGGCCCCTCGGGCTGCGGCAAGTCCACGCTGCTGCGCATGGTCGCGGGCCTGGAGGAGATCAGCGGCGGCGACCTGCTGATCGACGGCGAGCGTGTCAACGACCTGCCGCCGGCGCGCCGTGGCGTCGCGATGGTGTTCCAGAGCTACGCGCTCTATCCGCACATGACGGTGCGCGAGAACATGGCCTTCGGCCTCAAGGTGTTCGGCGCCAACTCGGCCGAGATCGACCGCAAGGTGCGCGAGGCGGCCGAGGTGCTGCAGCTGACCCACCTGCTCGACCGCCTGCCCAAGGCGCTCTCGGGCGGCCAGCGGCAGCGGGTCGCGATCGGCCGCGCCATCGTCAAGGAGCCGCGCGTCTTCCTGTTCGACGAGCCGCTGTCCAACCTCGACGCCGCGCTGCGGGTGCAGACCCGGCTCGAGATCGCGCGCCTGCACAAGCGCATCGGCAGCGCAAGCATGATCTACGTCACCCACGACCAGGTCGAGGCGATGACGCTGGCCGACAAGATCGTGCTGCTGCACACCGGCGAGCGCATCCAGAGCCATGGCTCGGTGGCCCAGGTCGGCACGCCGATGGAGCTCTACCACCGCCCGGCCAGCCTGTTCGTGGCCGAGTTCATCGGCTCGCCCAAGATGAACGTGCTGCCCGGCCAGCTGCTCGCCAGCACAACCCAGAGCGCGCAGGTGCAGGTTGGCGGCGTGCCGCTGGCGGCCACGGTGGACGCGCACCGGATAGAGAAGGGCGCCTCCGTCAGCCTGGGCTGCCGCCCCGAGGACATGCGCCTGGTCAGTGCCGGCGAGGACAACTGCCTGGCCGGCGAGATCAGCCATGTCGAGAAGCTCGGCGAGGCGTCACTGCTCTACATCGACCTGGGTCGCGGCCTGCCGGTCATCACGGTGCGGGTCGACGGCACCACGCGCGAGCAGGTGGGCGACGCGGTCAACGTCAAGCTGCCGGCCGACCTGATCCACCTGTTCGATGCCGGCGGCGACGCCTGCGAGCGCACCCTGGAGCTGCCGCGATGAAAGTCGCCCGCGACTGGAAGCGCAGCGTCGTCTACCAGATCTATCCGCGCAGCTTCCAGGACAGCAACGGCGACGGCATCGGCGACCTGCCGGGCATCACCTCAAGGCTGGACTATCTGCAGCAGCTCGGCGTCGACGTGGTCTGGCTGTCACCGGTCTATGCCTCGCCGCAGGACGACAACGGCTACGACATCAGCGACTACCGCGCCATCGCGCCGGAGTTCGGCACCATGGCCGACTTCGAGCAGATGCTCGCGGCCATGCACGCGCGCGGCATCCGCCTCATGATGGACCTGGTGGTCAACCACAGCTCGGACGAGCACGAGTGGTTCCGTCAGGCGCGCAGCAGCCGGGACAACCCCTACCACGACTACTACCTCTGGGCCGAACCGAAGGCGGACGGCTCGCCGCCGAACAACTGGGAGGCCGCCTTCCAGGGCTCGGTCTGGGAATGGAACGAGGCCACCGGCGAGTACTACCTGCACATGTTCAGCCGGAAGCAGCCGGACCTCAACTGGGAGAACCCGCAGCTGCGTGCCGAGGTTTACGCGCTGATGCGCTTCTGGCTCGACAAGGGGGTGGACGGCTTCCGCATGGACGTGATCAACATGATCTCCAAGCCCTGGAATGCCGACGGCAGCCTGCCGGACGCGCCGGTGGTGCGCGAAGGCTTCCTGCAGCCGTCCTTCGGCATGACCTGCAACGGGCCGCGCCTGCTCGAGTTCCTGCGCGAGATGCGGCGCGAGGTGCTCGACCATTACGACACGATCACGGTCGGCGAGGCGCCGCTGGCGACAGTGCAGCAGGGCCGTGACATCACCCATCCCGAGACCGGTGCACTCGACATGCTGTTCCAGTTCGAGCACATGGACCTCGACAGCGTCGGCGGCCATGTGATGGGCAAATGGGCGGCCAGGCCGCTGGACCTGCGCGAGCTGAAACGCACCATGAGCCGCTGGCAGGACGAGCTGCATGGCCATGGCTGGAACAGCCTCTACCTGAGCAACCACGACCAGCCACGTCCGGTCTCGCGCTTCGGCGACGACGGCCGCTACCGGGTCTTGTCGGCCAAGATGCTCGCGACCTGGCTGCATGGCATGCAGGGCACGCCCTACATCTACCAGGGCGAGGAGCTTGGCATGAGCAACATGGCCTTCGAGCGGCTCGAGGACTTGCGCGACATCGAGAGCCTGAACTTCTACCGCGTCGCGACCGTCGAGCGCGGCTGGACCCATGCCGACGCGATGGAGTCGATCCAGGCCAAGGGCCGCGACAACGCGCGTACGCCGATGCAGTGGGACGGCAGCGCCCAGGCCGGCTTCAGCAGCGGCCAGCCCTGGATCGGGCTGAACCCGAACGCCAGCGAGGTCAATGCCGAGCGGGCGCTGGCCGACACGGACTCGGTGTTTCACTATTACCGCGCGCTGATCGCCCTGCGCAAGCAGCTGCCGGTGCTGGTAGAGGGCAAGCACGAACTGCTGCTGCCCGGCCATGAGCAGCTCTATGCCTACAGCCGCAGCCTGGCTGAGCAGCGGCTGCTGGTGCTGTGCAACTTCGGTGCCAGCGAGCAGGCGGTCGAGCTGCCCCCGCAGCTGGCCGCCTGCCAGGCCAGGCGGCTGATCGGCAACTATCCCGAAACCCGGCCGCTGGCACTGGCAGGCCTGCGCCTGCGGCCCTACGAGGCCCTGATGTGCTGGCTGCATTGAGCCGGGCGCGAGCCAGACTGGCGCATGGCATTGTCTGCGTTACGTAACCAGGCAAGCCCCGCCTTGCGGGCCAGAATCGTGACAATCAACTGATTTGATCGGGCCATTGCGTGCACCAGACCACCACCCCTGTCCGCCCCAGCCTGAACAAGGTGGCCGTGCCCATCGTGGGCGAGTTCATCCTGGGCATGAGCGTGGCGCTGGCCGGGCTCTACCTGGCCTCGCACACCTCGGATGCGGCGGCGGGCTCATTCGGCCTGGTGCAGCAGGTGCTCGAGACCCTGTTCGTGGTGTTCCGGGTGCTGGCCATCGGCCTGGGCGTGGTGGTGACGCAGCGCCTGGGCGGCGGCGACCTCGAGCAGGCCAACCGGATCGCCCGCATGGCGCTGGGGGCCAGCAACTGGGCCGGTGTCGCGGTCGCGCTGTGGCTGCTGCTGGGCGGCCAGCTGACGCTGGACATCCTCAACGCGCCCGAGGAGCTCTGGCCGATGGCCACGCTCTACATGCTGCTGCTGGCGCCCTCGATGACGCTGGAGGCCTGCAACCTGAGCATGGCCGCCGTGCTGCGCGCCCACCTGCATGCGCGCGAATCGCTGCTGATCATGGTCGCCATGCATGGCAGCCACCTGCTGCTGGCGGTGCCGCTGATGCGCGGCTGGGGCAACTGGGACGGCCTGGGCCTGAACGGCTTTGCGCTGGCCTGGTTCCTCAGCCGCTGCCTGGGCCTGGCGCTGCACCTTTGGATGTGGCGCAGCCGGATGCAGATCCGGCCCCAGGCGCGCGACTGGTGGCGGGTGCCGACCGAACTGCTCTGGCCGGTGCTGCGCATCGGCCTGCCGGGCGCGGCTTCCGAGATGGTCTACCGGATCGGCTTCATGATCTCGCTGTCGGCGGTGGCCCGGCTCGGCGTCGCCGCGCTGGCGACGCATTCCTACGTGCTGCAGACGCTCAAGTACGTGCTGATCATCAGCATGGCGATCGGCTGGGCCTGCGAGATCATGGTCGGCCGGCTGGTGGGCTCGGGCTCGCTGCGCGCGGCCGACGTCATCGTCCGCAAGGGGGTGCGCAACGGCATGCTGGCCTCGGGCTCGATCGCCCTGCTGGCCGCGCTGGCCGCGCCCTGGCTGATGCGCATCTTCACCCGCGACCCGGCCATCATCGAGGCGGCCCAGACCCTGCTCTGGATCTCGGTGCTGCTCGAGCTCGGCCGGGTGCTCAACCTGGTCGTCCCCGGCGCGCTGCGCGCCAGCGGCGACATCCATTTTCCGCTGCTCAGCGGCATTCCCTCCCAGCTGCTGGTGCTCGGGCTCGGCTCCTACTGGCTCGGCCGTCATTTCGGCCTGGCCGGCATCTGGATCGCCTATGTCGCCGACGAGGGCGTGCGCGGTGCCCTGATGTGGTGGCGCTGGCGCGGCCACGGCTGGGTGGCGCATGCCCGCAGCACCCTGCGCGTGCTGCGCCGGGAGCAGCGCCCCTGACCCCCTCTTTGCCTATCTGTTCTTGACATGGAAAACCTCAAGCCTTCCCGCCCGGATTCGACCGCGCCGCGCCTGCTGGCCGACGTCGGCGGCACCAATGCCCGCTTTGCCTGGCAGGCCGCCGCCGGCGCGCCCATCGAGGCGCAGATCACCCTGCCTTGCGCCGAGCACGAGTCGCTCGAGGCCGCGATCCGCAGCTACCTCGACCGGATCGACCTGCCGCGGCCGCGCCGCTGCGCGATCGCGATCGCCAACCCGGTGCATGGCGACCGGGTCCAGATGACGAATCACCACTGGTCGTTCTCGATCAGCGCGCTGCAACGCTCGCTTGGCCTGGAGCGGCTGCGCGTGCTCAACGACTTCACCGCGCTGGCGCTCGCGCTGCCAGGACTGGCGCCAGAGCAGCTGGTCCAGGTCGGCGGCGGCCAGGCCATTGCCGGCACCGCCATCGGCCTGCTCGGCCCCGGCACCGGGCTCGGCGTCTCGGGCCTGCTGCCCGACGGGCGCGGCGGCTGGCTGCCGCTGCAGGGCGAGGGCGGCCATGTCAGCCTGGCCGCCACGACGCCACGCGAACAGGCGGTGGTCGAGTTCCTGACCCAACGCCACGGCCATGCCTCGGCCGAGCGCGCCGTCAGCGGCATGGGCCTGGTCGACATCCACCGCGCGCTCTGCCTGGCCGATGGCGAGCCGCCACCCGAAGGCTGGAGCGCGGCCGAGGTCAGCTCGGCCGCGCTGTCCGGCCAGGACCCGCGCAGCGCGGAAGCGCTGGAGATGATGTGCGCCTTGCTGGGCTCGGTCGCCGGCAACCTGGCGCTCACGCTGGGTGCCAAGGGCGGGGTCTACATAGGTGGCGGCATCGTGCCGCGGCTGGGCGACTGGTTTGGACGCTCGCCGTTCCGCCGGCGCTTCGAGGCCAAGGGACGCTTCCAGCCCTACCTGGCCGAGATCCCGGTCTGGGTCATCAACGCGAGCCAGTCACCGGCGCTGGCCGGGGCAGCGGTGGCGCTGGACCAGGACTGAAGTCAGCTGGCAGAAGAGGGCTTGCATGAAAGACTAAACTGGTAGAAATGTCCTCGATGAAGCCACCCTCCACCCTGCTCAGGCGCCTGGCCTCGCCCTGGAACATGCTGGCCGCCGCGCTGCTGGTGCTGGCAGGGCTGATCGGCTTCGACCTGCAGCTGTCGCATGCCAGCGTGATGCAGCAGGAGCAGCAGCGCCTGCTGCAGATGACTGCCATCGTCGAGGCCAACCTGAGCAGCCGGCTGCAGTCGACCAGCCAGGCGCTGGACTCGATCCGGCAGGACCTGCCCGCGCGGCTGCAGCCGGGCAACGACCCGGGGGCGATGAACCGCCGGCTGCAGTCCATGGTCGCCGCCATGACCGGGGTGCGCTCGCTCAGCGTGGTCGATGCCAATGGCGACGTGATTGCCAGCAACCGGCCCGAGCTGCTAGGCCTCAACACCTTCGACGCCGAGCGCTACCAGGCCATGCGCCGCAGCCGCGACCCCGCGCTGCTGTACATCTCGTCTCCTTTTCGCAGCGTTTCGGGCGACTACCACATGGCCGCCGGCAAGGTAGTGCTCGACGCCCGTGGCGAACTCTTGGCCTATGTCTCGGCGGTGCTCGATCCGGACTATTTCAGCCTGCTGCTCGAGTCAGTGCTGTACGCGCCGGACATGCGCGCGACCTTGATCCACGGCGATGGCCAGGGCATCTACCGGGTGCCCGACCGCGAGGGCATTGCCGGCCTGGACTTCGTCAAGATGCCCAACAGCCTGTTCAACCTCCACCTGCAGAGCGGGCAGAAGACCAGCGTGCAGCAAGGCATCGCCGCCGCAACCGGCCAGCATCGCCTGATCGTGCTGAGCTCGATCCAGCCCACGACCGTGGCGTCGAACAAGGCGCTGGTGGTCGCACTGGGCCGCCAGGTGCCGGCCATCTACGCCGGCTGGAAGCGCGAGCTCTGGGTCAAGCTAGCGCTGTTGCTGACGCTTGCCGGCGTCGCCAGCCTGGCCTTGCTGGCGATCCAGTGGCGCCAGCGCGCCTACGCCCAGCTGCGCCGCAGCCACGAGGCCGCCGCGCGCCAGGCCGAACTGCGGCTGCGCGAGAGCGAGGAGCGCTTTCGCAAGCTGTTCGAGGACACGGTGCAGGCCGTGCTGCTGGTGGAGGAGGGCCGCTGCATCGCCGCCAACCAGGCCGCGCTGAAGATGCATGGCATGGAACGCCCCGAGCAGCTGCTGGGCCGCACGCGCAGCGAGCTCTCGCCGGCCTTCCAGCCCGATGGCCAGCTGTCGGCGATCAAGGCCGAGCAGTTGCGCCAGCTCGCCTTCGAGCAAGGCGCCTGCGAATTCGAATGGACCTTCCAGCGCCCTGACGGCCAGACCTTCATCGCGCAGCAGGTGGTCACGCTGATCCAGCAGGGCGGCAAGGCCCTGCTGCACATCGCCGGCAGCGACATCACCGAGCAGCAGAAGACGCGCGCGCAGGTCGAGTTCCTGGCCTACCACGACGGCCTGACCGGGCTGCCGAACCGGCTGCTGGGCCAGCAGCGCCTGCAGCAGGAGATCCAGCGCGCCCGGCAGCAGGATCAGGGCCTGGCAGTGCTGTACATGGACATGGACAAGTTCAAGTATGTCAACGACTCCTACGGCCATGCCGTGGGGGATGCCATGCTCAGGAGCGTAGCCCAGCGCCTGCTGCAGTCGCTGCGGACGCGCGACATGGTGTGCCGCCTCTCGGGCGACGAGTTCATGGTGGTGCTGCCCGAGGTGCAGGCCGGCCAGCAGGTCGCCAGCCTGTGCCAGCGCATGCTGGATGCACTGGCGGCCCCGTTCGAGGTCGAGGGCCTGCAGCTTTACGCCTCGTTCTCGATCGGGGTCGCCCAGTTTCCGCAGGACGGCAGCGACAGCGAAACCCTGATGCTCAACGCCGATACCGCGCTCTACGAGGCCAAGAAGGCCGGCCAGAAGCGCTACCGCTTCTTCGAGCCGGACATGAACGTCAAGCTGCTGCATTACGTCGAGACCTGCGAGGCCTTGCGGCTTGCGCTGGAGCAGCAGCAGTTCGAGCTGCACTACCAGCCCCAGATCGAGCTGAGCAGCGGACGGGTGACGGGGGTCGAGGCCCTGCTGCGCTGGCGCCGGCCCGGCCATGGACTGGTCGCTCCGGGCAGCTTCATCGGCATCGCCGAGGAGAGCGGCCTGATCGTGCCGATCGGGCGCTGGGTGCTGCACGAGGCCTGCCGCCAGGCGGCGGCCTGGCAGCGCACAGGTCTGGCCCTGGGCCGGATCGCGGTCAACCTGTCGGCGGTCCAGTTCCGCCAGGGCGTGGTCGAGCAGGATGTGCGCGCGGCACTGGAGAGCAGCGGGCTCGACCCGGCGCGGCTGGAGCTGGAGCTGACCGAGTCGCTGCTGCTCGAGCATGACGACTCGGTGCTGTCGACCCTGGCCCAGTGGAGCGCGCGCGGCATCCGGCTGGCGATCGACGACTTCGGCACCGGCTACTCGAGCCTGGCCTACCTCAAGCGCATGCAGGTCGACCTGCTCAAGATCGACCGCAGCTTCATCACCGGGCTGCTGCACGACGAGGAGAACCAGGCGATCGTGCGGGCCATGGTGCAGATCGCCCGCAGCCTGCAGATCGAGACCCTGGCCGAGGGCATCGAGGACCCGCGGGTGGCCGAGCAGCTCAAGGCGCTGGGCTGCGACGGCGTGCAGGGCCACTGGTACGCCGCGCCGCAGCCAGCCCAGGCGCTCGAGCAGTGGCTCGCAGGCCAGCGGGCTGGCGAGCGGGAAAGCGGTGATGCCACCAGCCCAGCCGCGCCAGGCCTAAACTTTCATCCATCGATTAGGGAAAATCCCAGCCTGACGATGCAATAAAGTATTGGATTCTCCTTTCGCCGTATCGATGCATGCATCAGGGTTCGTGACAATGCCGTTACGGCCCAGAACGCCGTGCAAGCATCCAACGAAGGAGACCCAGGTGAAATTCAAGCTCTCGGCCCTCATGGCCGCCACCGTCCTCGCCACCGGCATGGCCCACGCGGCCACCGAACTCGTGATCGCGACCGTCAACAACGGCCACATGATCGAGATGCAGAAGCTCGGCAAGCATTTCGAGCAGGCCAACCCCGACATCAAGCTCAAGTGGGTCACGCTGGAGGAGGGCACCTTGCGCCAGCGCGTGACCACCGACATCGCCACCAAGGGCGGCCAGTTCGACGTCATGACCATCGGCATGTACGAGACCCCGATCTGGGGCAAGAAGGGCTGGCTGCAGGAAGTCAAGACCGACGCCGCCTATGACGTCGACGACCTGCTGCCCGCGATGCGCAACGGCCTCAGCGTGGACGGCAAGCTGTTCGCCGTGCCCTTCTACGGCGAGAGCTCGATGCTGATGTACCGCAAGGACCTGGCCGACAAGGCCGGCGTCAAGGTGGCCGACAAGCCGAACTGGAACGACATCAAGGACCTGGCCGCCAAGATCCACGACCCGAAGAACGGCGTCTACGGCATCTGCCTGCGCGGCAAGCCGGGCTGGGGCGACAACATGGCCTTCCTGTCGACGCTGGTCAACACCCATGGCGGCCAGTGGTTCGACATGCAGTGGAAGCCGCAGCTCGAGTCCAAGCCCTGGAAGGACGCGATCAACTTCTACGTCGACCTGCTCAAGAACTACGGCCCGCCCGGCTCCTCGGCCAACAGCTTCAACGAGATCCTGGCGCTGACCAACGAGGGCAAGTGCGGCATGTGGATCGACGCGACCATCGCGGCCTCCTTCGTGAGCGACCCCAAGCAGTCCAAGGTGGCCGACAAGATGGCCTTCGCGCAGGCGCCGACCATGGTCACGCCCAAGGGCGCGAACTGGCTGTGGGCCTGGTCGCTGGCCATTCCGGCCGGCTCCAAGAAGGTCGACGCGGCCCAGAAGTTCGTGACCTGGGCGACCTCGAAGGACTACATCCAGCTGGTCGCCAAGACCAATGGCTGGGGCGCGGTCCCGACCGGCACCCGCAAGTCGACCTATGCCAACGCAGAGTTCCAGAAGGCCGCCAGGTTCGCCGCCGCCGAGAAGGCCGCGATCGACAGCGCCAATCCGAACGACAGCACCCTGCCCAAGTCGCCCTATGTCGGCGTGCAGTTCGCCGCCATCCCCGAGTTCCAGGCCATCGGCGTGACGGTGGGCCAGCAGATGAGCGCCGCGCTGGCCGGCAAGACCACGGTCGACGCCGCGCTCAAGGCCTCGCAGGCCGCCGCCGAGCGCGAGATGCGCAAGGCCGGCTACTACAAGTGATCTGAGGATCCGCAGCGCGCGGGGCCGCCCGGTCCCGCGCGCCTTCCCTTTCGAGACTTTCGTGGTGAGTCTGGCGGGGATCGAGCAACAGCAAGACCCCGCCCTTTTTCTCCCTGAACCGCATGAACCGACTCCTGCCCCGCGTCCTGATGACGCCGGCGATCGCCACGCTCTTGCTGTGGATGATCGTTCCGCTGGTGATGACGATCTACTTCTCCGTCATCCGCTTCAACCTGATGCAGCCCGAACAGAGCGGCTTCATCGGCCTGGAGAACTTCGAATTCTTCGTCACCGACCCGAGCTTCTGGCCGGCGGTGCTCAATACCGTGCTGCTGCTGGGCAGCGTGATCCTGATCACGGTCGTGCTCGGCATCGCGATCGCGCTGCTGATCGACGAGCCGTTTCCCGGCCGCGGCCTGGTGCGGGTGCTGCTGATCTCGCCCTTCTTCGTCATGCCCACGGTCAATGCGCTGCTGTGGAAGCACATGATGATGAACCCGATCTACGGCGTGCTGGCCCAGGTCTGGGCCTTCTTCGGCGCCGGCCCGGTCGACTGGCTGACCGACTGGCCGCTGCTGTCGGTCATCATCATGGTGTCCTGGCAATGGCTGCCGTTTGCCGCGCTGATCTTCATGACCGCGCTGCAGAGCATGAACCGCGAGCAGATCGAGGCCGCGCGCATGGACGGGGCCAACTACCTGCAGCAGCTGCGCTACCTCTACCTGCCGCACCTGGGCCGATCGGTCGCGGTGGTGGTGATGATCGAGATGATCTTTCTGCTCAGCGTGTTCGCCGAGATCTACACCACCACCGGTGGCGGCCCGGGTGACGCGAGCACCAACGTGGCTTTCCTGATCTTCAAGCAGGCGCTGCTGAACTTCGACGCCGGCGTGGCGTCCGCGGGTGCACTGTTCGCCGTGCTGCTGGCCAACATCGCTGCCATTTTTCTCATCCGCATGGTCGGCAAGAACCTCGACAAATAAGGCCCACCACCATGGCTCGTCAATCCACCTTCACACCCGCCTACATGGTGCGCACCGTGGCCGCCTGGGCCGTGGCCCTGCTGCTGTTCT
>CAZJQH010000055.1:0-12277 GCA_964547895.1 uncultured Chitinophaga sp. | reverse complement strand
CGTCCTTGCCCGGCAGCAGGTTGATCAGGGCGCCGAAGTCCAGGATCTTGGTGACAGGGCCTTCGTAGATCTTGCCGACCTCGACCTCGGCGGTGATCTCCTCGATGCGGCGCTTGGCCTCGGCTGCCTTGGCGCCATCGTTGGAGGCGATCGTGATGGTACCGTCCTCGGCGATGTCAATCTGGGTGCCGGTCTCTTCCGTCAGGGCACGGATGGTGGCGCCGCCCTTGCCGATCACGTCGCGGATCTTCTCGGGGTTGATCTTCATGGTGTAGAGCTTGGGCGCGAAGCTGGACACTTCGGTCTTGGCTTCGCCCATGGCCTCCTGCATCTTGCCCAGGATGTGCATGCGCGCTTCTTTGGCCTGGGCCAGTGCGACCTGCATGATCTCCTTGGTGATGCCCTGGATCTTGATGTCCATCTGCAGCGCGGTCACGCCGTTGGTGGTGCCGGCGACCTTGAAGTCCATGTCGCCGAGGTGGTCCTCGTCACCCAGGATGTCGGTCAGCACGGCGAAGCGGTTGCCTTCCTTGATCAGGCCCATGGCGATGCCGGCCACGTGGGCCTTCATCGGCACGCCGGCGTCCATCAGCGCCAGGCAGCCGCCGCAGACCGAAGCCATCGACGAGGAGCCGTTGGACTCGGTGATCTCGGACACCACGCGCAGGGTGTAGGGGAAGTCTTCCTTGGACGGCAGCGCGGCGACCAGGGCGCGCTTGGCCAGGCGGCCGTGGCCGATCTCGCGGCGCTTCGGCGAACCGACGCGGCCGGTCTCGCCGGTGGCGAAGGGCGGCATGTTGTAGTGCAGCATGAAGCGGTCGTCGTACTCGCCGGCGAGCGCGTCGATCTTCTGCGCGTCACGGTCGGTGCCGAGCGTCGCGACCACCAGGGCCTGGGTCTCGCCACGGGTGAACAGGGCCGAGCCGTGGGTGCGCGGCAGCACGCCGTTGCGGATCTCGATCGGGCGCACGGTGCGGGTGTCGCGGCCGTCGATGCGCGGCTCGCCGGCCAGGATCTGGCCGCGCACGATGGCAGCCTCGATGTTGAACAGCAGGCCTTCGACCTTGACGCCGTCGAACTCGACGCCCTCGGCCTTGAGGCCGGCCATGACTTCGGCGTAGGCGACGCGGCAAGCCTGGGTGCGGGCCTGCTTGTTGCGGATCTGGTAGGCGGCGACCAGCTTGTCGCGGCCGAGCGCCTCGACGCGGGCGACCAGGACTTCGTCCTGTGCCGGCGCCTGCCAGTTCCACTCGGGCTTGCCGGCTTCGCGCACCAGCTCGTTGATGGCGGCGATCGCGACATTGCCCTGCTCGTGACCGAACACGACGGCGCCGAGCATGACTTCCTCGGACAGCTGCTGCGCCTCGGACTCGACCATCAGCACGGCGGCCTCGGTGCCGGCGACGACCAGGTCCATCAGGCTGTTCTTGCGCGCGGTCTGGCCCGGGTTGAGCACATATTCGCCGTTGACGTAGCCGACGCGGGCGGCGCCGATCGGGCCGTTGAACGGGATGCCGGAGACGGCCAGCGCGGCGCTGGTGGCGATCATGGCGGCGATGTCGGCATCGACCTCGGGGTTGAGCGACAGGGTGTGGATCACGACCTGGACTTCATTGAAGAAGCCCTCGGGGAACAGCGGGCGGATCGGGCGGTCGATCAGGCGGCTGGTCAGGGTCTCGAGCTCGGACGGACGGCCTTCGCGCTTGAAGAAGCTGCCCGGGATCTTGCCGGCGGCGTACGACTTCTCGATGTAGTCGACGGTCAGCGGGAAGAAGTCCTGGCCGGCCTTGGCTTCCTGCTTGGCGACGACAGTGGCCAGCACGACGGTGCCGTCCATGTCGAGCAGCACGGCGCCGCTGGACTGGCGCGCGATCTCGCCGGTCTCCATGCGGACGGTATTCTGACCCCACTGGAAGGTCTTGGTGACTTTGTTGAACAGGCTCATGTTCTGGTTCCGGTTGGAGGCGCCGCTGGGGCGCCGAGAGGGTGGAGTCGACTTTTCAGGAACACGATGCCATTCCAGCACGACCCGCCTTGGCGGGATGGACGGCAGGCCGCCCTGGAATGACACAGCTTCGCTCCGAAAAGGCTTTTCTCCGGTTTGAAAAGCGCAAAACGCCTGAGTGGCTAGGCTACCCAGGCGTTTTGTTTCAGCAAGGCTGAGGCAAGATGATTACTTGCGCAGGCCCAGCTTCTGGATCAGGGCGACGTAGCGGTCGGCGTCCTTGGCCTTCAGGTAGTCGAGCAGCTTGCGGCGACGGCTGACCAGCTTGAGCAGACCGCGACGACCGTGGTGGTCCTTGGCGTGGGTCTTGAAGTGCGGTGTCAGCTCGTTGATGCGAGCGGTCATGATGGCGACCTGGACTTCCGGGCTACCGGTGTCGTTGGCGGCGCGGGCGTTGGCGGCGATGACTTGCGCCTTGTTGTCGCGAGAGATCATTTGGGTTTCCTTCTATGACTTGCATCCCGCCGCAGGTCGGCACTGGAGTCCAGGCCTTGCCGCAACGGGCGTGATGAAGCCCGCCGGGACTGGCGGACAGCTCAGGATTATAACCCCGGCCATCCGCTGCAGTCCAGGCCGCTTCAGGGACGGACCATGCGGCAGCTGTGCGCGTGCGATGCCGCCTCGGCCTTGAGCTGGCGCACGACGCGAAAGCCGTAGCCCGAGCCCTCGACGTCGAAGGCCACACCCTGGGCACCCTTGCGCTCCATGACGGCGACCATCAGCGGCTGCTGCGCCTGGTGGTCGCCGGCGCGCATCTGCAGCGACTGGCCAGCCAGCCTGACGTCGGCCTGCTCGAGCGCGCGCGCGATCGCCAGCGCGCCCGGCATGTCCTGGCTGCCCTGCGCGGCACGCTCGACGGCCTGCGCCAGCGCCTCGATCATCAGCTGCATGCGCAAATGCACATAGTCGTCCTCGGGCTTCGGGAAGCGCTGGCGGAAGGATTCGTAGAAGGCCCTGGCCTCCTGGCCTGGCGCGTTCGGGAACCACTCCGCCACCGCGATCACCTTGCCGACGCCGGCCTCGCCGATCGCCGCCGGGGCGCCGAGCGCATTGCCGTAGAAGGTGTAGAACTTGCCCTCGTAGCCGACCTCGCGCGCGGCCTTGACCAGCAGCGTGAGGTCGTTGCCCCAGTTGCCGGTGATGACGGCCTGCGCGCCGCTGGCCTTGATCTTGCTCGCGTAGGGCAGGAAGTCCTTGACGCGCGCCATCGGGTGCAGTTCCTCGCCGACGATCTTCACATCAGGGCGCTTGATGCCGAGCTGTCGCCTGGCCTCGCGCAGCACCTGCTGGCCGAAGCTGTAGTCCTGGCCGATCAGGTAGGCGCTGCCGACCGCGCGGTCGGCCTTGAGCACGTCCATCAGCGCGGCCATGCGCATGTCGGCATGGGCGTCGAAGCGGAAATGCCAGAAGCTGCAGCGCTCGTTGGTCAGCGCCGGATCGACCGCCGAATAGTTGAGGAACAGCACCTGCTGGGCCGGGTTGCGATCATTGTGCTTGGCGATCGCATCGACCAGCGCACCCGCCACCGCCGACGAGTTGCCCTGTGCGACGATACGGATGCCGGCATCGATCGCCGAGCGCAGCGCTGCGAGCGCCTCCTCGATCTGGCCCTTGCTGTCGTAGCGCTCGATCGCCAGCGGACGGGCGGACTTGCCGATGCGCAGGCCGCCGCGCGCATTGACGCGCTCGGCCGCCATCACCAGGTTGCGGTGCACCGCCTCGCCGGTGTTGGCGATCGGGCCGGACAGGCTCTCGATCAGCGCGATGCGCACCGGCGCGCCCGCCGGAGCGGCAGCCAGCACGGGCAGCGCAGCCGCGCCGAGCAGACCGGCAATCGCCTGCAGGGAGTTGCGGCGGGAAAGCAGCGACTTGAGGTTCATCAGTTCTCCGTTTCGGTTTTCAGATTTCAGCCAGCGGCCAGCGCGGCTTGACGTCGAAGGCATAGCCGGCACCGGACGCATCGGCCAGGCCGGCCTGCACCCGCATGCCGGCGGCCAGCGCGATCATGGCGCCGTTGTCGGTGCACAGGTGCAGCTCGGGGTAATGCACGCGCCAGCCACGCCGGACGCAGGCCTCGTTCAGCTGTTCGCGCAGCGCGGCATTGGCGCCGACGCCGCCGGCGACGACCAGGCGCCTGAGGCCGGACTGCTTGAGCGCGGCGATCGACTTCTTGACCAGCACCTCGACGATCGCGGCCTGGGTCGATGCGGCCAGGTCGGCCTTGGCGGCTTCCAGCCCGTCGCCAAGCTTTTTCGCCTGGGTCAGCACCGCGGTCTTGAGGCCGGCAAACGAGAAGTCGAGGTCGCCGCTGTGCAGCAGCGGGCGCGGCAGCTTGAAGGCCTGCGGGTCGCCCTGCTGGGCCAGCCGCGACAGCGCCGGCCCACCGGGGTAGCCCAGGCCGAGCAGCTTGGCCGACTTGTCGAAGGCCTCGCCGGCGGCGTCGTCGATGGTCTCGCCGAGCAGTTCGTAGCGCCCTACCCCGTCGACCCGCATCAGCTGGGTGTGCCCCCCCGAGACCAGCAGCGCGATGAAGGGAAACTCGGGCGGATCGGCGCTCAGGAAGGGCGACAGCAGATGGCCCTCGAGGTGGTGCACGCCCAGCGTCGGCTTGTCCAGCGCGGCCGCGATCGCGCAGGCGACGCCGGCGCCGACCAGCAGCGCGCCGGCCAGGCCGGGGCCACGGGTGTAGGCGACCAGATCGACCGCGCCGAGCCCGAGGCCGGCCTGGGCCAGCGCTGCCTCGGTCAGCGGCAGCACGCGGCGGATATGGTCGCGGCTGGCGAGCTCGGGCACCACGCCGCCATAGGCCTGGTGCATCTCGATCTGGCTGTGCAGCGCATGGCCGAGCAGGCGCGGCAGGCCCGCGCCGCTGGCGTCGACCAGCGCGACGCCGGTCTCGTCGCAGGAGGATTCGATTCCCAGTATCAGCATGCGGCGAGTGTAAGCGCAGGACTGGCCCGGAACTTGCTGCTCAAAACTGACAGTTTTGTCGCATTCGGGGGAAACAAGCATGAGGCTAGAGACAGCAGATCTGGCGACCTTGCGCCAACCGCAGGCCCAGGCACTGGAACGGGACCTGTTCTGCATCAAGCTGGTGCGGCAGTGCACCGACTTGATCGACGAGCTGCAACGCGAGCGCGGCCTGGGCCAGCTGCTGCTGGGCCAGATGGCGGAAAGCTATGCCGCGGCGCTGTGCGAGCAGATCCGATGCAGCACCGATGCGGAGCAGACCTTGCGGCAGCAGCTGCGCCAGCTCGAGCAGACCCCGCTGGCGAGCGAGCCCGGGCTGTCGGAGCTGATGCAGCGCGGCCTGGCCCTGCTGCATTCGCCTGGACTGGCCGACCTGGCAGCAATGCGCCGCAGTCTGCTGCTGCTGAGCTGCTCGCGCGAACAGATGTTCGAGGCCTACTGCGAGCTGATTGCCCAGCTGCTCGGACTGGTCGAGGCCGTCGGCCAGGCCAGCGGCGAACCGGAACTGGCACAGCAGCTCGCCACCCTGCGACACCTGATGTGGGGCAAGGAATACAGCGGGCAGGAGCGCGCCCTCGGTGCCGGGCTCTACGCATCGGGTCGCCATGACGCGCGGATCTGGCAGCAGATTGCCAGGCTGATCGAGACGCAGCAGCGCTGCGCTTCGGCCTTCATCTGCAGCGCCAGGCCGGGGGCACGCAAGCGCCTGAACGACAGCCTGCAGCTGACGACCCAGCTCGAACTCGAAGCCCTGCGCCAGCAACTCGCCGACAGCCCGGACCAGGCACCACTGGACAGCGCCATGGGCGAAACCTGGTTTTGCGGCTGCAGCCGGCGCATGAACGAGTTGCGCGAGGTCGAGCGCGGCCTGCTGCAGGAAATGCAGCAGGAACTGGAGCAGCGACAAGCGCAGCAGCTCGCCCGCCGCGCAGCAGCAGAGCTGGCGCAGACCAGCCGGCTGCCGCCCGGCACGGTCGAGACGGTGCTGCGCACGGCCGCGGCCTGGCTGACGGGTGCCAGCCCAGGCGCCAGACCGCAGCAAGGCAGTCCGGCATGAGCGAATCGCTGCGCATCGTCGTCGTCGCCCCCGAGCTCGACATCAGGGATGAAGACGACCTGGCGGCGCTGCAGCAGGCCGAGCGCTCGCGCGCGCTGCGCATCGGTCTGCTGGAGAACGGCTACAACCTGGTCGCGGTGCTGCCGGCCGATCCCTTCCTGACCGAGCGGCTGGCGCAGCTGTGCCCCGATCTGGTGATCGTCGACGCCGAGAGCGAGGCGCGCGACGCGCTCGAGCATGTGGTGATGGCCACGCGCGAGGCGCCGCGCCCGATCGTGCTGTTCACCAACGACAGCGACACCTCGCAGGTGCGGCACGCGGTGGCCGCTGGCGTCACCGCCTACATCGTCGCCGGACTGGAGGCCGCGCGCATCCGCCCGATCCTGGACGTCGCGCTGGCGCGCTTCGAGCACGAGCAGGCCCTGCGCGCCGAACTCGACAGCGCGCGCACCGAACTGAAGCAGCGCAAGACCATCGAGCGTGCCAAGGGCCTGCTGATGCAGCGCCAGGGCCTGAGCGAGCCCGAGGCCTATGCCCGCCTGCGCAAGACCGCGATGGACAAGGGCCTGCGGCTGCACGAGGTCGCGCAGCGCATGCTGGACGTGATCGAGCTGCTGGGCTGAAGGCTGGCACGCATCCTGCTTGAGTGATTGCAAGACCAAGGAAGGTCGAACGACCGCTGGCGCCCAAGGACGGGTGCCAGCGGTCAAACCGGACAAGGACGTCCCCATCTGCCGTCGCGGCCTGGCCGCGGACCAGCAGCATGCGGACGTCCTTCTTGTTTTTCTTGCCTACAGGAGTGTTGCCATGATCGATATCGCCAACCGTCCGCTGAGCCGCCGCAGCGTGCTGCAAGCCGCCACCGTGGGGGCTGCGGGCATCTCGCCCGCGCTGCGCTCCCTGGTGCATGCCGCCGGCTCCGATGCACCAGAAAAGAAGGAGGTGCGCATCGGCTTCATTCCGCTGACCGACTGCGCCAGCGTGGTGATGGCCAGCGTGCTCGGAATCGACCAGAAATACGGGATCAAGATCATCCCGACCAAGGAGTCGAGCTGGGCCGGCGTGCGCGACAAGCTGGTCAACGGCGAGCTCGACTTCGCCCATGTGCTGTACGGCCTGGTCTACGGCGTGCACCTCGGCATCGGCGGCCCGAAGAAGGACATGGCGGTGCTGATGAACCTGAACCAGAACGGCCAGGCCATCACGCTGAGCAAGAAGCTGGCCGACAAGGGGGCCGTCAACGGCGCCGGCCTGGCCAGGCTGATGGCGGCCGAGCCACGCGAATACACCTTCGCCCAGACCTTCCCGACCGGCACCCACGCGATGTGGCTCTACTACTGGCTGGCCGCGCATGGCATCGACCCGTTCAAGGGCGCCAAGGTGATCACGGTGCCGCCGCCGCAGATGGTGGCCAACATGCGGATCGGCAACATGGACGGCTTCTGCGTCGGCGAGCCCTGGAACCACCGCGCCATCATCGACGGCATCGGCGTGACGGCGGCGACCACCCAGGAGATCTGGAAGGACCATCCCGAGAAGGTGCTGGGCACGACCGGCGACTTCGTCAGGAAATACCCGAACACCGCGCGTGCGGTGACCGCCGCCATCATCGAGGCCGGCCAGTGGATCGATGCCAGCCTGTCGAACAAGACCCGCATGGCCGAGACGATAGCCGGCAAGAGCTATGTCAACACCAGCGTGGACGCGATCAACCAGCGCATCCTGGGCCGCTACCAGGACGGCATGGGCAAGTCCTGGGATGACCCCAACCACATGAAGTTCTACCACGAGGGCGCGGCCAACTTCCCATTCTTGAGCGACGGCATGTGGTTCCTGACCCAGCACAAGCGCTGGGGCCTGCTCAAGGACCACCCCGACTACCTGGCCGTGGCCCGGCAGATCAACCAGGTCGAGCTCTACAAGCAGGCCGCGACCGCCGCCAAGGCCGCGCTGCCCAAGAGCGAGCTGCGCAGCAGCAAGCTGATCGACGGCGTGGTCTGGGACGGCAAGAACCCCAGGCAGTACGCCGATTCCTTCAAGATCAAGGCCTGAAGGCCGCCCACCGAGGAGCATCACCATGGTCAGCGCAGTCTTCCATTCCCCGCTCGAGGCTTCGGCCGCCCCGAGCCCCGCTTCACCCTCCGGCCTGCCCGGCGTCAAGACAGCGGCAGCCGCCGCCACCCCGGCGCAGCCCCAGCCGGCACGCGACTGGCTCGGCCACGGACGCGGCCTGGCGCTGGCAATGCTGCCACCCCTGGCCGGCCTGGGCCTGCTGGTGCTGCTCTGGATGCTGGTGTCGCAGTCCAGCGGCAGCAGCATCCCGGGGCCGCTCGAGACCTGGCGCCAGGCGGTCGAGCTGTTCAGCGACCCGTTCTACCGCAACGGCCCGAACGACCAGGGCCTGGGCTGGAACCTGCTGGCCTCGCTCGAGCGCGTCGCGCTGGGCTTTGGCCTGGCGGCGGCGGTCGGCATCCCGGCCGGCTTCGCGCTCGGGCGCTCGGCGCTGCTGGGCCGGATGTTCAACCCGCTGATCAGCCTGCTGCGCCCGGTCTCGCCGCTGGCCTGGCTGCCGATCGGACTGCTGGTGTTCAAGGGCGCCGATCCGGCCGCGATCTGGACCATCTTCATCTGCTCGATCTGGCCGATGATCATCAACACCGCGGTCGGCGTGCAGCGGGTGCCGCAGGACTACCTGAACGTGGCGCGGGTGCTGAACCTGTCGGAGTGGAAGATCCTGACCACCATCCTGCTGCCCTCGGTGCTGCCCTACATGCTGACCGGCGTGCGGCTGGCGGTGGGCACGGCCTGGCTGGTGATCGTCGCGGCCGAGATGCTGACCGGCGGCGTCGGCATCGGCTTCTGGGTCTGGGACGAGTGGAACAACCTCAACGTCAAGAACATCATCATCGCGATCTTCGTGATCGGCATCGTCGGCCTGCTGCTCGAGGCCGCGCTGGTCAAGCTGGCCAGCGCCTTCAGCTACGAGGACGTCAAGTCCTGAAACCCCGGGAGCCATCACCATGAACAACGACACCAAATTCATCGACATCAGCGGCGTGGCGCAGACCTTCAAGACCGCCAAGGGTGTTTTCCCGGCGCTGCGCGACATCAACCTGCAGATCGCCAAGGGCGAGTTCGTCGCGCTGATCGGACATTCGGGCTGCGGCAAGTCGACGCTGCTGAACCTGATCGCCGGACTGACCACGCCGACCGAGGGCGCCCTGCTGTGCGCCAACAAGGAGATCAAGGGCCCGGGCCCCGAGCGCGCGATGGTGTTCCAGAACCACTCGCTGCTGCCCTGGCTGAGCTGCTTCGACAACGTCTACCTGGGCGTGGAGCGCGTCTTCGGCAGGACCGAGAAGAAGGACCAACTCAAGGCGCGCACCGCCGCCGCGCTCGAACTGGTGAGCCTGGGACATGCGGCGCACAAGCGCCCGGGCGAGATCTCGGGCGGCATGAAGCAGCGCGTGGGCATCGCGCGCGCGCTGGCAATGGAGCCGCAGGTGCTGCTGATGGACGAGCCCTTCGGCGCGCTCGACGCGCTGACACGCGCCCGGCTTCAGGACGAACTGCTCGAGATCGTGGCCCGCACCCGCAGCACGGTGGTGATGGTCACGCACGATGTCGACGAGGCGGTGCTGCTGTCCGACAAGATCGTGATGATGAGCAACGGCCCGGCCGCGACCATCGGCGAGCTGCTGCCGGTGCCGCTGCCACGCCCGCGCAACCGCGTCGCGCTGGCCGACGATCCGGACTACCAGCGCTGCCGCAAGGCGGTGATCGACTTCCTCTACACCCGCCAGGGCCATGTCGAGAAGGCGGCCTGAGGCTCAGCCGGCCAGCACCGGCAGCAGGCCCCAGCCGCCCAGATAGGCCTGGACCGAGGCCTCGGCCGTGGCCTCGAGCTCGAAGGTCTCGGGCGCCAGCAGCCAGCTGTGGATCAATCCGACCAGCAAGGCATAGAGTCCCTGCGCGATCGTGGCCACCGGCAGCGACAGGCCGCGCTGGGCCAGGGCCAGCTGCAGACTGCGCTCCATCTGCAGCACGTTGCCGGCCTGCACGCGCCGGTGGCGCGCCCGCACGGCCATCAGCTCATCGACATATTCGACCTTGAGCGTGGCGACCTCGAACACGCGACGGGTGCGCTCGTCATGCGCGATGCGGTGCATGGCGTCGGCAATCGAGCGCTGCAGTTCGGCCAGCGGATCCTGCCCGGGCTCTTGCCCGCCCTGCTGCAAGGACTGCTCCATCGGCAAGGTGGTGCGCTCCATCATGGCGTTGAACAGGTCGGCCTTGTTCTTGAAATGCCAGTAGATCGCGCCGCGGCTGGCGCCGGCCGCCTGCGCGATGTCGTTGAGCGAGGTGCGCGACACCCCCTTTTCGGCAAACAGGCATTCGGCTGCATCGAGCAGCTGGTGACGGGTCGCGAGCGCATCGGCTTTGGTTCGGCGGGCCATGAGGTGATCGATTTCAAACAGGTTCCAGGAACAGCCAGCTGTCCTTATACATTCACGATTGTATGTATACTGGCCTGAAATTGCCCCAGCCGCATCGCCGGTGTGCGCCTGCACACCCATTCCGGACCTCGACATGCCAGTGATCCACCCTGCTTCCTCCCCTCGTCCCGCGCCATGGCGCGCCACCCTAGGTGCCCTGGGCCTGGCCGCCATGCTGGCCGCCTGCAGCAAGCCGGCGCCCTCCCCCGCTGTGCCGGGCGGCGCCATGCCGCCGCCCGAAGTCGGCGTGCTGAGCGTGACGCCGGGCGAGGTCGGCCTGGTCACCGAGCTGCCGGGCCGGGTCGAGGCCTCGCGCGTGGCGCAGGTGCGGGCGCGCGCCGCCGGCATCCTGCAGCAGCGCCTGTTCCGCGAAGGCAGCGATGTCCAGGCCGGCCAGGTCCTGTTCGCGATCGATGCCAGCCCCTACCAGGCGGCCTTCGACAGCGCCCAGGCCAGCCTGGCCAAGGCCGAGGCGAACCTGGCGCAGGCCAGCGCGCTGGCGGAGCGCTACCAGCCGCTGGCCGAGGCCAAGGCGATCAGCCAGCAGGAATTCGTCAACGCCCAGGCCGCCCGCAAGCAGGCGCAGGCCGACGTGGCGGTGGCCAGGGCGGCGGTGCAGACCGCGCGCATCAACCTCGACCAGACCCGGGTCACGGCGCCGATCGCCGGCCGCATCGGCCGCGCGCTGGTGACCGAGGGCGCGCTGGTCGGCCAGGGCGAGGCGACGCCGCTGGCCCTGGTGCAGCAGGTCGATCCGGTCTATGTCAACTTCACCCAGTCGGCCGACGAGGCGCTGCAGCTGCGGCGCGCGTTCGATGAAGGCCGGCTCAGGCGCTCCGGCCCGGACGGCGCCAGCGTGCGCGTACTGCTGCCCGACGGCAGCGAGCATGGCCGCGCCGGCAGGCTGCTGTTCTCGGACCTGACGGTGGACGCCGGCAGCGGCCAGGTGACGCTGCGCGCCGAGGTGCCGAATCCGGGCGGGCTGCTGCTGCCAGGCCTCTATGTGCGGGTGCGGCTCGAGCAAGCCAAGGCCGGCAACGCGATCGCGCTGCCGCAGCAGGCGGTCACGCGCTCGGCGCAGGGCGACAGCGTGCTGGTGGTGGCCGAGGACGGCAGCTTCGCGCCGCGCCCGGTCAAGGTCGGCGCCCAGCAGGGCGGCCAGTGGATCATCCTTGACGGGCTGAAGGCCGGCGAGCAGGTGATGGTCGACGGCTTCCAGAAGCTGCGCGGCGCCAAGGTGGTCAAGCCGGTGCCATGGCAGGCCGCTGGGTCTGCGGCAAAGGCGGCGCCGGCAGAGGCCGCCAAGGCCCCGGTCGAAGCTGCCAAGTCCGCAACTGGCGCGGCGCGCTGAGGAAGCCCGGACATGGCCAAGTTCTTCATCGAGCGTCCCATCTTCGCCTGGGTGATCGCGCTGTTCGTGATGGTGCTGGGCGCCGTCTCGATCACGCAGCTGCCAGTCTCCCAGTATCCACCGGTGGCGCCGCCATCGATCGTCGTCTCCGCCGCCTACCCCGGCGCCTCGGCCAGAACCCTCGAGGACAGCGTGCTGGCCGTGATCGAGCGCGAGATGAACGGCGCGCCGGGACTGATCTACATGGAGTCGGTCGCGCAGGCCGACGGCTCGGGCAACCTCACCTTGAGCTTCCAGCCCGGCACCAACCCCGAGCTGGCCCAGGTCGACGTGCAGAACCGGCTCGCGCGCGCGACGCCCAGGCTGCCGGCGGCGGTGACGCAGCAGGGCGTGCGGGT
>CAZJQH010000054.1:0-12485 GCA_964547895.1 uncultured Chitinophaga sp. | reverse complement strand
ATCATGCCGAACAGGTCGCGGCCGCAGGTCGTGATCTCGGGCGGGAACCACTGCAACCAGCTCTGGCGCGCGGCGACGCCGGCGCCGGTCAGCGACAGCAGCGCCATCAGGCCGGCGGCCCAGCGCGTGGCGCCAGCCGGCAGCGCGGCACCGATGCCGGCCACCAGCGCGACCAGGATGAACAGGTAGCGCTGCACGATGCACATCGGGCAGGGCTCGAGCCCGACCGCATGCTGCAGGTAGAGGCCGAAGGCCAGCAGCGCAACGCAGGCGAGCGAAATGAATGCCAGCAGTCGGCGTGGCTGTTGTGACAGGCAATGTGCAAGCTGTTTCAAGCTCTGTTCCTCCAGATCGGGTTGCAGCTTGTCGCCGCCATATGGACTGCTCCAGCCTTACTTGGCCATGGAGCAGTGGCCGCCGGTGACGGCCTGGCCGGATCCGGCCGCGATCAGCGGCGGCTCCTGGCGCAGGTCGATCGGGTCGGATTGGCTCCAGTCCCAGGCCAGGAATCCCAGCAGGCAGAACCAGAAGACGGAACGCAGGGCAATGGTGGTGTTCATGTCAGCCCTTTCCTGTCAGAAGCCGTAGTGGCGGCGCACGCGCACGCCGATCAAGGTGCCGGCAAAGGCCATCGGCACCCAGATCCAGCCGTGCAGGCTGCCGGTCGAGATGCCGCTGAGCATGGCGCCGACATTGCAGCCAAAGGCGAGCCTCGAGCTGTAGCCCATCAGGAAGCCCGCCAGCAGGCCGATCAGCCACTGCTTGCCGCTCAGGGTCTTGGCCTTGACGCCGGACTTGGCCGAAACCCAGAGCGCGCCGCCCAGGATGCCGATGTTGGTGATCGAGGTCACGTCAAGCAGCACCGACTGGGTCAGGCGCTGGGCATTGCCGGCCTGCGACCAGAAGGCGTTGGCCGCAGGATCGAACAGGCCGCCGGCCTGCGCCAGCTTGGCCACCCAGAGGCCGAAGCCGTAGACCACGCCCCAGGGCTGGCCGGCGATGACCAGGTTCAGGCCCGCCAGCAGCGCCAGCGCAACCGCGCCCCAGACCCAGCGGCGCGCAATCCAGGGCTTGCGCTCGAGGGCTTGCGCCGAACGATTGACCCAGAGTCGCACGCCCAGCGCGACCAGCGCCAGCACGATCAGCGTGGCGGCTAGCGCGGGGCCCATGCCCCAGACGTCGACCAGCCCGACCGGCTCGATCTGGCCGAGCCCCAGCCAGCTGTCCAGATGCACAGAGCCCAGGAAGCTGCCGAAGGCGAACAGCGGCAGGATGCCCATGTTGAGCGGCACGCCCAGGCCGGCCTTGTAGAGCGAGCCCGAGCCACAGCCGTCGGCGATCTGCATAGTCAGGCCGAACACGAAGGCGCCGATCAGCAGACTCACGCTCGGAGGCCCGAGCGCGGCGTGCAGTTCAGGGAAGGCCGCCAGCAAGGGCATCGAGATCAGGGCGGCCAGCGCCAGCAGCAGCAGCTGGCCGTTGACGCCGGCCGGATCGCGCCGCTCGATCAGGTCGCGCCAGCCGGTGGTGAAGCCAAATCGCGCGCCCGCCAGGGCCGCGCCCATGCCGATGCCGACCAGCAGCAGCACGGCCTGCCGGATCGAGACGCTCAGTGCCAGGAAGATGAAAAAGGCGGCCATTGCGGCCGCCAGAGGCAATCGTTTCATGCCTGAATCTTAACGCTTCACTTGCCGACCTTGTCCGACCAGAGCTTGGCATCGATCGCCAGCTGCTTGACACGGCTGGGCACGTTGTCCATCGGCAGCGCCTTGCTGTCCTGGGTCCAGTCGACCATCGAGCCGGCGTAGAGCGAGACATTCTTCTGGCCGGCGACTTCGGACAGCGCGAACCAGTTGGTCGCGGCCCAGTGACCGGTGTTGCAGAAGGCGACGGTCTCCTTCTGGGCGTCGACCGGGGCCGATGCAGCGACCTTGCGCGCTTCCTCGGTGCCGATGAAGGTCGAGCTGCCCGGCGCGAACCACTTGTCATGCGACAGATGGGCCGCACCCTGGATGGTGCCCGGCAGCTTGGCGGCGGCGTGACGGGTCTCGCCCTGGTAGAAGTCGAGCGGGCGCGAGTCGATCAGGTTGGCCTTGCCGCTGCCGACCTGGGCGGCGACTTCCTCGCGGGTCGCGATCAGGCTCTGGTCGAGCTTGGGCTGGTAGCTGGAGGCCGTGACCTTGACGGCGGCGTTGTCCTGCGGCAGGCCGGCCTGCGACCAGGCCTTGACGCCGCCGTTGAGGATCGAGAGTTCCTTCAGGCCCAGCACCTTGAGCGTCCAGTAGACACGGGCGGCGGCACCGAAGTCGGTGGCATCGGCGCCGGTCGAGACGACGACGGCGTGGGTCGCCGGGGTCAGGCCCATGCTCTGCACCAGCTGGGTCAGCTTGGGCAGCTCGGGCAGCTCGCCCGGGTTGGTCGCCGGACCGCGCCAGCTGCCATAGGGCGCGTTGACGGCGCCCGGGATATGCTGCTCGCCATAGCTCTTGGCGTCGCGGATGTCGATCACGCGCACTTCGGTCTTGCTGTTCTTGGCGCTCAGGCGGGCTTGCAGCTCGGCCGGGCTCAGCAGCGGCTGGGCGGCCAGGGCAAAAGCCGATGCGGTGATGCCGATCACGAGGGTCAGGATTTTCTTCATGGTGCTGCGGGGGGTGAAAGCTGGAATGGAAGGCAGTGTGCCGCAGTTCTTTTATTTCCCAAACTACAGTTTTTTAATTTGTAAAAAACTATCAGCTATTAAGAAAGTCCGATCAGCTTTCGCCCACCCAATGAAAAAGGGACGACCCATGTCGTCCCCTTGCGAGAGAAAACGCGGTGGCGCAGCTTACTGCTCGACGAAGGCGCGCTCGACGACGAAGTCGCCCGGCGTGCTGGTGTTGCCTTCCTTAAAGCCACGCTTCTCGCACAGTTCCTTCAGGGACTTGAGCATCTCGGGGCTGCCGCAGATCATGACGCGGTCGGTCTCGGGGTTGAGGTCGGGCAGGCCGAGCTCGCGCGCCACCTGGCCGCTCTCGATCAGGTCGCCGATGCGGCCCTGGCGCTCGAAGGGCTCGCGCGTGACCATCGGATAGTAGACCAGCTTGTCGGCGACGATCTCGCCCAGGAACTCGTGCGCGGGCAGTTCCTTGGTGATGTAGTCGCGGTAGGCCAGCTCGTTGACCTGGCGCACGCCGTGCATGACGATGACCTTCTCGAAGCGCTCGTAGGTCTCGGGGTCGCGGATGATGCTCATCCACGGCGCCAGGCCGGTGCCGGTGCCCATCAGGTACAGGTTCTTGCCCGGCAGCAGGTAGTCGATCAGCAGCGTGCCGGTCGGCTTGCGGCCGACGATGATCTTGTCGCCCACCTGGATATGCTGCAGGCGGCTGGTCAGCGGACCGTCGGGAACCTTGATGCTCAGGAACTCGAGGTGCTCCTCGTAGTTGGCGCTGGCGATGCTGTAGGCGCGCAGCAGCGGCTTGCCGTCTTCCTTGCGCAGGCCGATCATGGTGAAGTGGCCGTTCGAGAAACGCAGGGCCTGGTCGCGGGTGGTGGTGAAGCTGAACAGCCGGTCGGTCCAGTGGTGAACGGTCAGGACGGTCTCTTCGTGGAATGCGCTCATGGTCTTAGCTGTAAGCCAGGCCCGGCCGGATCGGCATGGCCTGCGCCCTCGCGTCGGCATCGAACCGACGGCAGGGCCGGATGGGAAGGGGTAAACGCTGCCAGGCAGCGAAGGCCCGTAGTTTAGCGGGTGGCCATCGCAGCCGCTTGATCAGCATCAAGCCCGTGCCAGCTACGGCATGCAAAGCTTGCTACAGTCTCAGGCTTGGTCAGCAGGCGGGATTGTGCCTGCGTCTTCTGCAAGGCAGAACCAATAAAATTTCATACTTTCATAACCTGAGTTTCTAAAGAGAAGGAAAGCAAGATGGCGCGCACCGTTCAATGCATCAAGCTGGGTACCGAGGCCGAGGGCCTGGATTTCCCGCCCTACCCCGGCGAGCTGGGCAAGCGCATCTGGCAGAGCGTGAGCAAGCAGGCCTGGGCCGACTGGCTCAAGCACCAGACCATGCTGGTCAACGAGAACCGCCTGAACCTGGCCGATGCGCGCGCGCGCCAGTACTTGGCGCGCCAGATGGAGAAGCATTTCTTCGGCGAAGGCGCCGACCAGGCCGCCGGCTACGTGCCGCCGAGCGAAGCCTGATCGAGGCATGAGCAGCCCGCTTGGCCTGCCGCAAACGAGGCTCTTGCTGGCGGGGTGCGGCCTGCTACCCGACCCTGATGGCAGCCCGGCGCCATGGTCGGGCCGCGAGAGCTGGCAGCTGCTCGAGACCGGCTTCGGGCCGGGGCTGAACTTCCTGGCCAGCTGGCAGGCCTGGCGCGACGATCCGCAGCCCCCGGCGCGGCTGTTCTGCACCGCGCTGGAGCCGTCACCGATCGGCGCTGACGAGATCCTGCGCGGTGTCGAGCCTTTCCCGGAGCTGAAGCATCTGGCCGAACAGCTCGCCAGCCAGTGGCGCGCCATGCTGCCGGGCGTGCACCGGCTGGTGTTCGAGGGTGGCCGGGTGCAGCTGACCCTGCTGATCGGGTCGGCGCAGGATCTGCTGCCGACGCTCGACTCGGCCGTCGACAGCGTCTTGCTTGTCGGATCCAGGACTGGAGCGGAGGAATTGCCATTGCTCAAGGCGGTGGCACGGCTGAGCCGGCCCGGTACCCGGCTGGCGGCAGCGGAAAGCGGCCAGTCACTGCGCGGCGCCCTGCTCACGGCAGGTTTCGTGCTTGAAGACTCCACTGGCCTGTCGCCTGGACGAAACGGGATTCAAGCCTGCTTCGCGCCGCGCTGGCAAGCGAAGGCAGCCGTGCGGACGGTGGATCTGCCCGCGCAGGACAAGCGGCGAGCCGTCGTGGTCGGCGGCGGCCTGTCGGGCTCGGCCTGCGCCTGGAGCCTGGCTCAGCGCGGCTGGCAGGTGCTGCTGCTCGACGCGGCCGAGCAGCCGGCGGCCGGCGCCTCGGCGCTGCCGGCCGGCATGGTCGCGCCCCATGTCTCTCCCGACGATGCGGCGCTGTCACGCCTGACGCGCGCCGGCGTGCGATTGGCGCTGCAGCGCGCGGCCGACCTGCTGCGCGAAGGCGAGGACTGGGCGGCGAGCGGCGTGCTGGAACACCGCGTCGAAGGCAAGCACAGCCTGCCGCGCTCCGATCTGTGGCGAACCATCGGCATCGAATCGAGCCGCGACGCCAGTCAGGAAGACCTCGCCCGCGCCGGACTGGCCAGCGGCAGTCCGGCGCTCTGGCATGGGCTGGGTGGCTGGCTGCGGCCGCAGCAGCTGGTGCGGGCCCAGCTCGACCATCCCGCGATCCAGTGGCGCGGCGGCTGCCGGGTCGATCGGCTGGAGCCGGTCGATGGCGGCTGGCGGCTGCTCGACGCCCAAGGCGGCGAGCTCGCGCGCGCTGATCAGGTCGTGCTGGCGACCGCCTACGGCACGCGCGAGCTGCTCGAGCGCAGCGGGCTGTCGTCGCCGCCGCTCAATCCGCTGCGTGGCCAGATCAGCTGGGGCGCGCTCGACGACCTGCCGGCCGATGTCCGTGCCCTGCTGCCTCAAGTGCCGGTCAACGGACACGGCTGCTTCGTCAGCGGCGCGCCCGGGCCCGACGGCCAAGCGGCCTGGATCGCGGGCTCGACCTTCGAACGCGCGGTCACCGAGGCCCTGCTCAAGCCCGAGGACCAGCTCGCCAACCGCGACAAGCTGATCAGGCTGCTGCCGGCGCTTGGAACGGCGCTGGCGCCGTTCTTCGACCAGGCGCAAGCCTGGGCCGGACTGCGCTGCACCTTGCCGGACCGGGTGCCTGCGGTAGGGCCTATCGCGCCAGGCCTGCAGGTCTGCGCTGGCATGGGTGCCCGCGGCCTGACGCTGTCGGTGCTGTGCGGCGAGCTGCTCGCGGCGCTGCTGCATGGCGAACCCTGGCCGGTCGAGCGCCGGCTCGCGCAGTCGCTGCTGGCGGGGCGCTTCAACAAGACTGCCAGTCAGTCGTCGTAGCGCTGCAGCACATAGCGGCCCGGTGCCGCTCCGAGCGCATCGTCCTCGGGCGGCTTGCGCGCGGCGACCTGCTCGCCCGAGCCCCGGGCGGCCAGCCACTGGTCCCAGGCGGTCCACCAGCTGCCTTCGCAGCGCGGCGCCGCCTCCAGCCATTCGCCCGAGGTGCGCCAGGGCTGGCCGAGCGGCGTGGTCAGCAGCTGGTAATGCCGTCCCGGGTGGCCGGGCTCGGAGACGATGCCGGCGTTGTGGCCGCCATTGGTCAGCGCGAAGGTGACCTCGGCCGACACCAGCCGGTGCACCTTGTAGCAGGAATGCCAGGGCGAGACATGGTCCTTGACCGTGCCGACCGCGAACACCGGCACCCGGATGTCGCGCAGCGAGATCGGCTGGCCCTGGAACAGGTAGCGGCCCTCGGCCAGGTCGTTGCGCAGGAAGCAGCTGCCCAGATACTGGCTGTGCATCACCGCCGGCAGCCGGGTGAGGTCGGCGTTCCAGATCATCAGCTCGTTCGGGACCTCGTCCTCGCCGAGCAGCCAGCGCCGCGTGCGGCTCGACCAGACCAGCTCGCGCGAGCGCAGGAACTGGAAACTGGCCGCCATCTCGCGCCCGCTCAGGTAGCCGCGCGCAGCCATCACCTCCTCGAGCTGGTGCACCTGGGCCTCGTCGATCAGCACGCCCATCTCGCCGGGCTCGCTGAAGTCGGTCTCGGCGGCCAGCAAGGTGAGGCTGGCAAGCGGGCCGGCCTGGTCCTGCCCGTTGCCGGGAAGGCAGGCCTGGGCATCGCCGCCAGCCAGCGCCGCGGCTGCAATGGCGGCGAAGGTGCCGCCCAGGCAGTAGCCGGCCAGGTGCACCGGCCGGCCGGTGGCGCAGTGCAGGTGGTCGAGCGCGGCCAGCACGCCATCGCGCACATAGTCGTCCATGCCGAGCAGCGCGTCGCTCTCGTCAGGGTTGCGCCAGGACAGGATCGCGACCGTATGACCCTGCCCGACCAGCCAGCGCACCAGCGAGTTGTGCGGCGACAGGTCGAGGATGTAGTACTTCATGATGCAGGACGGCACGATCAGCACCGGCTCGGCATGCACGCTGGGAGTGGCAGGCTGGTACTGGATCAGCTCGATCAGGTCGTTGCGCAGCACGACCCGGCCCGGCGTCATCGCCAGCCCGCGACCCGGGCCGATGTCGGGCTCAGTCACGGTTCCGCCCTGTCTGCCATTGGCCGCTGGCAGTTCGTCGAGCAGGTGGGCCACTCCCCGCAGCAGGGACTGGCCGCCGCTGCGCCAGGCGGCCTGAAGCGCCTCGGGATTGCTGGCCAGCGCGTTGCTGGGCGCGAGCATGTCGAGCAGCTGCAGTCCGTAGAAGCGCATCTGGTCGCGGCTGTGCAGCTGCATGCCGCGCAGGCTGCAGGCCTGCAGCCACCAGGTTTCCCAGGACTTGTGGGCGGTGGCCAGCGAGCGCCAGGGCAGCAGCTGCCAGGGCTGGGCGGCGAAGCGCTGGTCCTCGAGCAGGGCCTCGGCCAGCGCCGAGCCCGGCCCGGCTGCTGCCGGCTGGGCCGGAACAGGGCCGGGCAGCTGAGCAGGCCCCGCGCAGGCCTGTCCCAGCCCGGCCTGCAGCGCGTCGACCAGCCACGCCACGCCCTGCTCCCAGGCTTGGCGCGCAAGCCGCAGCTGCGAACCCGGCGAGCTGGCCAGGTGCAGCGCCCAGTCGGTGCTGGCCAGCGCGATCGAGATCGGCGACAGCCCGCTCCAGAGCCGGGCCATGACGGCAGCGGCCTGCCGGTCCAGCGCGCTGACGTCATCCTCGGCGCGCGGTGGATGATGGACCACCGGATCCGGCGGCTCGGCGCTCAGGTCGACAGGCACATTCGGACTCATCGGCAACCCTCCCTTGCTAGCCGATCATGATAAGGACAAGCCAGGCGGGGCGCCAGTTCAGCCCTCTTCATAACCAATAGAAATTTCAACAAAATAAAAATGTAGTTTGAGATTATTTGAGGTCGACTTAGAGTTCGTCCCCATGCACGATATTGGCTTTGTCATCGCGGGTTTCGCAGTCGGTCTGATCGTCGGTCTGACCGGCGTCGGCGGCGGCTCGCTCATGACCCCGATCCTGATCTTCTTCTTCGGCGTGAAGCCCTACATGGCGGTCGGCACCGACCTGCTGTTCGCGGCCTTCACCAAGGCAGGCGGCACCGTCAGCCTGATGAGGCAGCGCCTGGTGCCCTGGAAGGTGGTCTGCCAGCTCTGCATGGGCAGCATCCCGGCCGCGCTGGCCACGCTTTATGTACTGCACACGATTGGCCCGGCCAGTGCCGAGGTGCAGAAGCTCATGACCACCACGCTGGGCGGCGCGTTGCTGCTGACCGCCGCGGCCACCCTGTTCAAGGCCATCCGGATGCGCAAGCCTGCGGTGCGCGTGATGGACAACCACGGCTTGGTGGCGACTCCGGCCGAGAACGCCGAGGCGCTGCGCGCCCGCCACCCCGCGCTGCCGATCCTGTTCGGCGCGCTGATCGGCACCCTGGTCACGATCACCTCGGTCGGCGCCGGTGCCATCGGCGTGACGGTGCTGATGATCCTGTTTCCGCTCCTGCCGCTGCCGCGCATCATCGCGGCCGACATCGCCTACGCAGTGCCGCTGACCCTGGTCGCCGGCCTGGGCCACGCCTCGCTGGGTTCGGTCGACTGGGCTCTGCTGGCCAAGCTGCTGGCGGGCTCGCTGCCGGGCATCTGGCTCGGCGCGCAACTGATCCACAAGACCCCGGAGCGCCTGGTGCGCTCCCTGCTGGCGCTGCTGCTGGCCTATGCCGGCACCAAGCTGATCGCCGTCTGATCCTGTTTTTTGAACCTGAAACCGCATGTACCAGTACACCGAATTTGACCGCCAGTTCGTGCGCGAGCGCGCCGCACAGTTCCGCGACCAGCTCGACCGTTTCCACGCCGGCACCCTGGGGGGTGACGAGTTCAAGCCGCTGCGCCTGCAGAACGGCTGGTATATCCAGCGCCACGCGCCGATGCTGCGCGTCGCCGTGCCCTACGGCGAACTGAGCACCGCGCAGCTGCGCGTGCTGGCGCGCGTCGCGCGCGAGTACGACCAGCCCAGCCACGAGGTGTTCCAGGGTGCGGTCGCGGCGCAGAACAAGCTCGGCGACATCCAGCTGCGCGACGGCAAGGCGATCGGCAGCCGCCTCAAGACTGGCTACGGCCACTTCACCACCCGCACCAACGTCCAGTTCAACTGGATTCCGCTGACCCAGGCCGCCGACGTGATGGACCTGCTGGCCACCGTCGGCCTGCACGGCATCCAGACCAGCGGCAACTGCATCCGCAACATCAACAGCGACGCACTGGCTGGCATCGCCGAGGACGAGATTGCCGACCCCCGCCCGTTCTGCGAGCTGCTGCGCCAGTGGGGCACGCTGCACCCCGAGTTCGCCTTCCTGCCGCGCAAGTTCAAGATCTCGATCAACGGTGCCCTGGAGGACAGGGCAGCGCTGGGCTGGTACGACGTGGGCCTGCAGCTGGTCCGGAACGAAGCCGGCGAGCTGGGCTTCCGGGTCCGCGTCGGCGGCGGAATGGGACGCACCCCCACCATCAGCCCGGTGCTGCGCGAATTCCTGCCCTGGCACGAGCTGCTGAACTACCTGGAGGCCGTGATCCGCGTCTACAACCGCTGGGGCCGCCGCGACAACGCCTGGAAGGCGCGCATCAAGATCCTGGTCAAGGCCGAGGGGCAGCGCTACCTGGACGAGGTCGAGGCCGAGTACCGCCGCATCGTCGAGCAGGACGGCGCACCGCACACCATCACGCCCGAGCAGCTGGCCCGGGTACAGGCCTGCTTCGTCGAGCCGGAGATCGACTTCAGCACTGCCGCAGCCGAGCCCGTCAGCGCCTCGGATCTGCCCGACTACCAGCGCTGGCTCAAGCGCAACGTGCAGCCGCACCGCAACCCGGCGCTGCGCGCGGTCACGCTGTCATTCAAGCGCCTGGGCCAGTCGCCCGGTGATGCCAATGCCGACCAGCTCGATGCCGTGGCCGCGCTGGCCGATGCCTTCAGCGCCGGCGAGGCGCGCGTGACCCATGAGCAGAACCTGGTGCTACCCTGGGTGCGGGCCGACCAGCTGCCCGCGGTCTGGCGCGAGGCGCGTCGCCTGGGCCTGGCCAAGGCCAACATCGGCCTGCTGACCGACATCATTGCCTGTCCCGGCGGCGACTTCTGCGACCTGGCCAATGCCCGCTCGCTGCCGCTGGCCGACGCCATCACCGAGCGCTACCAGGACCTCGACGAGCTGGAGGACCTGGGCCAGATCGACCTGCACATCAGCGGCTGCATCAACAGCTGCGGCCACCACCACAGCGGCCATATCGGCATCCTGGGCGTGGACAAGGACGGCAAGGAGTGGTACCAGGTCACGCTGGGCGGCTCGGACGGCTCGAACCTGAGCGGCCCGGCCACCCCTGGCAAGGTGATCGGCCCGTCGTTTGCCCACAGCGAGGTGCCCGACGTGGTCGAGGCCATCCTCGACACCTATGTCGCCCAGCGCCAGGCCGGCGAGACCTTCCTGGCCACCTACCACCGCATTGGCGCCGAGCCCTTCAAGGCCGCCGCCAACGCCCAGCGCGTCGCCACCGCGCGTGCCGAATGAACGCCCGCCGACCCGAGGAGAACAACAAGATGAAACTGCTGACCCTGCAAGACGTTACCGCCCATGGAGCCCATGACAGCGAAGGCGTGCTGGCCGTGAGCAACGACACCGATGTGGAGGCGCTCGACCTCGCTGGGGTGCAGCGCATCGAGCTGGTGTTCCCGAAGTTCAGCGACGGCCGCGCCTTCAGCCAGGCCTTCGAGCTGCGGCGCCGCCTGGGCTTTGCTGGAGTGATCCGCGCCACTGGCGACGTGCTGGTCGACCAGCTGCAGCAGATGCAGCGCTGCGGCTTCTCGGAGGCCGTGCTGCGCGCCGACCAGGACCCGGCCGTGGGCGAGCGGCTGCTCAAGCATTACAGCGGCTTCTACCAGGGCGACGCGACCGACCCGCGTCCGCATTTCGCCAAGGCCGACTGAGCCCAGACTGGAACGACACCATGAGCGAAGTTTCCGCCTTCAAGCCGCGCCAGCTGTCCGCTACCGAACTGCACGCCAAGCCTTCGGCCGACTACGCCGACAAGCTGGCGATCACGAAAGCGCTGCTGCAGCGCGCCGCCGCCGAGTTCCAGCCGATCACGCAGGCCTCCAGCCTGGGCGCCGAGGACGTGGTTATCACGCACCTGATCAACGCGCTGGCGCTCGACATCCCGGTCTTCGTGCTCGAGACCGGCCGCCTGCACACCGAGACGCTCGCGCTGCTCGAGCGCACCGAGGCGCATTCGCGCGCCCCGGTCCAGGTCTACCGCCCTCGGCACGAGGCGGTGATCGAGTTCGTGCGCCAGAAGGGCCAGGACGCGATCTACCAGTCGATCGAGCTGCGCAAGGAATGCTGCAACATCCGCAAGATGGAGCCGCTGGCACGCGCCCTCGAAGGCAAGCAGGCCTGGATCACCGGCCTGCGCCGCGAGCAGTCCGGCGCCCGCGCTGCCGTCGAGCTGATCGACCGCAGCGAAGCCCGCGTCAAGTTCAACCCGCTGGCCGACTGGACCTGGGGCGATGTCTGGCATTACATCGCGGAAAACAAGGTTGATTACAACCCGCTGCACGACCAGTTCTTCCCGAGCATCGGCTGCGCGCCCTGCACCCGCGCGATCAGCCTGGGCGAGGAATTCCGCGCCGGCCGCTGGTGGTGGGAAGACGAGGCCGCCAAGGAATGCGGCTTGCATGTAAAGGCAAGCTAATGACCTTGGGGACAGACCTTCAGCTCTGTCCCCAACTGACTAGGCAGGACAGGCAGCTCTGTCCGCAAGAGATTTGAGAAGTAACCCATGAGCCATCATCTCGACAATTCGCACCTCGACGCGCTCGAGGAAGAGACCATCTTCATCCTGCGCGAGGTCGCCGCCACCTTCGAGCGCCCCGCCATGCTGTTCTCGGGCGGCAAGGACTCGCTCGTCATGCTCAAGTGCGCCGAGAAGGCTTTCGGCATCGGCCGCATCCCCTATCCGCTGCTGATGATCGACACCGGCCACAACTTCCATGAGGTGACCGATTTCCGCGACTTCCGCGCCCAGGAGCTCGGCGCCGAGCTGATCGTGCGCAGCGTGGAAGACTCGATGGCGCGCGGCACCGTGCGCCTGTCGCATCCGGGCGAGAGCCGCAACGCGCACCAGTCGGTCACGCTGCTGGAGGCAATCGAGGAGTTCCGCTTCGACGCGCTGATGGGCGGAGCCCGCCGCGACGAGGAGAAGGCGCGCGCCAAGGAGCGCATCTTCAGCCACCGCGATGCCTTCGGCCAGTGGCAGCCCAAGGCCCAGCGCCCCGAGCTGTGGACGCTGTTCAACACCCGCCTGCAACCGGGCGAGCATTTCCGCGTCTTCCCGATCAGCA
>CAZJQH010000053.1:0-12803 GCA_964547895.1 uncultured Chitinophaga sp. | reverse complement strand
TCAGCGCTCTCCCAGAGCTTCATTCATGGTCTTGCTGATCGGCTTGAGCAGATAGTTCAGCACCGTGTTCCGGCCGGTCTTGATCTCGACCGTGGCCGTCATGCCGGGCTGCAGTTGCAGCTGGTCGACCGTGCGCCGGCTGAAGCGCATCGATTCAGTCTTGACCTGGACCTGGTAGTAGGCCTGTTCTCCCTGGCGGGTGTTTTCCTCGATGGTGTCGGCGCTGATATGGGTCAGCTTGCCGTTGAGCGTGCCGTAGAGGGTGTAGTCATAGGCGTCGATCTTGACGCTGACGTCCAGTCCCGGCTTGAGAAAGGCGACATCGGCCGGCCTGACCTTGGCCTCGACCAGCAGGGCATCGTCATTCGGGACGATCTGCATCAGTTCGTCGCCCGGTCGCAGCACGCCGCCGCGGGTGGTGACACGCACGTTCTTGACCGTGCCGTTGACCGGGGCCTTGAGCTCGGTGTTGGTCAGCTGGTCCTGGCGTTGTACCAGGGTCTGGCGCAGGCCGGCCAGTTCTTCCTCGGCCCGGTTGAGTTCGGCCTGGCTGTCCTGCAGGTATTTGTTGCGGCGGTTGGTGATCTGGCCTTCCAGCTCGGTCACCTGTCGTTGCAGCCTGAGCACCTCGGCCATGCTGACGTCACCGCTGCTGAGCAAGGGCTGGGTCATGTCCAGTTCGCGCTGCGCCAGCACCCGCATGCGGTCGAGCGCCGCGATTTCCTGCTGGATGGCGGCGCTGCGTCGACGCAGCAGGGCGGTCTGGTTTTCCCTGAATTCGGGATAGCTGGCGGAATCCGGACCAAAGCGCAATGGCTTGTCAAAGACCTCGGCCTGCAGCCGCGCCACTGAAGCTTCCAGGGCTCCGATGCGGGCGTGGGTTTCGCGATAGGCAGCCTCGACCTTGGTGCGCTCGAGCCTGGCCAGCAGCTGGCCGCGTTCGACGCTGTCGCCTTCGCGCACCAGCAGGGCGTCGAGCACGCCCCCATCCGGTGACTGGATGACTTGAGTGCGTGAACTGGCGATGATCTGGCCCTGGCCGCGTGTGATCTGGTCGATTTCGGCAAAGCCGGCCCAGAGCAGGAACAGCGCCAGGGTGGTCGTGCCGCCCCAGATGCCCAGTCGCAAGCGCGTGCTGGATCCAGCCGGTTCAGCTGTCGACCGGCCCTTGGTTTGAGATGAACTTGCTTCGGTCATGGTCAGGCGCTGGCTGCAGTGGCGGAGACGGGGCGTATGTTTGCGGGTGACCCCGCCTGCGCTGCGCCTTGGAGTCGACGCAGTACTTCGTCGCGCGGACCATCTGCCAGTACTCGGCCACGCTCGAGCACGACGATGCGGCTGAAATGGCGCAGCAGCGCCAGCTTGTGGGTCACCACCACCAGCGTGGCATCAGCCGGGACTTGTCCAAAAACCCGCTCGGCTATGAATTCTTCCAGCCTGGGATCCATGGCCGCGGTTGGTTCGTCGAGCAGCATCACGCGTGGCCTGGCCAGTACCAGCCGGGTCAGGCCGACGAGCTGGCGCTGGCCGCCCGACAGGCCTCGCCCCCCTTCGGTGATTTCCAGGCCCAGGCCACGCGGGTGAGTGGAGATCAGCCGATCCAGGCCGGTCTGGCGCGCTGCTGCCAGGATCTGGGCATCGGTAGGCGAGGGCAGGCCGAGTGCCAGGTTGTCGCGCAAGCTGCCCTGGAACAGGCGCACATCCTGCGGCAGGTAGCCGATCTGCTCGCGCATGAAGTCAGGGGCCAGCTGGGCCATGTCCACGTCGTCGAGAAAGGCGCGGCCGGCAGCCGGCCGGTAAAGGCCGGACAACACCTTGACCAGGGTGCTCTTGCCCGAGCCGACCGCACCCAGCACGGCCACGCGCTCGCCGGGGCCAAAGCTCAGCCGGTCGATCTCCAGTGCCGGCGCATCGGGCCCGTAGCCGTGGCGCAGCTGTTCCAGCCGCAGCCGGCCCTCGCAGTGGTCGGGCACCAGGCGTCGCTCCTTCGGCTGGCTGTCGGCCGGCAGGGCCATGATCTGGTCCAGTCCCTTGAGTGCGATGCGGGCCTGCTGCCACTGCACCACCAGGCCAGCAATCTGCGCCACCGGACCGAGTGCACGGCCGCTGATGATGGTGCAGGCGATCAGGCCGCCCATGGTCAGTTGGCCAGCACCAATTGCGTAGGCGCCGGCGGCGACCAGGGCGACATAGCCAAGCTGCTGCAGCGTCTGGGTCAGGTTGCTCGACAGGTTGGAAATATCCTTGATGGCGGTCTCGTTCTCGGCCAGGGTCCGGGTCAGCACACGCCAACGCTGCTGCAGTTTCCACTCGGCACCGGCCGCCTTGATCGACTCGATGCCGTCGATGGCCTCGATCAGCAGGCCGTTCTTGCGGTTGGACTCGGCGATGTGCGCTTCGCTGCGCCTGGCCAGCGGTCGGCTGAAAGCCAGCCCGGCCAGCAGTGACAGCGGGATCAGCGCCAGCGGCACCAGCGCCAGCGGTCCAGCGATCAGAGCCAGGACGACGACGAACAGGAGTGCGAATGGTGCATCAGCCAGCACGAACATGGTCGAGGAGGTCAGGAAGTTGCGCACCATCTCGAACTGGCGGATCTGCGCCGCGAAGGTGCCAACCGTCGAGGGTCGCTTGTCCATGCGGATTGCCAGTGCATGCGAGAAGAAGACGCTCGAGAGCTCCTCGTCGATCGCCTTGCAGCCCCGCTCGATCTGGCGAGCCCGCAGGTGGCGCATGAGCAGCTCCAGCAATATCGCCAGTGCCATGCCGAGCGTCAGCACCCAGAGCGTGGCGTAGCCCATGGTGGGAAGCACCCGGTCGTATACCTGCATGCTGTAGAAGGAGGTGGCCAGTCCTATGGCATTGACCGTGAGCGTGGCGACGGCGCCGTCCACAAACACGCTGCGCCGCTGCGAGATGGCGTGCCGGAACCAGTCGCTGGCAGAGCGCGATCCCTCGACCCCGGGCTGGCCAGTCTGCGCCGTCGGCTCAGCCAGCAATTGCAGCATCTGCCCTAGGCGGGCCTGCGCGACTGGCAGTTCAAGCGTCTGGCCATTGCCGTCCAGGCAGCTCAAGGCACCGCTGGCGAGCACGCCTTGCACGACATAGGCTCGCTCCGCTCCAGGCTCGTTGCCGGGGCCGATCCATAGCGCTGGCGCATCTGCCGCTGTCGCGGGCCAGTCAATCATGCTGACCCGGCCGGCGGGAAAGCGGGCCTGCCAGAGTTCGCATGCGCGCGTGACCGTTTCCAGGCCCGCCAGCGGCGTCCCGTCGGGGTTGTGCGACATCATGGCAAACCGGTGCCAGGGTACGGCATGGCCTTGCAGCGAGGCCAGCCGAGCCAGCAGTGGAGCAAGCGGGTCCTGCGGGGCTGTCTGGCCGGCCGGGGTGGAAAGTGGTTCAGTCATGCCGTTCTGGCCGGATGGTGTCCGACGATATCGATGCCGTGATGTAGCCGCTGGCCAGTAGCAGCTTGAGCTGGGTACGCAAGGCGCCCCATTGCACATCGGCCAGCAGGTAGCGCGCCTGCGTCAGTTCGCGCTGCGCATTGAGCACTTCGAGCCAGCTCTTGCGGCCGACGGCATATTGACGCGCGAAGGACTCGTAGACCTGTTCCGAGGCCTTGACCTGGGCCGCCAGCGCGTCGGCCTGGCTGTTGAGCGACTGCCATTCGGCCCAGTCGGCGCTGATGGCATCAGCCAGATCGCGCCGGGCCGCCTCTTGTTCGGCCTTGGCGGCCAGCCGCAGGGACTCGGCTTGCCGCATGGCGGTCAGTATGTTGAAGCCGGCACCGGTTTGATATTCCAGTGCCACATAGGTCTGCCCGCCGGCTTGCTGGCCACCCTGGGTCTGGTCGTGGCGCAACTTGACCTGCGGCAGCGCCTGGGCGCGTGCCACCTGGGTCTGGGCGGCGGCATTTTCTTCCTCTGCCTGCAGCCGGCGCAGGACGGGCGAGCGACTGAGTGCTGCGTCCAGCGTGAGGTCCAGCGAGCCGATCTCCTGGGGATGTGAGGTTGCGGTTTCGATGGCCTCGACCGGTCGGCCCACGATCTGCTCCAGCGCAGCACGGGAGCGGGCGCCGAGAGCCTGCCATTGGGACAGTTCGACCCTGGCCTGCGCCAGCCGGGCAGCCGCCAGGATGCCATCGCTGCCCGAGGTCAGCTGGCCTGCGATGCGGCGCTGGATCAGGGCATGGAGTCTTTCATGTTCAGCCAGGTTGCTGGCCGCCGCAGCTTGTCTGTCCTGGGCCCGGCCCAGCTCGGCATAGGCCGACGCGGCTCGCAGCATGATGTCCTGGCGCGACTCGGTCAGCAGGGCGTCCGCTGCTTGCAGCTTTGCATTGGCTGCGGCAATCTCGGCGGTCAGGCGGCCACCGGTCCACAGAGGCTGTTCCAGCCTCAGCGTGATCTGGTCCTGGCCCAAGGCGTCCTTGCCCGTCTGCGCGGCCAGCGATGGCCACAGGCTGCGCTGGGCACCCTCGACTGCATCGGATGCTGCCACGCGCTGGTTCAGTCGTACTGACACCGAGGGATGCTGACGGGCAGCCAGCTGCAAGGCCTCGTCCAGCGACAGGGTGGCAGCCTGGCTCAGGCCTGCAGCAGCCAGGCTGATGACGCAAGCCAGGCCGATCGTGATCGGCTTCATCTGGCCTTGGCGCGCTGCTGACGGCGCAATTCTGAAAACATAAGGCAGGGAGGGTATCAAGCTGGATTGGTATTGGCTGGGTCGTACCCCGGCCGCTCAACCAGCAGAGGGTAGGGCAATTGGCTTTCGTGATGGTGTGAAAAGCTTTGATTGAATGCACGCTTTCATTGCTGGAAGGAAAAATCTTCAGCCCGGCAAGCGCTGCAGGCTGCCAGGCCCTTGATGCTGAGTTTTTCCGCTTGACAAAGCTTTATGTGGTGCGATCAAAACTTCGTTGCCTGGGATGCCGGCATCATAGGCAACTGTCAGGCTGCCTCTTCTTTTCGCTGTTGCATGTTGCGGCCTCGCGTCACGAAAGGTATCCATGAAGCATTCGTCGCATGTCAGCCCGGGTCCTGGCCTCTGGATGGCGGCCGCCTTCCTCCCGTTCATGCTGGCGGCCTGCAACACTCCACCCGGACCTCATCCATCCGAGTCGGCCGTCTACGTCGAGCATGTGCTGCGGTCTGTCCCTGCAAAACCAACCGCCGTCTCGCCGCTGGACGATCCGAATTCGGTGCTGGCCAGACGCAGCGTCTACTTCGGCGTCAACTCGGCCGAGCTTGGCCCCGGCGAGCGTGAGCTGCTGCAGGCCCATGCCAACTTCATGCGCGCCAACCCCAGCGCCAGGCTGAGGCTGGAAGGCCATGCCGACGATCGTGGCGCCAGCGACTTCAACCGTGGCCTTGGCTTGCGGCGTGCCGAGAGCGTGCGCCAGTTCCTGCGCCTAGCGGGTGTGCCCGACGCTTCACTTGAGCTGCGCAGTTTTGGCAAGGACAAGCCCCTGGCGCAGGCCACCACCGAAGAAGCTCGCGCGCGCAACCGGCGCGTCGATCTCAACTACTGGGCCCGCTGATCCTGCCTGCCGTCTTCAACTGACAAAGCTTTGCTGCAAGGCCAAAAAGCTTTGATCGATGGTAGAAAATATTGAAAAAAGGGTGATTTCTACTTGTATTTCCTTTTGCAGCTGAGAATAATGAAAGCATGTTTCTCAGTTCTGCAGCTACCAAGGGGATGCGCATCCTGCTGGTCGATGACAGCGCAGAAGACCGGCGCCTGCTGGGTGACTGCCTCCGCGCTCAAGGTTATCGCCTCTACGTGGCGGAGGATGGTCGTGACGGCGTCGAGAAGGCCAGGCTGGCAGCGCCCGACCTGATCATGCTTGATGTCTCGATGCCGGTCTGTGACGGCATCGCCGCCTGCCGCTTGCTCAAGGCCGATCCGCGCACGGCCAGCGTGCCCGTCATCTTCCTGACCGCGGCTGCCTTGCCGGAGGATCGCGTTCGTGGCTTGATGGTCGGAGCGGTGGATTACATAGCCAAGCCGTTTGACTTTGACGAGGTCAGGCTGCGCGTGAGCATCCACCTGCAGGCCTGGCGCCATCTCGCGCACGAGTCCGAACTCAGCAAGCGCGCTCCTGAACCGGCAAGCCCGCCCCGCATCGCGACTGAAAACGCATCGAACGTCGACACGCTGGTGTTCCGCGCTGCCCAGCGCCTGCTGCACGAAGACCTGGCGCAGCCGCCCGATCTCGCCAGCCTGGCCAAGGCCGTTGGGACCAATGCCCGACGACTCAACGAGGCATTCCGCAATTGCGCGGGCGCGACCGTTTTCGAATACCTGCGTGAGGCCCGCATGGAGCAAGCCCGCCAGTTGCTTCGCGAGACCGAACTGGCGGTGCAGGTGATCGCCAGCGATCTGGGCTACGATAACCCTGCCAACTTCGCCACTGCATTCCGCCTGCGCTACGGACTGTCCCCGCGCGACTACCGCAAATCACCTGGCGACCCCCTTACTGAACCAGGCCAGGCCAGCGATATCACCTCAGCATGAGGTGCTCGAGATTGGCGCATGTACGGCGCTTCGGTGGCTGGCTGGTGTTGTTGTGGGCTGTCTCCCTCAGCGTCTGGGCCCAATCCCGTCCGCTTGACCTGGCTTCTGCAGCTGACCGGCTGGAGTTGCGCGACCACCTGTCCATCTTGCACGATCCCAGTACCGACTGGCTCCCGCTGCAGGCCATGGCGCAAGAGGGCTGGCGGGGCGCAACCGAGCAGAGCCTGCATCCTGGACTGATTTCAGCTGCGATCTGGCTGCGGGTCGAGCTCTACAACAGTGGCACCGAGCAGCTGACACGCTGGCTTTCATTGGGCAATCCGCGCCTGGAGCATGCACATCTGTATCGCATCGACGGCCAAGGCCTTTCCGGTCCGCAGCGTTCTGGACTGGCCTATCCCCCTCCTGTTTCAATCTCGAGTGGTCGCGATGCCTTGTTTGAGATCACCCTGCCGCCAGGCGAGCACTGGCTGGTGCTCCTGCGTGTAGAAAGCAGGACGGCCATCGGTCTCAATCCTCAGTTATGGGAGCCTCAGGCCTATCTGGTGCAGGAGGAAGCCGATGATCTGCGCTATCTGGCACCGATCGGATTGATGCTGGGTCTGGTCCTGTACCTGCTGGCCAATACCCTGGCACTGGGAAACCGCGTGCTGTTCCTGTTTGCCTTGCTGATCCTGATGGGTACTTTGTATGATTTTGCCTTTTATGGATATTTTCGCCGTTACCTGATGCCAGCGGGGGGCGATCTGGCGGCTCGTCTGCCGAATCTCCTGGCCCTGCTTTCCACCACGGTGCTGGTCTTCTACATTCACGCCTTGCTGGAGATGGGGCAGCAAAGATTCTGGCGCTATTTTTATCCTTTTTTCGGTGTCGCTTTCTTCCTGTTTGCCTTGTTGACCCTGTTTGGTGATTTGCGCTGGTCGATTGCGGCATCCACCATATTGCTGATGCTCTTCTATCTGTCCTGGCCGCTTTCGATGTTCCGGCCCTGGAGAGACGGTTCTGTCTACATTCGTGCCTTCATCGTCGCCCTGATTTTTCTCTGGGCCTTTACTGTTTTCAGGGTGTTGTCATTTCTCGGCTACTGGCAGGTCTCGAGCCTTATCGCGCTGTACGTAGGTGTTATTTTCAAGCTGGTCATGGCGTTCGTGCTGCTGTTTTCCGTGGTTCGCTATTCCGCATCGGAGTCAAGGGCTTTTACTACCATGCAGTCCGAGTTGTTGCGCGCTCAGCGCCAGGAGTCCGAGCGCTTGGAGGCCGCAGTGCGCGTGCGGAGTGAGGCCTTGCGCAAAGCGGCGGTTGATGCCGACGAAGCCGTCCGTGCCAAGAGCGAGTTGTTGGCACGTGTCGGGCATGATCTGCGCGCGCCCTTGTCCACCATCATGGCCTACGCGCAGCGCCTTGAGGCCATCGGTGGCGAGGTTTTCCTGCGCGCTCAGGCGATTCGACGCAGCGCGCGCGAGCAGTTGGCACTGATCAATGGACTGATTGAGTATGCCCGTGCAGGAGCACAGCCAGATGCGGTGCTGACACAGCCGCTCTATCTGGAAGCCTGGTTGCGCAGCGTGGCGTCGCAGGCGCAGGGAATGGCGTCCAAGCAGCAGGCGGCCTTCGAGTTTGTGATCAAGGGGGAATTGCCTACCGTAGTGGTAATCGATCCCAAGCGCGCACGGCAGGTGCTTCAGCTCTTGTTCACACATGCTGCGGAGCGTTGCGCCCAGGGCAGGATCGAGTTCGTGGTCGAGGCGGTTCCGCCCGCAGAGCCTGGTGACAGGCAGGCAACATGCTGCCTGGTGTTTACGGTTCGCGATGAAGGTCCGCCAATCACGGCTGAGCAGATGGCTACGCTTTTCAAGCCATTTCTGCGGCTGGGACTTGAACAGGCGCACCAGGAGGTCAGGTTGGGTCTGGCAGTTGCCCATCAGTGGGCCGCGCGCATGGGCGGTAACCTGCAGGCACTGCATACTTCGAACCGAGGCGCTAGCCTGCGATTTAGCCTGCCGGTTGCGCTGGGCCACGAATCTGATATAGCCCCTCGTCATCTGCAGCGCCGGGAAGTTCAACTGCCAGAACTGCGTGGCAGCGGCTTGCAGATCTGGTTGGCCGAGGACAGCCCAGCCGTTCGCGAGCTTCTCACGACCGAGCTGTCTGGTCTCGGTTTCGAAGTCACTGCGATGAGCAACGGTCGCGAAGCACTCGACCGTCTGCGGGCACTCAAGGTCTTGCCGCCTGATCTCATGCTGACCGACCTCAGCATGCCGGGTGTCGATGGCTTGACCTTGCAGCGCAGCATTCGCGCACGCTGGCCTGGCTTGCCTGTGGTCCTGCTCACCTCGGCGCCCGAAGTCATTGCGCACCAGGAGCATGGCTTTGATGCGGTGCTTTCCAAGCCGGTCAGCCTGGTTGAACTCCGCCATGTCCTGGCGGATCTGCTGAACCTGGACCTGATCATGCCTCCCAAGCTGGATCCAGAAGCATGATCGAATGGCTCAGGAGACGGCTTTGGGGGCTGTGCCTGCTTTGCGCATTGCTGCCCGCTGCAGCCGCGCATGCCGAAATTGCTGTCGACTTTGCAGCTGTCAGTCCGGAACTGGATCTGGCCTCACGCCTGACCCTGCTGGAGGATACGACAGGACAATTGACAGCTGCGCAAGTGCTTCAGTCGCCAGCTTGGCAGTTGGCAATGTTGCGCGATCTCAATCGTGGCGTGACGGAGTCTGCAGTCTGGCTGCAGCTCAAGGCCGTGAACCGCTCCGACAAGCCCCTGACGCGCTGGCTTGTGCTGGGCTCGCCCAGACTGGAGCATGTCCATTACTACCGTTTTGACCCAGAGCAGGCGCAACTGATCGAGAGCCATGTCAGCGGACTGGCCTACCCACTCGGGCAACGGCCCCAGCAAGGTCTGATTTCGATCTTTCCGGTCAGATTGCAGGCAGGGGAGACAGCCACCCTGCTGCTGCGTGTCTCGGGTCGTACCAGGTTGTTCCTGCAGCCAGCGCTCTGGGAGCCGCTGGCTTATCGCGCGCATGAATCAAGCCTGGTCATGAGCCAGCTGCTGCCACTGTGTGCCTTGCTGGGAGTCGCCCTCTACATGTTCGTGCACGGCTTGGCCTACAAGACGATCGACATGATCTTGCTCGCAGCCTGGCTGAGTTGCCTGGCCATGTACGAGTTTTCCTATGCGGGACACCTCTATCGCCTGGTATTCAATGAGGGGGGGGAGTGGGCCCTGCGGGCTACCCTGCTGCTGTCACATTTCATCATGGTGTTCAGCAGCGGATTCACCGTCTTCTATCTGCGACTGCAGCGGTATCGGCAATGGTATTGGGTCCATTGCCTGTTCATCGCGATGGGCATCTTGCTGGCTTCGATGACAGCTTTCGGGGACCTGAGGGCGGCCAACTGGTTGACAGTCCCGACATTGGCCATTTTTTTCTCGTTCTGGCCTTTGTCCATCGCATGGGCCTGGAGGCGCCGAATCAAGAATGCGGGGCTTTTCCTCTTCGCTTCCCTGACCTTGTGGGTCAGCATCATGGCGCGCCTGGCTGAGCAGCAAGGCTGGTTGCCGATGGACTTTCTTCCTGATGGCGGCCTGACCATTCATCCATCCCTGCTGATGTCGCTGATCATGGTGTTTGCCAGCGTCAGGGAAACTTTTTTTGCGCAGCGTGCTTTCCGTACCGCCCAGGCCCGACTGCTCAAGTCGCGTCAGGATGAGTACCTGCGGCTCGAAACCCTGGTGCGCGAGCGAACTCAGACCCTGCAAGATGCCGTGATCGCCGCCGATGAGGCCAATCGGGCCCGCAGCGAACTGCTGGCCCGCGTCAATCTGGATCTGCGCCGTCCTGCGGACGAGATCGTCAACTTGTCAGCCCCTTTTGAGCGAGAAGGGGGTGATCAAGCCAAGTACGGGGCAGCGATTCGACGCAGTGCCAAAGACCTGCAGTCACTCATAGATGACCTGATCGAGGAAGCTGGATCTGACAACTTGCCTGGCCTCATCAAGCCCTGCCCAGTCGAGCTCCTGCGCCTGCTCGATGGACTGGCTCTCGAGGCAGAAGGCCTTGCGCTTGCAAACGGCAATACCTTCAGCTGGCAAGCAGGCAGCCGTGTTCCGGCTTTCGTGTTGCTTGACCCCAAGCGCCTGCGTCAGGTACTGATCAACCTGCTGGACAACGCAGCCAAGTTCACTCGTGGCGGATGGATCAGCTTCCAGGCCGATGTTGCAGCTGCAGCTGGAGGACCTGATTGCCTGCTGTTCACGATCAGCGATAGTGGTGTCGGCATGAAGCAAGAACAGTTGAGTCAATTGTTCGAACCCTATCAGCGTGCCGACAATGCGCGCGGCTTGCCTGGCGTGGGTCTGGGGCTGTCGATTGCCCGATACTGGGTGGAACGCATGGGCGGCAGCATCACGGTGGACAGCGCTCCAGGGCAAGGGACGACGATGAAGATCAGTCTGCCTTTGTCCGTTCCTGATGCCAGCGAAGAGATGACTGCAACTGAATCCGTTCCAGCTATCGTTCGGCCGGGTACTAGATTGCTGGAGCAGGCACGCTATTGCCTGAGCCTGGGTGCCATATCTGAGCTTCTGGACTGGAGCGAAGAGCTGGAGAGTAACTATCCTCAATGGCTTGAATATGCCAGATCAGTTAGGTTGGCTGCCCAGCAGCAAGATCTTGATCAGCTCAGGAGCTTGTTGCTGGATTGATCGGGAAAGGATATTTCCTGTCCAGAAATTGGTTATGGTGAATCAATGAGCCACCTTCATCGCGTAATCCTGTCGCCCGATCGTTGCTGTCGCAAGTAGGCTGGCGTCAGCCAGGCTGGCTCTGGCTTCCTGCTGATTGACTGCGGTTTATCTTTTGACTTCGATCTGCAGAAAGTCAAGGAGTTTGCAAAAGAATCGATCCAATGCTTAAGCATTTTCTGCTCCTTTGGTTGGAATCACAGAAAAACTGTATCAATGACTTGATGTTGTCATTGTTCGTTAATCTAGCTGCTTGACACTGGAAGGCTTTTTGCGAACCGGCTTCGAACCTTTGGGCCCCGGAAGTTTTTCGTGGGTATGAAAAAGGGGCTGCCTGGCCAGGCAGCCCCTGTTGATCTAGCCGCGCTGCTTCAGCGCACCAGCAATACCGGTACCTTGCAGTGTGCCAGCACCTGGGTCGCCACCGATCCCATTACCAGGTTGACCAGCGCACTGTGGCCGTGCGAACCCATCATCACCAGGTCGAAGTCACCCTCGGTGGCTACCCGGGCAATCAATTCGCCAGCGTGCCCGACCTGGTGCACCACCTGGGGCTGGATGCCGTGGCCTGCCAGGAAGGCCACCGCCGGCTCATCGACCTTGCGCGCTTCCTCCTCGTAATAGCCATGGGCCACATCATGGCCGACCGCGGCCCTGGCCCGTGGGGGCAGGGCGGCCACGGCCGTGAACAGGGTGAACTCGTTGTGCGGCCCGAACAGCTCGGGGTGAGTCGTCAGGTAGGCCAGCATCTTCTGGGTGTAGGGGCTGCCATCGACGGCAAGCAGGATCTTCATGTCGGTTCTCCGTTGAAGTGAACAGAAGTGGACAAACCTCGGGGTCCTCAGGTGTTGGGAGCGGTCTTGGCGCTCCAGATCATGGTGATGGCCAGGATGCCCAGCACCACGCCGAGCGAAACCGCCACCGGGATCTTGAATATGTCGATCAGCATCATCTTGCTGCCGATGAAGACCAGGATCACCGCCAGGCCGTAGTTGAGCAGGTGGAAGCGGCTGGCAGCGGCCTGCAGCAGGAAGAACATCGCGCGCAGGCCCAGGATGGCGAACACATTGCTGGTCAGCACGATGAACGGGTCTTGCGTGATGGCAAAGATGGCCGGGATCGAGTCGACCGCGAAGATCACGTCGGTCAGTCCCACCAGCGCGACCACCATCAGCAGCGGGGTGGCGATCTTCTTGCCGTTCTCGACGGTCCAGAACTTCTCGCCGTCATACTGCTTGCTGACCGGCAGCAGCTTGCGCAGCAGCTTCAAGGCCGGGTTGTCTTCGAGGTCCGACTCCTTGCCTGCGGCCCACCACATCTTGATGCCGGTGATGATCAGGAAGGCGCCGAACAGGTAGAGGATCCAGTGGAACTGGGCCAGCAGCCAGCCGCCGACCAGGATCATGATGGTGCGCAGCACGATGGCGCCGATGATGCCGATCATCAGCACCCGCTTCTGGAACGCCGGCGGGACCGCGAAGTAGGTGAAGATCAGCAGGAAGACGAAGATGTTGTCGACCGCCAGGCTCTTCTCGATCAG
>CAZJQH010000052.1:0-13015 GCA_964547895.1 uncultured Chitinophaga sp. | reverse complement strand
GACGAGGCGAAGTTAGGCCCGTTGGTCAGCGCCCACCAGAAGAAGCCGGTAAAGATCGTGAACCGGACAAGCTCCGCGAAGAACTCACCTATGTCTGCTTTGCGCAAGGCCATCATGCCGAACGTCCAGACCATCGAGATCACAACCAGTGTCCAGAAGAGCCTGGTTGCAGCCGTGGTGATGACACCGGCCCAGCCGCTTGCGGCTGCCTGGTAACGATCCAGCACGCTATCGAATACACCGGCGTTGTCGATGGCCGCATGGGCATTGACCGCGAAGAACACCAGGCAAACGAACAGCGGCAGCAGGGCGAGAGTTCTAAGGTTGGCTGGCATTCTCATCTTTAGCTCCTCACCAGTCGCGTTTCGGGCTGGGCTTGAACTCACCACCACGACGCAAGCACATAGACGAGAACGCCTGCTGGGTGCCCTGGTTTTCGATCTTGGCTATGTTTTTGGGCTTGCAGTTTTCATCGTTCACTTCCGGCATGGCAGACGTAGCCGGTTTGTTGTCGCAGCCTGCGATAAAGGCGGCTACGAGGGCAGTCGAGGCCAAGGTCAGAGTCTTGATTGCTTTCATAATTCCCCCTTACCAAGTGCGTGCCGGGCTTGCTCGATAGCTGCCTTGGCGTAGTTGTGTGGCCGCAGCCGCTTCCTGTGCTTGGCGATCAGCATCAGCCTGCATCTTGGTCGCCATCGCGTTCTGCTGCGCGATCAACAGGCCGCGAATCTGCAACAGCTGGTTGGCCTGCTGGCTGGCAAGCTGGTTGGCGTAGCCGATGGCCTGCATCTGACCCGCCGCCCCCTGCGCCGACGACTGGAGACGCTGCAGCGTTGCCGCATCGGCGGTCAGGTTGTTTTGCTGCAGGTCGAGGCCCTTGAACAGTGCATCGTTGGCCTTTTTCTGGGACTGGCTGGCCAGCGTCGCCACGTTGTTTATCCCTGCGCGCTCGGCATCCGAGCAGCCCGCCGCCGTGAAGCACGGCGATGACCTGTAGTAGTTCACATCCTGGAACTTGCCGAGGTAGCTGTCCAGGCTGCCGAGCTGGTTCTTGTAGTAGTTCAGCGTGTTGGTTGCACTCATCAGCCCGTTGATGGTGGCCTGCGCCTGATCCCAGGTATACGAGGTCGGAGCCATCGTGTTCTGGAGCTGGTTCTGATACTGCTGCAGCTGAGTTCTGTATTGCTCGATCTGCTTGAGCGTCTGAGCCACCGACTCAACGGCGGTCATGATGTTCTGCGCCAGGTTTGTGTTGTCGATGACGGGGATGCCCGCCTGCGCAGTCACGGCCGTCAGCGTGCTGGCAGCAGCCACACCGACGAAAACTTTAGCGGCTAAAAATTTCTGCTTCATGGTGCCTTTCTCCCCTGGTGTCAGTAGTCAAACGAACGGTAGGGCTTGGAAAACGTCATGTCCTTCGTGACCACGACGTTGAAGCGGTAGCCCGGCCGGATTTCCAGCGTCGGCGCGATGCTCAGGTTCTTGGCGATGAGCTGTGCCGTCACCTGGCCGAGTTGCTGCCCGAGGGCTTCGCTCAGGGCGCTGCTGGCACTCGGTGCTCCATACACGTTGTGGGACTGGTTCTGGCGCTGGCTGTAGGTGACGCCAGCCGTCACGCCCGACATCAGGAAGGCCGAGGCGAACAGGCGCACATAGTGGTTGTTGACCTGATCGTTGAAGCCGGCATAGCCCGCGCTGTCCGCACCCGGCATCGCGCCGATGTCCATCGCCTTGCCATCGGGGAACACGATGCGCTGCCAGGCCACCAGAACGCGGGCCTGGCCGTAGGCCACGTCGCTCGAATACGATCCGACGAGGCGTGATCCCTGCGGGATCAGCAGATGCTTGCCGGTCGGCGTGTCGAAAACATGTTGCGAGACCTGGGCCATGATCTGGCCCGGCAGTTCGGAGTTGATGCCTGAAATCAGCGTCGCGGGAACCACGAAGCCGGCGCGCAGCTCGAATGGCGTGCGCGGCGCTTCGATCTGGGAATCCAGCTTCCAGCGATCGCCCTGTCCTCCCTGGCCGAACTGCGACATGCTGTTGCGGCCACCACCGCTGTTCGCGGCTTGCAGCAGCGGCGATGAACCGCCAGCTGCCGGTGCCGCAACACCCCCGCTACCACTGCTGCGAATCTGGGCCAGTCGCGCCTGGTACGCGGCGGTCGGATCGTTGCTGCGTTGCGCGTCGATCTGCTGCTGTGCCGCTGCAATCCGGTTCAGCATCTCCTCGCGGGTCTGCGGCGTGCCGCTGGAGCTGCCGGAGACACCTGGTGCTGAACCGTTGCTGCGCGCGGCTTCCACGCGCACCGTAGTCCTGGCCTTCACTGCCTCTCCGAACATCTGCATCTTTGCCATGCGAATGCGCTCAGCCTCGTCGTCATGAACGGGCTGGCCAGGGTTCGGTGGTGGGGCAGGCGGCAGGTCCGGGTTCGACGGCCGCGCGATCTCCAGCGGAGCCGACGCGGGGCCGGTTGGCATGTCTGGCACCTGGAGCGGTCTTGCCGGCTCGATCAGGCCGCCGGTCTTCTCGCCCGCGATCTCCCTGGCGAACATCGAAGTGTTGCCAGCCGTCTCCTTCTTGGGGTCTGCAGGCGCGTTCTGCCTGGCCGCGCGATCTGCCGCGACCAGGGCCATGACCAGCGCGAACGCCAGCAGCACGCCACCGAGGATGTACATGGGTAGGTTGTTGACGCGGCGAACGCCTGCCCACCTGGACAGTGCGCCAGGCGAGGCGTCAGGCGCCATCGGATCGGATGTTTCGGTCATGGCGTCACTCCTTGCGCATCCAGTAACCGGCCGGGGTGAAGGTGCCGTTCTGCACCAGGTAAGGGCGGGTGATGGATTGATTGCCGACCATCAAGGTCAGGCGATACAGCTCCGATTCGCCGGCATGGTCGAGCACGTAGCGCAGTGGCAGACCGTCTGTCGCGGCCGTGCTGGCCACTGCGCCCGGCTGCGATCCGGCCGAGGCCGGGGGTTTCGTGGTGGCGCCGGCAGGGATGAACTCCTGGAGGGCATAGCCCCTGTCGCGCAGCGACTTGACCAGGGCCTGTCCAAATGGATCCGGCGTCGGCTGTTGCAGCTCCAGTCTTGTGTGCGCCGGCGCGTACAGCATGGCGAGCTGCTGGACTGCGTCGGCGGCGAGCTTGTGCTGATCGAGCTCTGCCGACGGGACGAAGTTGCCGTACCTGCTGGTGGTCGTGGTGGCGCAGCCGCCGATGCCCAGGGCGAGGGCGAGCAGCGCAAACGAGAAGATCTTGCGCATGGTCACTTCCTCCGGCTGATGGTCACGCGGTCCTGGCTGCGACCGACACCGGCAATCAGGATCGCCCGGTCAAACACCGCGTCGACGATGTAGCGGCTGCCCTGCACGCGGTAGTTCACCAGCACCGTTTCGTCGTCGCTGAACATGTCGCCCTCCTTGCGCACGACCAGGAGCGTCGGGGCTTCGGCCTGCTGCATCGCGCCGGGCATTTCGATGATGGTCTTGCGGCCGTCGTTGTAGACGCGCACAGGCTTCCAGCTCGCCGACCCGGACAGTTCATAGTCGAACGAGAGATCGCCCAGGTACTCGCCGGTGCCCGGTAGCGTGTTGTCGGTGCGTTCCTGTTTCTCGCGGCGCTGGAGCGCCTCCCACTTGGCTTGCGCTTCCTCGGGGTACTTGAACGAGACTTGCGGCATGTACTCGGTGCGGTGCGAGCGCAGGCGGATGTGGTAGCTGCGGCGGTTCGTGGTCACGACCAGGCTGGTTTCAAGGCCCACATCCATCGGCTTGATGATGAGGTGCTGGACCTCGGTCGGACCACTGCCGGTGATGGCCGGCTCCACCGTCCAGCGGGCCGTGTCGCCCAGGTTGATCGAGTTCACCTGTTCGCCGGCCTGCAAGGCCACGTCACACACCTGGAGCACCGCGCAAACGATGCTCGGCTGCTGCGCACCGTACAGGAACTGGATGGCGCCGCCCGATCCGGCCACCGGCTGGATGCCGCTCGCCGATCCTGCTTCCCAGCGCTTGGCGATCGCGAGCGCCGCGCGTTCCTGAGCGTTCAGCTTAGGGTTGGCCTTGCTGAAATACCTGTCGGCAATGTCGTCCCCAGGGGCCGCCAGAGCCAGGGAGGGCAGCGCCACTGCAGCAGCCATGATCAAGGCGGAGAGGGTTTTCGTCATGGTGGACCTCGTAATCATTGGATGCGGGACCAGGAGTAATCCCGCACGTAGATGCTCAGCGGGTTGTTCCGCAGTTGCTCATCGGTGGTGCTGGGCGTGACCTCCGCGATGTAGGTCGTCACGAGCGCGCGCCAGGAGACCGGCGGGCCTTTCAGCGATCCCTGCCGGTCGCGGGAGCTTTCTACCCATTCGACCTGCCAGGTGTCGGGCGTCTGCGGGATGACGGTCTTGATCTCGACGCTCACCATTTCCCTCTCGGCGCGCTTGAACGGGCTGGAATCGGGCGTGCCGTTCAGCCACTCATTCATCTTGGGCGTCGCCGGATCGTTGGAGGCGAGCATCGAGTAGGTCTTGAACACGCATTTGCGCTGCAGGGCCACGTCAGGCGACACCATGCGAGCGCAACCTATCCAGTCCGCGACAGCGGCATGGATGACGCGTGGATCGGCTTTCCCTGCCGCCTGCACCGGGCCAGCGGCCACGGTCTGGCCCAGCTTGTCCACTTCGACCACATAGGGAATGAACTTCGACTGGCTGCCGATGTGGATCACGCCGCCCACGCCTGCCAGTGCGATCAGCAGCGACAGGATGCCGATCACCTGCCAGGTCTGTCGCTGCGACACCACCGCGCCCACATGCTCGTTCCAGGTACGGCGAGCGGCCAGGTAGGGGTTCTCAGTCTCGCTTGAGCGGCGGCCGCCGGCGATCGGTCCGGTCGAGCCGCGCGGATCGCACGGCCCGGGTTCAGCGGGCTTCTTGCGGATCAAGCCCTTGAGGGTGTCGGTCATGCTCATGCGGCCTCCAGGTAGTCGTTGAGATTCAGTCCGCGGCCGGCCAGCCACTCGCGCACCCACCCGTGGCCGAACTTGGCTTCCAGGCTCTTGATGGTGGCGACCGATTCCTTGTCGGTCGCGCCGACGAAGGCCAGGGCCATCGGCCCCAGAACCAGGTCATAGAGGCGGCGACCTTGCTCCGACATGTAGTAGTACTGACGCTTCGGCACGGCGGTCGCCAGGATTTCGATCTGGCGTGTGTTGAGCCCCATGCGGCGGTAGAGCGCCGCTGTGTCCTCGTCACGGGCGTAGACGTTCGGCAGGAAGATCTTGGTCGCGGTCGATTCCACGATCACGTCCAGGATGCCCGAGTTGGCCGCGTCGGACAGGCTTTGCGTGGCCATCAGCACCAGGCAGTTGGCCTTGCGCAGCACCTTGAGCCATTCCCGGATCTTGGCGCGAAAGACCGGATGGCCGAGCATCAGCCAGGCTTCATCCAGGATGATGACGGAGGGCTGCCCTTTCAGTGCCCGCTCGATGCGGCGGAACAGGTAGAGCAGGACCGGCAAGGCGAACTTCTCCCCCAGGTTCATCAGCTCTTCGATCTCGAACACCGTGAAGTCAGACAGCGATAGCCCGTCCTGTTCCGCATCGAGCAGGTGGCCCATCGAGCCGTCCACCGTGTACTGCCTGATGGCCTCGCGGATCGCCTCGTCCTGGATCGTGACCGAGAACTCCGAGAGCGTGCGCGCGCCACTGGCGTGCATGCTCATGATCGCGTTGCCGATCTCGTTGCGCGACGCCGGCGTGGTGTTGACACCGTTCAACGCCAGGATGCTGTCGATCCACTCCATCGCCCAGGCACGATCTCCCTTCGTCTCGAGAAACTGGAGCGGACAGAAGGCCAGGCGGTCATCATCGGCCGCCACCGTGAAGTGCAGGCCGCTTTGCCCCCGGGTGGCGGCGCGGATGCCAGCCGCGAGCGGGTACATCGACATGCCCTTGTCGAACGCGAAGATCGACATGCCTGCGTAGCGGCGGAACTGCGCGGCGATGATGCCCAGGTGCGTCGATTTGCCCGCTCCGGTCGGCCCGAACATGAAGGTATGGCCCAGGTCCCGCACGTGCAGGTTCAGCCGGAACGGCGTCGCACCCACTGTCACGCAGTGCATGAGCGCCGGCGACTGCGGCGGGTACATCGGGCAAGGGGCCGTGGCACTGCCCGTCCAGATCGAGCTGGTCGGCAGCAGGTCGGCCAGGTTCATCGTGTTGATGAGCGGGCGGCGCACGTTCTCGACACCGTGGCCGGGCAGGCTGCCCAGGTAGGCATCGAGCGTGTTGATCGTCTCGATGCGGGCCGCGAAGGCCAGCCGGTTGATGGCCTTCTCGACCTGGAGCGCGGAGCTTGCCAGCCGGTCGCGGTCCTCGTCCATCAGCACGACCACGCTGGTGTAGTAGCCGGCAGCCACCAGGCCGCTGTTGACCTCGGCGATGGCCGCCTCGGCGTCGCCGACCATCGCGGCCGCATCCTGGTTGATCGATCCGGTGTTCGTGTTGAATACCTGGTCGAAGAAGCCGCGAATCTTCTGCTTCCACTTCTTGCGGAACTTGTCCAGATGCTTCAAGGACTCGTGCGGGTCCATGAAGATGAAGCGGCTCGACCAGCGGTATTCGCCGGGCAGCTCGGCCAGCGCCGACAGAATCCCAGGCGTTGATTCCAGCGGGAAGCCTTCGATGGCGACTACCTGGATGAACTGGCGCCCGATCTTGGGCACCACACCTCCCCACAGCTCCTTGCCGCCAATGACCGCATCGAGGTACATCGGATTGCTCGGCAGCATGACAGGTTGATGGATGCCCGTCACGCAGAACTGGAGCCAGCCCAGGAAGTCGTCGTGCGTGACTTCCCTGCCCTCTTCCAGTTCGATCTTCTGGCCGCGCAGGCGCGTCATCTTGAGCGCAGAGGACAGGCGGGATTCCAGGCTGGTGATCTCGCGCTTGAACTGTCCGATCAGGCCCATGGTCCGGGACGTGTGATCCGGGGCCACGGCATCGTCGTCGAACATGAGTTCGACAAACTTGCGCTGGGCCAGCACTGGCGGAAACCACGTGACGGTCAGGACGAAGTAGCCCTCGAACATCGCCCCCAGACCCTCGAACAGGCGGCGGCGTTCCTCGTCAATTGCCTGCGACAAGGCGTCTGGGAACGACGACTTGCCACGCTCCGAATAACTGGGCGAATGCCGTCGCACCGCATCGACATGCACCATCCAGCCGTTGCCCAGTCCCGCCACGGCCTGGTTGATACGGAACGACACCATCTCCCGCTGTGCCTCGGTGCTGCTGGCGTTGTCGTCACCCTGGTAGAGCCATGCGGCCATGAACGAGCCGTTCTTGCCCACGATCACCCCGTCATCGACCACGGCGGCGTAATTGAGCAGGTCGGCCAGGCCTGCATCCTTGGCGCGATGCTTCTTGAGCCTGTGCTCGGCATCGACGGCCCGGATGCGGGCAAACAGGATCAGCAACAGAACCGCACCGAGCGCAGCAATGGCTATGGCGATGGCTTCGATCATTTGTACTGCTCTCCCTGACTCGGCGTGTTGTCGCGGAAGGGCGTGCTGCGCGCCGGGTAGTACGGCTTGTAGCGGCGGTGCCGCAGGTACACGTGGCGCAGCTTGGGATCTGCCTTCGCCATGAGGCGCAGCGCGAAGAGCGCGCCGAACCACAGTGCAATGCCGAACACCGTGGCCCTGACTTCCTGGGCACTGAAAATCAGCGCCCCGGCCAGCAGACCCGAGAACATCACCAGCTCACGATCACCCCCCATGAACAGGTTTTCCCGGTTGCCAGCCCTTCGGATGGGGATCGCTCGCAGTGCCATGACTTACCCCGCGATGTCCTGCGCAGCCAGCTTGATCTGGTGCAGCGTGCCATCGCTCAGGGCGGCGATTTCCGCGCCACGTCCGAAGAACGTGCCCATCATGTTCTGCGCGCCGACCAGCAGGGCCATGACCAGGACGATGAAGATCAAGGTGCGAAAGAAGCCGTTGAGTTCGCCGCCAAAGATCAGGATGCCGCCAGCGACCACGATGCCGATGATCGAGAGCGCGAACGCCACCGGACCGGTGACAGAGTTGCGCAGGTTGGTCAGCCAGCTCTCATACGGCAGCGCGCCGCCAGTGCCTTCGGAGGCAAACGCCGGCTGCGTTCCCAGCAGGAAGAGCGCCAGGACGGCGAACAGGCCCAGGTAGAACAGGGCGTTGCGATCGGGGCGGAATGCGGCAATGGTGGCTTGCATGGTTGACTCCTGGTCAAAGGGTTTTGGTGATGTACTGGCCGTTGGCGAATCCGGAAACCTCCAGGATTTCCTGGATGAGCCGCAAGCCTTCGACGCGGGCGATATGGACAACCATGTGAACCGCCTCGCCGATGAGCGGTTCAATGGGCTTCGGGGAGTCGGGGTGCATGCTGATGAGCATGGCGAGCCGGTCCAGGCCGGCTTTGGCGTTGTTGGCGTGCAAGGTCGCCGCCCCCCCTTCGTGACCGGTGTTCCAGGCCATCAACAGGTCAAGAGCTTCGGGACCACGCACCTCGCCGACCAGGATCCGGTCGGGGCGCATGCGCAGTGAGGTTTTCAGCAGCGCCGTCATGTTCACGTCGCTGCTGGTGTGGTACTGGACGTAGTTCTCGGCGGCGCACTGGATCTCGCCGGTGTCCTCGATGATGAAAACCCGCTCGGTCGGATCCTGAACCACCATCTCGTTGATGATCGCGTTCACCAGCGTGGTCTTGCCCGAGCTGGTGCCACCGATCACGAGGATGTTCCGGTGCGCTCGCACCGCTGCAACCAGGACATCGCGCTGCTGAGCGGTCATGATTCCGCATTCGACGTACTGATCGAGCGTGAAGATGGCAACGGCCTTCTTGCGGATGGCGAAAGTCGGGGCCGGCACGACCGGCGGAAGCTGGCCGGCGAAGCGGCTGCCATCAAGCGGGAACTCGCCTTCCAGGATCGGCTTGGAGCGAGTGACTTCCTTGCCGTGGTAGCCCGCGATGGTTTCGATGATGGCTTGCGCCTGCGCCACGCGAAGGGTTCCGATGCAGTGCATCGGCTCGCCCAGACGTTCAAGCCAGAGCCTCCCATCCGCGTTGAGCATGATCTCAAGTGTCTTCGGATCGTTGAGGGCGGCCAGCAGTTCCGTCCCCATGTCCCTCTCCAGCTTCCTCTTGGCCCTATCCCTAACAGTGTTCTGCTCTTGAACATGGTCTGTCATTCTGTATGCTCCTGTAGTGACTTGCACTTTTCGCATAACATCCAGGGCAATACGATATAACGAAATTGATCGGGAAGCAATACCGATCGGCGCAAGAAAATTTTTGGTGAGGGACGGTATGACGGTGCGGTGAGGGCGCTCTACACGCTGGAATCCCAGCAGGAGGCGGCACTGTCTAAGCGCCTGGGCGCAGGCCTTGTGCGCGAGTTCATGCAGCGGCGCGGCATCAAGGCGCGGTCTAGGGTCTGTTAACTCAAATTGACAGATTGGTGAGTTTGGCCCGAAACTGCTGCGATGCAACTGACTCGCGAGCAATTCGAACAGATCGCCCCGTTGCTGCCGCGCCAGCGGGGCAACGTGCGGCTGGATAACTTCGAGGTGGTCAACGCCATCCTGTACGTGGCGGCCAACGGCTGCAAGTGGCGAGCCCTGCCCAGCCACTACGGGCCTTGGCACAGCATCTACACGCGCATGAGCCGCTGGGCCAAGGCCGGTGTGCTCGATGCGGTGTTCGAGCGCCTGCAGAGGCAGCGCCTGATGCAGGTTCGCATCGAAGCGGTGAGCCTGGACTCGACGATCATGAAGGTGCATCCGGATGGCACAGGTGCTCCGAAAAAAACGGACCCCAGGCCATCGGCCGGAGCCGGGGCGGGTGGAGCACCAAACTTCATTTGGTTGCCGCGAGTGCCTGCGACGTTGTGACCTGGAGCCTGACGCCGGGACAGGCGGCTGACGGCCCCGAGGGGCGTAGGCTGATCGAGGCGATGGGCGGGCCGCAGGAGGCCGGGGAAGTGGCGCTGCTGATGGACAGCGCCTATGAGGGGGATGCCACGCGGGAACTGGTCCAGCAACTTGGCTTTGTGCCGGTGGTGCCGCCCAATCCGCAGCGCAAGCAGCCTTGGTCGCTGGACAAGCAACGCTATCGGCGTCGCAACGAGGTCGAGCGGCTGTTTCGCAGGATCAAGGCCTGGCGCCGAGTGTTCACCCGCTATGACAAGACCGATGTGATGTTTGCGGCCTTCATCACCGTATCGCTCATCGCCGAGGCTCTTCGGTTGCGTTAACAGGCCCTAGCGCCGTTCCAATGTTGCGGCAGCTAGTGGCCACGACCGGCAGGTGGCTTCCTGACAGCCTGGGGCAGTTTCGCGCGGCCACTCCGGCCCCGGTCTGGCTGTCGCCTGCATCGTGGGTGAGCGCGTGACTCGTCAGTGAGTCCCGCGCTCATGGCTCGTGGACGGTTTGCGGCGCAGGCCTGCCAGGGCGGCGGCATCATCGCCCAGTGCGGCCGCATTGGCCACCACCGCAGTCAGGAGTTCAAGGCGATGCCGGGAGAGAGCTGCTTGCGCAGTCTGTCGAGAGAAAAGGGACAGGCTTGCATTCGATCGCCTGCCCTCCCCTTCCGTCATCCTGGCGTCAAATTTCCCTGAGCTTCCTTCGAGTCGCTTCGGCCCATTTCCTGACGATGAAGGCCTGGTGCTCGGGCAGTACCGCTGACACTCGATCGAAGCCCGGCGGAAGGCTCCGAGGGGCTTTCCCTCCGGCCAGGGAATCCAGGGATTCCTGGTCCAGGTCGGTCGATTCCAGCAGGTGCGGCAGGGGCATGCCAAGGGCCTGGGCGATATCCTCCATCACTTTCAGGGATGGGTTGGCTTTTCCCGTAGTGAGATCGGACAGGAAGGAGATCGAGACCCCTGACCTGTCCGACAGCTCCTTTTTTGTCATGTTCTGCTCGTCGAGCAGCCTGAGCACGTTGGTGAAGAAGATGTAGTTGTACATGGTCTGTTGCCTTCCCGGTGAAGGCGGCAGAAATTTTTAGCCGCTAAAGTTCTTGATCCTGGATCTTTGTTTAGCTAAACTAAAATGCCGATGAGGAAGTGCGAATGACAAATGAGCCACAATCTGTTCCAGTGCTTCGGTAATCTTACCCGTGATGCCGATCTGCGCCCCTCACGAAAGCGGCCAATGCGCTTTCGACTTCGCTGACCAGCGGGTGTCGGGCAACGCAGAGGGTGCGAGGCCGCAGTAGAGTGAAGGCCTGTGAATGGCCGCAGCCAGGCAGCATGCCAGGAGAGTGATTTGATGCAACACGAGTTCAACGAGCAGGAATACCGGCGCAGGCTCATCGAAGGCGGGCTTAGCGAAGCCGACGCCACGAATCTGGCCGCCCGTACTGCCGCCGCTCGCAGAGACTCGGTCAGCTCCAGCGGGACCTTCCGCTCCGCTGGTTCTCTCTTCGAGTCGCAGGAACCGACCGATCTGGCTCGCAGGCAGGACCAGCCGCCCAATCGGCGCACGGCCGCGAGAAAGAAGTCCGAGCAGGTCCAGTCTCTGGTCGAGGAAAAACGCAGCACTGCGAAGGTGTCCAGGAAGCGAACGCCCCTTACTGATCCGGTTGCCCACACAGCCACCGCGCCCAGAGATTCGGGCAGCCCTGGTGGAGCCTTCAGTACCGCCGCTACCCTCTTCGAGTCATCGGAAATCGCTGGCACCGACCAGCGGGAGGCACAGCCGCTGAAACGGCAGAAGCCAGCGCGTGCTGCCGTCAAGCGTGCCGTGCGAACCGTGACGGAACCGACCGGACTGGAGTCCACGCCGGACCAGCCGCCCAAACGGCGCACCGCCGTGAAAAAGATGGCCGAGCAGGTCGAGTCGCTGGCAGAGGAAAAACGCAGCACTGCGATGGCCGCCAGGAAGCGAGAGGCTGTCACTGACTTGTCCGAGAAGGTCAGCGAGTCCGAGCAGACCGCCTTGCTCAAGCACACGAAGCAGCAGATCAAGGACATGCACCTGTCGCTGTTCGATCTGGCACCGTGGCCCGATCACATGCGGGCGCTGCCCAATGACATCGGGCGGTCGGCGATCTTCACGGTCCGCAACAAGAAGGTGCCGCGCGCCGCGCTGCAAGGCCAGTCGATCTACCATGTCAACAAGGACGTGGAGATCACCTACACCGGGATCGAGCTGCGGGCCGATGACGACGAACTGGTGTTCGCCCAGGTGCTGGAGTACGCGAAGAGAACAGCGCTTGGCGAGCCGATCTCTTTCACGTTCTACGAGATTTGCATGGACCTGGGCTGGTCGATCAACGGCCGCTACTACAAGAAGGCCGAAGAATGCCTGACACGGCTCCAGGCATCCGCCATGCAGTTCTCATCGCAGAGGATCGGTCGCCTTGAATCCCTGTCTCTGATCCGACGCTTCCGCGTCCTGGATCGGGGCAAGCGCACGTCACGCTGTCAGGTCGAGATCGACTCTGAAATCGTGATGCTGTTCGCTGGCGATCACTACACGAAGTTCGTGTGGGAGAAGTACCGGACCTTGTCCCCCACGGCACGACGCATGTTCGACTACTTCGCCACCCACAAGGAACCTTTTCCGCTCAAGCTGGAGACGTTCCGCTTGATGTGCGGCTCTGACTCGACCCGCCCGAAGAAGTGGCGCGAGCAGGTGGGCGGGGCCTGCGAAGAGCTGCGCGAAATCGGCCTGGTCGAAAGCGCGTGGGTGAACAACGACCTGGTGCATTGCAAGCGCTGATCGACTGGCGGCCTTTCACTGGAGTGCGCCTCGCGTAGGCCTCCCAGCAGGTACCACCACCAGGGTTTCGGTGATTCTGGTGGACGCTGCGAGCGATCCGGCAGTTCAGCCAGCAGTGCGCAGGTCCGCCACCGTCAGGCGGTAACGGTCCATGGTCTCGATGATCTCCGCGATGGCGGCCTGCCGATCGGCCTCGGGGTCCCGTTCCGCCTGGGCAAAGAAGGCGCTGGCCTGCTGCAGCAGGTCCTCGAACCGGCGGTCG
>CAZJQH010000051.1:0-13129 GCA_964547895.1 uncultured Chitinophaga sp. | reverse complement strand
ACCAGCTGCTGCGCATCGAGGAAGACCTGGGCGACGTCGCCGTCTATCCCGGCCGGGCTGCCCTGTACAACCTGCGCTGAACGCCCGTTCCGCAGACAACCTGACGCGGACAAGTGGGTTCGAGCCAGGTCCTTGGCGGTCTCAGCCCCATTCTTTTGCCGGTATCCGCCTGAGTTCATACGTATGAACTCAGGTCGATTCTGGCTAGGAAGATGAGCAAAGTCGTATGCGTAAGTTACGCAAACCCACAAAGGCCACGACTTGATTCGTCGACCAGCTTCAGACTTCTTCCTGTCTCGCTCTGACCACCCCCAGCTTGAGCCCGAGCACCCCCAGGATGCGGTTCAGTGTCTGGACCGTGCCTTCGCTGCGGCCTTGCTCGATGTCCTGGATGGTCTTGGTCGAGACTCCGGCGAGCCGGGCCAGTTCGGTGCTGGTCAGGCGCAGGGTGCGCTTGAGATGGCGCACCGACTGCTGCAGCGTCCACTCGGGGTGGGCCAGCACCTCATCGATGGCCTGCAGGCGCAGCGCCAGTTGCTCAGGCACCGACAGGGCCTTGTAGCGTTTGTCCATGCTGCTCCGCGCGCGTTCAGCGCAGCGCCTCCATCTCGCGTGCCAGGCGCTCTATGCCCGGCTTGAGGTGCTGGTGGACATCAGGCTCCATGCCCATGGCAAGGCCATCGCGGGCGATCTCTGCCAGCACCGATGCCATGGCACGCAAGCCTTCTGCCAGTGCCTCGCGTTCCAGCCTTAGCGGCTTCTTGCTGCCCAGGATCGGCTCGCATACAGCATCGAGCACTCTGGACCAGTCGATCTGCGCGCCATCGTTTTGTTCCCAGCGGATGCGCCTGGCAATGCCATCAGGATGCAGGTACATTGGCGCGAAGTCGTACAGTGGTGTCAGCGCAATGCGACCCTGGAAGTCACGCTGCAGCGCGGTGTTGCGGGCATGGTTGTCCTTGTTGCCCAGCGCCAGGTTGGCGACATCGCGGCGCAGGTATTCCAGCACTTCGGCCTGCGGATCGGTGCAGCGCAGCAGCAACTGGCGGCAGACCTCGTCATGGCTAGGCACGAACTCGAATCCCACCCTGCCGGTCAGGGATGCGATGCTCTCCTGCCCCAGGCGCTCCACACCTTCCTGGTGGATGCGCCGGTCGAAGCGAGGTATGAACAGGGCACGCTGACGCAGCATCAGCTGCGCATGGACACGCAGGCCGAGCCGGTGCGCCAGTTCCATGTAGACCGCCTCGTGGCGCAGGATCTGCGCCAGGCGCTCGTCGCGGCCACGGCCGAACTTGACGATGAAATGCTCGCGCGCGCGTTCATCCGGCAAGCTGTGATCCAGATAGAGCAGACCGTCATCGGCGCGGGTCAGCAAGAGCTTGGGCCATTCGCCCTGCACTCCTGACGAACCTGCCAGGAACAGACCGTGCGCGGCCAGGTACTCGGCGAACTCATCGGCACGCTGAGCCACTTCTGCGTCAGTGAAACCATGCCGGGGGCCACGACGCTGCTCAAGCCACTGGGCTGCCTCCTTGACGCGCAGGTTGCCGATCGAATTGCCGGCGCCACAGAGCAGCAAAGGCCAGTCAGAGGGTTCCTCTGACCTTTCGGGCAGGTCCAGCCGGCGCAGTAACTCCCGGCGGCCGAAGCCTTGGGGCAGCATGTCGATCAGGAACACCGGCCAGTGCGGCAGCTGGCGCGGCTCCAGGCCTACCGGGAACTGGCAGCACAGCGCATGCGCATCCCTGGCATTGGCATGCTCGAATGCCCAGGCTACGTCGTAGCCGGTGTAGCTCCTGGCTCGCCAACCTTCCCGGACATCGCCAAACAGGCTGACACTGGCGACATCGTGCCAGGCGCCTGCGGCGTGCAGCTGGAGGGTGCATGATGCTTTCATTTGAAACTAATTCTATATAAAACAGAGTAAAAAATCACTGTTTAATGTATAGAAATCTACCTTGATGAGTACATGGCAGCTCATGGCCAGTGATCCACTTTGTGTTCCTATTGATGTCTCCATCAGGACGATCTTGCTGGGACGGGGAAACGACTCACCCTCCATCGTCTCATCCTTTATCCGACCTGCCCCAGGTCATAAGTGAGACTCAGTAGGGAGCAAGAATGCCAGACGCCAGAACAAGACTGCCGCCCCAAAATAGCTTGCGCGATGGGCTGGCGAAAGAGGATTCAGCCTTCATGACAGCGAAATGAGCCGATCTTCAACCGATCCACACGCTGTCCGCAGCCGAACTTCATACGTAGAAGCCGCGACCCAGCGCTGGCTCGGACCACTCTGGCCGATTTACAGCGTTCAGACGCCGATGCGTGAGCTTTTGCAGGGAGCTAAAACCCTGGTTTCAAAGCCCTAAGCAAGGGCTGGCAAGCCCCAGCATGAGCAGCCCCTCGGGATGCATGGCACTTGGGCAACAAGAGCCTGCCTTGGGAGAAGAGTTCATACGTATGAACTCCAGCCGCTCAAGCCTGGCCCGCTCCGGCGTCACCGACTGCAGCAGGAAGCGGATCGTCGACAGGGGCCGAGAACTCGACGATCCCCCTCTCCTTCAGGAAGGTCCTGAGCTCCTCCAGCAAGCTAGCCTGCCGCTGCGGGGTCGAGATGCGCAACTCGAGCTGGACGGTATCGCCATGTCCGCGCAGGAAACCTTCCGGATAGCGGAAGTTGGCTCCGGTCCTGACGACAGGGCGCGGCTTTTGCGCCAGCTGGTGCTCGACCTGGCCCTTGAGCCACTTGAAGGTCTTGTCGCCTGCGGCATAGGCCTCGGCGATGTGCACCGCTTTGGCCACGCCAGGATCGTCCGCCGGGGCATTGGACGGGCACAGACGCGCCAGTTGCGCCCCGGCGTTGTAGCCGAACAGTTCGGGGGCCTTCTCGATCTGCTGCAGCACCGGGCCAGGCAGACTGGCCAGCGCCTTGTACATGCTGAGGCGGTTTTCCGGGATGCCGGTCATTGCCGAAACCTGCACGGCCGACAAGCCGGTCGCCTTCAGCTTCTCGAAGAACATGGCGCGGTCCAGATCGCAGTGCTGCTTGCGGCCCTCGTTCTGCTGATAGCCGAACAGCGCGGAATCGACACTGGAGAGATCCGGGTGGATCTCGGCGCGCAGGCTCTTGAGCGTGCCGTGTACCAGGCAGGCCTGCACCCGGGTCCAGCCGTCGCAGATGACGTAGCGGCCTGGCTTGGCCGGGTTGGGCGTGACGTGGATCGGATCGTGCTGCCCCTGGGTCCTGAGGTCGTCGGCGCGCGCCTGGATCATTTCGGCCGTGTAGACGGTACGCGGTGCCAGCGGGTTGGGGTCGATCAGCTCGACCGGAATCTGCTGCACCGGATGCCCCACGGCTGGGGCCGTCGGCTCCTTGATTTGTGACTCGATGGCCTGCTCATGAACCGAGAACAAGGCTGCGGACTTGCCAGGCGTTGCAGGCAGCGGCAGGTCTGCCAGCGGCTTCAGCGGGGTCGTTGCGACCACGGCGCCCGCCTTGACGAGGCCCGAGAGCTTGGGAGGAATTCTTGCCATGATTTATTCGACCGCAGGAAGTCCGGGCTGTGTGATGCGGAAGCTGCGGATCAGGCTCTTGGCCACCTCGAAGATGGCCATCGCACCGACCGAGCTCGGCTCTACCTCGACGAGTGGTGCGGCCTCGCGGTTGCCGGGATTGAGCTGGCGCGCAAATCCGGTGAACTGCGGGATGATGGAGTCGTTGAGCATTGCGCCGTATTTCGAGTACAGGAAGCCCATCGACTCGCGCACATGCTTGAGCGAGGGGTGGTACTTGTTGATCACCACTTCCATTCCGACATCGGCACCCGTGACCGTGTTGATCTCGGCCAGGTTGGAGGCCAGCGAGTCCAGTGCCCGCAGGCAGCTGCCTTCGGGCTCCACCACGGTCAGCACCTTGCCCGCCACCTTGGCCGCGAAGGAAAAAGCCAGGCCGATCGGGGTCGTTCCAGGCGCAGTGTCGACACAGATCACGTCGTAGTGACGCGACAGGAAGGCCGCATTGCGGTTGAGGAAAAGATGGGCCCTGGCATGGCTGGCCATCACCGTTACCAGGCTGGCATCGGATTCCGCCAGCGTGATGTCCGACGGGATCAGGTCGAGAAAACCACCCTCGTAGATGTGCTGGATCGCTTCCGGCAGATCCGCATCGGGCTCCTTGTCCGCCTTGGGCTTGGTCAGGAAATGGCCGATATGGGTGATCTGCGCGTCATAGGACGCTGTCTCGATGCCGAGCAGGTTCGATGCCGAGGCCTGTGGATCGGCATCGATCACCAGCACCCGATAGCCCATCATGGCCAGTGTGGCCGCCAGGTTGACGCACAGGCTCGTCTTGCCGACCCCTCCCTTGGTCATCCGGGTCACGATCAGCGCAGGAAAGGCTGTCGCATGTTGATCGAGTTGCTCGGCTGTAGGCCGTTCAAGTCCAGCAGCGTGATAGCGCGCAGCCATCATGTCGGTGGGCGTGTAGCGCATGTGATGCTGGCCCGCCGGTTTCGCCCTGCCAATCAGTTCCTGCAGCTTCTTGGGCGTGATTTCCATGCCCGACAAGGCGGTGGCAACCGATGTTTTGAACTCTATGGCGCGAGGCATTTGGTGTTCCAGTTCTTTGGACTGGTTAGCATCATATCTATGTAGTTCGTTGTTGTAAAGTTTTTTTAAACAACTTGCATAAAAACTTTCTTCCTCCTGCAGCATGGCAGTCTCTTGCTCCCTATGAACCCTCACGCTTTAGGCAGTCTGATCATGATTTAAGTAATGAAATCAACGATTTGTGACTTTTGAATGGCTGAAATCAAGCTCTTAGCTGCTTTGAAACATACAGCTTGAATACAGTTGACGATCAAAAATATCTCTTGATTTCAATCACATAGACTTGTTTGGCGGAGAACTTGTAGGGAGCTATGAGTTGCTCGAGTGAGTGCTTGTAGGGAGCTAATGGCGGCCATGGTGAGTGTTCATGGGGAGCTAGGCCGAATTCGTGAGCTTTTATAGGGATCTGGCTTGTGGACAAGTTTTCTGGCTCTCCGATGCGTGAGGTTTCATGGGGAGCTAAGGGCTGGCTAGATCTCCATGCGTGAAGCTATGTAGGGAGCAAAGGCTTTGATGTGTATCTTTGTAGGGAGCTAGACCGCAATACGTGAGCTTTCATGGGGAGCAAGTGGGTTTCCAGCCCCTTGTCTTTTCCCCTGTCGGCCATGACGTGAAGGTTTATAGGGACATAAGCCTCCCCCCCCCCCAGATTTGACCTTCCCAGGTGCTGACGTGGCAGGCCTTGCATCCCGAGGCAAATTCCTGCCTTAAACAGCGCGTTCAGCACGCTGCGCTGTCCCTGACTCGCCGTGTCACTGCTGCTGCCACACCCTGGCACTGAGTGAGACTTCATGGGGAGCTACGACTGCTACGGCCAATAGGTGAGGCTTGATAGGGAGCTAAGCGATATCCGTAACCAGTCAGGAACAGTTCATACGTATGAACTTCAGGAGTGCGGCGGATCAGACTTGGTCAAGTTCGTCGGCAAGTCGGGGCGATCGCCTACTTTTTCCCTGGTTTGCGCATGACTCCGAAAAGCTAGCTCCTCACAAGTTCTCACCTGTGTTCTCGCGTGAGATCTCGACCAGCTTTGCATCGGCTCGGTTTTGCTGGCGGAAATGCCGTAGCTCCCTGAAAGATCTCACGTATGGCGCGACGGTCTGTTTCCTGTTCGTAACCCATCTTGGGCCCGTGACCAGCGAGTTCATACGTATGAAGCACTAGACTTGCCGCAGCTGGCAGGTCGCATACGTGAAATCCCCAGTCTCACGTAATGGGAAAATCCGGTACGATAGGTGAATATCATCAATCACGTATGGCTTCATACATGGCGACCCGCAAGAAACCAGAGACTGTCGGCGAAGTGCAAGTGCTCGAGACCAGCAGCCGGGAGTTCCGCAAGGCCAACAGCGCAGTGGGCGTGCGAGTCAAGTCGGGGCCGACGCTGACCATGATGGGGCGTCGCATCTTCAACGTCCTGCTCTATCACGCGCAGAAGCAGGGCGGACCCGGCGGCCATGCCCCGGCGCCCTGGGATGCCTGTCCCAACCCGGAAGATTATTTCTGGATCCCTTCCAGCGAACTGGCGCAGGATTCCTCCTGGGGCTCGAAGGATCACAAGATGCTGATCGCTGGCCTGCAGCAGCTGCAGACGACCCTGGTTGAGTCGGACGATCCGACCGGGCGTTTCACTTCGGTGCAGTTGATCGGCACCGTGCATGTGCTCAAGGGCTCCGGGCGGCGTCCCACCATGGTGGGCTGGGAGTTCCCGCGCAGTACGCGCGACATCCTGAGCAATCCGGATTTCTACACCAAGCTCTCGATCTACCACCTGACTTCGCTCAAGACGGTCGCGGGCACCGCGCTCTACGAGATCGCCAAGCGCTATCTCACCAATGTCGGCGGCAAGACGGCACGCCAGCACTGGCACTGGTGGCATGACACGCTCACCGGCAAGCCGGTCGGATCGGTCAAGTTTCCCGAGTTCCGCTACTTCAAGCGCGACACGCTCAACCCCGCGATCGAGGAGGTCAACCGCACCGACATCCGGGTCGAGCTGGTCGAGACCAAGAAGGGGCGCAGCGTGACCGACCTGCAGTTCCTGGTCTCGTTCGCGCCCCAGGCCACCCTCGAGCTGCCGCCGGCACCGGTGGTGGATTCCGAACTGCTCGACCGCATCAAGGCGCTCGGCTTCACCGAAAGGCAGGCTATCGATCTGCTGTCCCAGCACGAGGACGACTACCTGCGTGCCACGCTCGAGCTGGTGGAAGCCCGTATGGCTGACTTGAGCAAGCCGCCGCTGGAGGCGCCCTCTGCCTTCATGCGCACCGCGCTCAGGGACAACTACCTGGCGGCCAAGCCCAGCCCCAAGCCGGAAGCCCCGGTCAGCAGGCCCCGCAAAGCCAGCAGCCGTGCCAAGCCCGCAGCAGAGCCGGCGCAGGACCAGGAGCGCAGCGCCAGGCTCGACGCAGCGATCGCCAGTTTCAATGCCATGACCACGGACGAGCAGAATGCCTTGCTGGCCCAGTTCCATGCCGCATTCCCGATGGCCAAGCGCTACCGGCGCGACGGGCGGCCCTTCCGCTCGACCTTCGGGGAATGGCTCAGCCGCCGCGACCTGGCCGACGCCCAGTCTTCGCTGGTCTGATTTGCAGCGCATGGAGTTCATACGTATGAACTCCGAGCAGGCGTATCCAGCGGGCTGATCTTTCCTGCTGATTCGTAGCTCCCTGCAAAGGCTCACACATGTTCCAACAGTCCGGTGTTCCGTCCGTCCTGAACCAGCAGAAGAGCGTCTAGCGGGATACAGCATGACTTCATACGTATGAAGTCCGGCTCTGGACAGGTCAAGTGCGGTGAGAAGAACGGCCGCTACGATTGCAGCCCTTACAGTTTCAAGCAGACATGCCTCTCCAATCGATGGATACCTTGACCGACAGGCTGCTCGCAGCCATTCCTGGCAACTGGGAAAAAGTCATCGCGACCTTGCTCCTGGTCCTGCTGGCCCTGCTGCTTTCCTACCTCTGGTCCCGCTACCTGGCCCGTGGCGAGATCTCGCCGCAAAAGCGCAGGCTGCACCTGGTCTGGGCGCGCAACCTGATCTGGTTCGTGGTGCTGCTGGTGATCATCTCGGTCTGGGCCTCAACCATCGCAGGCTTCGCTTTGTCGCTGGCAGCGGTCGCCGGCGCCTTGCTGATCGTCAGCAAGGAGCTTCTGATGTGCGTCCACGGCTATCTCTACGTGACGCTGGTGCAGCCGTTCAAGGTCGGCGACGTGATCGAGTTCGGCCAGATCAGGGGGCGGGTGATCGACATCGACATGTTCGCTACCACGCTGATCGAGACCGATGGCTCCGGACAGGTGACCGGCAGCCTGGTCGAGTTTCCCAATGGCATGCTGCTGACCGCCCCGCTGCGCAATACCTCCCCGACCGAGGGCTTCACCTTGCAGCATGTCCGCATCCCGGTGCCGGAAGATCTGTTGCATGACCTGGATCGGGTGGAGCAGGCGGCGCTGGCGGCGGCGGATCAGGTCACGAGCGACTGGCGCGAGCAGGCGATGGCGCATTTCAGGAAAGTCTCGGCAACGCTCTTCATCGACTTTCCTTCCGGCAAGTCCAAGGTGAGCTGGGATTTTTCCGACCCGGAACACCTGGTCATGGTCGTCAGGGTCGCCTGTCCGGTCGAGCAGCGCTCCAATGTGGGCCAGGCCGTCTTCAGGGAAACCTGGCGCAGGCTCGCGGCTGCGGCCGAATCCTGACCCCAGCCGTCCTCACGACCATGTCACGGCGGCGGTGAACATATAGCCCGCACCGTAGACGGTCTTGATGACCTTGGGGTTCTGCGGGTCGGCTTCGAGCTTGCGCCGGATGCGCGAGATCCGCACGTCAATGCTGCGGTCCAGCGGCGACAGGTCTCGCTGGCCCAGCAGCTGCTCGCGCGTGAGGATCTGGTGCGGCCGCTCCAGGAAGGCCTTGAGCACCCGCGACTCGGCGTTGCCCAGCACATGCTCGACGCCATCGGGCGCACGCAAGGTGTTGGCCGCGCAGTCCCAGCTCCAGTCCAGGAAGCGGGCATGGCGTCGCCGCTGGCCGTCCGCCACGGCTGCTGCTGGCTGGCGACGGCGCAGGATGCTGCGCACCCGCGCAACCAGTTCGCGCGCATCGAAGGGCTTGACGACGTAATCATCGCCACCAAGCTCGAGTCCCAGCACGCGGTCGACCGGATGATCGCGTCCCGTCAGGATCAGCACGCCACAGGAGCTGTGCTGACCGATCTGGCGCACCAGCTCGATGCCGTCCATGTCGGGCAGGCCCAGGTCGACGATGCACAGCGCAGGAGCTTCGGACCGGACATGGCGCAGCGCCGAGCCGCCGTCGCCAAAGCGCAGCACCTGGAACTGGAACGACTCCAGCGTCCTGACCAGCAGCTGCGCCACACCGATGTCGTCCTCGACGACGTAGATCAGCTCGCCGCCGGCGCTGGACCGGTCTGTCAGTGCCTGGTCGTTCATGGCTGTGAAACGGAGAGGGTGCGCAGCAACTCGGCGCGGGAAAACGGCTTCTGCAGGAAGGGGATGTCGGGTGGTGCCGCGCCATGGGGCAGGTAGGCGCTCATCAGTATGATGCGGGGAATGCCGCCCTTGGCGCGCGCACGGGCCACGACGCTGATGCCGTCGACCGAGCCCGGCATCACGACATCGGACAGCACCAGCTGGATGTCGGGGGTGTGGTCGATCAGGTCGAACGCCTCCGAGCCGTTCTCGGCCTCCAGCACCGAGAAACCGATGTCGAGCAGCTCCCGGCGCAGCAGCTGACGCACGCTGGGATCGTCCTCGACCAGCAGGGCCAGGCCGCGCCTTCCCTCCGCGGGAATCTCGGGTGCTAGCTCATCGTTCGCTTGTGGCGGCAGCGCATCGCCTCCCTGCAGCGGGAAGTACATCGCGATCGTCGTGCCCAGCCCGACCTTGCTGCTGAGCTCGATGGCGCCGCTCGACTGCTGCACGAAGCCATAGACCATCGACATGCCCATGCCGCTGCCCTGGCCTGCCGCCTTGGTGCTGAAGAAGGGCTCGAAGACACGGTCCATGGTGGCCTGGTCCATGCCGCAGCCATCGTCCTCGACGGATATCCTGGCGAACTGGCCGGGCTTGAGATCCAGCCTGGCGGCCAGCTCAGTCTCCACCCTGACCTGGCTGCAGCTGATCCTGATCCTGCCCCGGCCGCCAGTCGCATCGCGGGCGTTGAGCACCAGGTTGAGCAAGGCATCCTGCAGCTGGTTGCGGTCCAGCCGCACCAGCATGGGCTGCTCGGCGGGTTCCAGCTGCAGGCTCAGCGCATCGGGCAGCACCCCCCGCAGCAGCGTCGAGGTGTTGACCAGCGCCAGATTGAGGTCCTCGACCTGGCTGCTCAGGGGGTGCTTGCGGGCAAAGGACAGCAGGCCGCGAATCAGGTCGGAGCCGCGCAGCGAGGCGTCCAGCGCCGGCTTCAGGTATTCGTTCAGGTAGGGCTGGAGCGCGGGTATCTCGGCCAGGGCCGTCAGGTTGCCTTGCACCACGGTCAGGATGTTGTTGAAGTCATGCGCCAGGCCGCCGGTCAGCAGGCCGAGCGCTTCCATCTTCTGCGCCTGCGCCATGCGCTCATGCGCCAGCCGTTCGTCGGTGATGTCGAAGGTCAGCTCGAAGCAGCCAAGCACCTCCCCTTCGGGGCCGGTTTCCGGGATCAGGCTGGTGCGAGCGATGCGCTGGCCACGGTGCACGGTCCTGACCTCGTACTCGAAGGTGACGGCCTTGCCCCGCACCGCCTGCATCACATAGGGCCGGATCCTGGAGTAGGTGTCTTCCCCAAGATAGGAGCGCGCCTTGATCGACTCGGGCTTGCCCGGATCGACGCCGAACCAGTCGCGGTAGCCGCGGTTGACGTAGTGATAGTGCCGGTCATGTCCGAAGTAGGCCAGCAGGGCCGGGATCGAATCGGTGATCAGGCGCATGCGGCCCTCGCTTCGGGCCAGCGACTGTGCGATCGCCTCGTTGCGCTCCAGGGCCTGGCGCAGATGGGCGTTGGTCTGCAGCAGTTCCGCGGTGCGCTCGGCGACCCTGGCCTCGAGCAGGGCATTCTGCTCGAGCACCTGGGCCTCGCGCTGCCTGAGTTCGGTGATGTCGGTGTAGAGCCGGATCAGCCCGCGCCCAGGCACCGGAATGCCGCGCACGCTCAGCACCGTGCCGTCGGGCCGGGTGCGCTCGTACTGGTGCTCGGTGAAGGACTGGGCCAGCCCGACGCGGCTGGCGACCTGCTGTTCGGGCTCGCCCGGACCGTACTCGCCGCGCAGCGCGTTGAAGCGGATGAAGCTTTCCAGGCTGGCGCCCGGATGGGCCATCGAGGCCGGCAAGCCGAGCAGCCGCAGGAAATAGTCGTTCCAGGCCACCAGCTTCAAGTCCCGGTCGAATAGCGTGATGCCCTGATCGATCAGGTCCAGCGCGGCTTGCAAGGCGTCGTAGCGCTTGGCGTTGTCTGGCAGTGGACTGTGAAACTGGACCGCTTGGTTCATGGCTGCTGGCATCTGCGCGCATCGATGTCTGGATTCTAGGAGTTCGGCTGGCTGCGTCTTGTGCCTGCAAACATTCGTCACATTTCAAGAAGATTGGTGAAAGGATGCTCGACGATGATGTGGGCAGTTGCATCCGCATGGCAAGCTGCCTAGGCGCACCATGCAACAGACGACATCAGGAGATGCCAGTGGCCAATATGAACCCCTACAGTACCGGACTGGACAAGAACGCTGCCAACTTCGTGGCGCTGTCCCCCTTGAGCTACCTCGAGCGTGCCGCCCGCGTCTACCCGGACCGCACCGCCATCATCTACGGCGAGCTGCGCCAGAACTGGGCACAGACCTACGAGCGCTGCCGCCGCCTGGCCAGCGCCCTGGCCGCGCGCGGCGTCGCCGTCGGCGACACGGTCGCCGTCATGCTGCCCAACGTGCCCGCCATGTTCGAGGCCCATTTCGGCATTCCGATGACCGGCGCCGTGCTCAACACCCTCAACACCCGGCTCGACGCCGAGGCGATCGCCTTCATGCTGCAGCATGGTGAGGCCAAGGTGGTGCTGACCGACCGCGAATACTCGGACGTGATGGCCAAGGCGCTCGCCATGTGTGGCACCCACCGCCCCTTCGTGATCGAGGTCGACGATGCGGCCGCGCCCGAGGGCATGCCACTGGGCGAGATCGGCTACGAGGAATTCCTGGCCCAGGGCGATCCGGCCTACGCCTGGCAGCTGCCGGCCGACGAGTGGGACGCGATCGCGCTCAACTACACCTCGGGCACCACCGGCAACCCCAAGGGCGTGGTCACCCACCACCGCGGTGCCTACCTGAACGCGGCCAGCAACGTGATCAGCTGGCAGCTGCCGCATCACGCGACCTACCTCTGGACGCTGCCGATGTTCCACTGCAATGGCTGGTGCTTCCCCTGGACCATGGCCCTGATCGCCGGCACCAGCGTCTGCCTGCGCCGGGTCGACCCGGCACTGATTTTCCCGCTGGTGCGCGAGCACCAGATCACCCACCTGTGCGGCGCGCCGATCGTCTACGGCATGCTGATCAACGCGCCCGAGTCGCTGCGCGCGGGCATCACGCACAAGCTGCACGGCCAGATCGCGGGCGCGGCGCCACCGGCGGCCGTGATCGAGGGCTGCGAGCGCATCGGCATCGAGCTCACCCATGTCTACGGCCTGACCGAGGTCTACGGGCCCGCGGCGGTCTGCGCCCGGCAGGAGCACTGGGACGCGCTGTCGATCGAGGAGCGCGCCCAGCTGATCGGACGCCAGGGCGTGCCGGCGCCGATGCAGCAGGACATCGCCGTGCTCGACCCCGAGACCATGGAGCCGGTGCCGGCCGACGGCCAGACCATGGGCGAGATCTTCTTCCGCGGCAACGTGGTGATGAAGGGCTACCTGAAGAACCCGAGCGCGACCGCCGAGGCCTTTGCCGGCGGCTGGTTCCACACCGGCGATCTGGCCGTGATGTACCCGGACGGCTATGTCAAGATCCGCGACCGCAGCAAGGACGTGATCATCTCGGGCGGCGAGAACATCTCCTCGATCGAGGTCGAGGATGCGTTGCACCGGCATCCGGCTGTGATGCTGGCGGCCGTCACCGCCATGCCCGACGCGCGCTGGGGCGAGGTGCCCTGCGCCTTCGTCGAGCTCAAGCCCGAGGCGCAGGCCAGCGAGCAGGAGATCATCGAATTCTGCCGCCAGCTGCTGGCGCGCTTCAAGGTGCCCAAGCGCGTCGTCTTCGGCCCGCTGCCCAAGACCTCGACCGGCAAGATCCAGAAGTTCGTGCTGCGCAACCAGGTCAAGTCGGCCAGCGCGATCGAGTGAAGCCTGGAGAAAAAGCCTCACGAGGCCAGCATTAGTCAGCAGGCGCAGGGCCTGGCCACCTTCCCCCACCTGAGAACCTGCAGGAGAACGTCGCGCCCCCGAGCCCGTCGGTTCATTCCTGAGCCCCCATTCATTCTGGAGTCAAGCATGAAGATCCTCGTCCCCGTCAAGCGCGTGGTGGACTACAACGTCAAGGTGCGC
>CAZJQH010000050.1:0-13132 GCA_964547895.1 uncultured Chitinophaga sp. | reverse complement strand
CGGTCTTGATGTCGTCCATGTCCTTGGCGGTCAGCGCCGGCGCGGTCAGGCCGCCACCCATCTTGTTGATGCCCTTGTTGTTGGACAGCTCGCCCCCGATCCTGACGATGGTGTGCACCGCCTCGCCGGCGACGCGCTCGACCTCCAGCACGATCAGGCCGTCGTTGAGCAGCAGCGTGTCGCCCGGCTGCACTTCCTGCGGCAGTTCCTTGTAGTCGAGTCCGACCCCGCCGGCATCGCCCGGCTCGCTGCGCGCGGCGTCGAGCACGAAGGGCGTGCCTTCCTCCAGCATCACCTTGCCGTCGGCGAACTTGCCGACCCGGATCTTCGGGCCCTGCAGGTCGGCCATGATCGCGACCTCGACGCCGGCGCGGCGCGCCGCGGCGCGCACGGTCTCGGCGCGCTCGATATGGTCCTGCGCCTTGCCGTGCGAGAAGTTCAGCCGCACGACGTTGACGCCGGCGCGGATCATCTGCTCGAGCAGTGCGGGTTCGCTGGAGGCTGGGCCGAGGGTGGCGACGATCTTGGTGGCGCGCTGGGGCATGAAATTCCTTCGGGGACGGATGGATGAGTCGTGAAATACGGTGAGCCGCATTTCATTATCCGGCAGCCAGGTGACGCGGTGGTAACAAGCTGGGTACGCTTTGCGGCCCCGCCCGCGCTGCGACTTGCTCCTCCTTGCCCTGATGTTGGTCAGGACTTGTCCAGAATCTTATCCACAGCCAGGATCCGGCTTGCCTGGCCGGTCCGGGCCGCTGGCTTACTGGCCGTAGTAGCCGCGGTACCAGGCGACGAAGCGCTCGACGCCGTCCTTCAGCGGGGTGGCGGGCTGGAAGCCGACCCAGTCGCGCAGCGCGGTCGTGTCGGCGTAGGTGGCCTCGACGTCGCCGGGCTGGGCCGGCAGCATGCGCTTGTCGGCCTCGTGGCCGACCGCCTGCTCGATCGTGCTGACGAAGTCCATCAGCTGCACCGGGTCGGAGTTGCCGATGTTGAAGACGCGGTAGGGCGCGAAGCTGGTCGAGCAGCGCGGGTCCTGGCGGTCGAAGGCCTCGTCGGCCGTGGCGGGCTTGTCGAGCACCCGGATGGTCGACTCGACGATGTCGTCGACATAGGTGAAGTCGCGCATCTGGCGGCCGTAGTTGTAGATGTCGATGCCCTGGCCTTCCGAGATCGCCTTGACGAACTTGAACGGCGCCATGTCGGGCCGGCCCCAGGGGCCGTAGACGGTGAAGAAGCGCAGGCCGCTGGTCGGGATGCCGTACAGGTGGCTGTAGGTGTGGGCCATCAGCTCGTTGGCCTTCTTGGTCGCCGCGTAGAGGCTGACCGGGTGGTCGACCGGATGGTCCTCGCTGAACGGCAGCCTGGCGTTGGCGCCGTAGACACTCGAGCTGCTGGCGTAGGCCAGGTGCTCGACTTTCCAATGCCGGCAGAGTTCCAGCACATTCAGGAAGGCGACCAGGTTGGCCTGGGCGTAGGTGTGCGGATGGTCGATCGAGTAGCGCACGCCGGGCTGGGCGGCCAGGTGCAGCACACGCTGCGGCTTCCACTCGCCCATGGCGTCCTGGATGGTCGCCAGGTCGGCGAGGTCGGCCTCGATGAAGCGGAAATTGGCGTGGCCAGTGAGCTGCGCGAGGCGGTCGCGCTTGAGCTGGACATCGTAGTAGGGCGTGAGGTTATCCACACCCACGACCTCGTCGCCGCGCGCCAGCAGGCGCAGCGCCGCGTGCATGCCGATGAAGCCGGCGCAGCCGGTCAGCAGAATCTTCATGTCTTGTCCTTTCAGGCGGCAATCTGCCGCAGCTTGTGCCAGCGCCGCAGGCGCCAGCGGGTCCAGATGGCCCGGATGGCCAGGCTGCTGCCCCAGAGCAGGATGCCGCCGAACAGCACATCGGACAGGAAATGGCCGCCCTGGGCGATGCGCAGCGCGCCCAGCAGCAGGCCGGCGCCCCAGCCCGCGACCAGCCAGTGGCGGCGCCGGCGCGGCGCCGCCAGCGCTCCCACGGTGATCAAGGCGAAGCCGGTGCCGGCATGGCCGCTGACGAAGGAGCAGTTGCGCCGGCATTCCGCAGTGGGTTGCCAGGGCGGCGTGAAGTTGGCCGCACCGCCGAACTGGCTGACCTGCACCGGGCGCGCGCGGCCCCAGTTCTCCTTGAGCACGCCGTGGGCCAGCAGGCCCAGGCCCAGCACCAGGCCGAGGAACAGGGCGGCAGTGGGCCTTGCCAGCCGGCGCAGTGCTGGCTGGCGCGTGCAGCGCCCGAGCAGCCAGACAGCCAGCGAGCCGACCAGCAGCAGCCGTCCGACCCAGGGCACGGTCTCGTGCACGACGCGCACCCAGGGCAGGTCGTCGACCCAGAAGCCGCTGTCGCTGCGATAGAAAACGGCGCTGACCGGCAGGTCGAGCGTCGGCCAGACCAGATAGACCAGCAGCAGGGCGATGAAGGTCGCCAGCCAGAGCCGGGTTTCGCGGCGGGTTGCACTCATGGCTTTTCCTGTCTGTCAGCGCTGGGGCCGCCTTGGAGCAGCCAGGCCTGCAGCCTGACCCGGCCCGATTCCGACCTGGCCAGCAGCCGGGACTGCGGATAGAGTGCCAGCAGCCCGGCCGGGGGCTCACCCTGGCCGAGGAAGACCGCGCCATGCGGATGCTGGTCGGGCTTGAAGGGCTGCTTCCAGTCGAAATGATGGTGCACCCGGCCATCGACGCTCCAGGAGCGCAGCGTGGGTTGCAGGGCGCGCAGCTCGTAGCCGGTCTGCACCAGCAGCGTGCGGTCGTTCAGCACCCAGGGCAATTCGCGCAGCGGCTCCAGCGTGGGCTGCAGTGCGCCGAGTGCCTCGTGCCAGCCGCGCATCCGGCTCCAGATGTCCCAGGCCGGCTTGCCGGCCGCCACCGGGGCGCCGGTCCAGCGCCTGAGGTCGCCGCCGAGCGCGATCGCCGCCGACAGCGCCAGTCCGGCCAGCGTCCAGGCCGCCACGGTCTTTCCGGAAACCCGGCTGCGAACGGCCAGCCAGCCGGCCGCCAGGCAGACGCCAAGCAGCGCGGGCAGCGCCCAGTTGACCTGGGCCTTGGCGCGCGCCGCCTGCAGCAGGCCGACCAGCAGCAGCGGCCAGGCGAAGGACCAGGCATAGGTCAGCGCGGGCCAGAGCGCCGGGCCGGTTGCGCTGGCAGCAGGCATCGAACGACGGCGCTTCCAGGCCAGTACCAGCATGGCGATGCCCGCCGGGCCCAGCAGCAGCAACTGGCCGAGGCCGAACTCCAGCGCCGAGCCCAGCTTGTGGCCCAGGCCGGCGCTGCGGGCATCGACCTTCGCGGCGCCGCCATGCACCGTGATGTCGAGCGTGTGCTGCAGCGTCGGCCAGCCGTTGTGCATGTTCCAGAGCAGGTGCGGCAGCAGCAGCAACGCGGCGATGGCGGCGGCCAATGCCAGCCCGGCCAGCAGGCGGCCGCGCTGTTGCGACGGGCTACGCCACAGCAGCCAGAGCGCCGACAGGCTCAGCGCGCCGGCGGTGTACTTGGACAGCAGGGCCAGGCCGAGTGCGATCCCGGTCAGCGCCCACCAGCGCCAGGCGGCCGTGCCCTCGGCATGCGCGGCGCGCCAGGCGCCCAGCATCACGAGAGACCAGAACAGCATCAGCGCGGCGTCGGTCGTCACGCTCAGGCCCAGCAGGCCGGAGGCGGTTGACGCCGCCAGCAGCGCGGCAGCGGCAATGCCGGCGCGTTCGCTGCCCATGGCCGCACCGAGGCGCCAGAGCACCGCCGAGGCCAGCAGCCAGGCGACCATGGCAAGCGTCTTGACGCCGAGCAGGCCGTCGCCGAACAGCCCGGTCGACAGCCGGATCAGGCCGACCAGCAGCGGCGGCTTGGAGAAATAGCCCCATTCGAGCGCCTGCGACCAGTACCAGTACTGTGCCTCGTCGACATGCAGGCCGGCGCCGCTGTGCGCCACCTGCCAGAGCCGCCAGCCCAGCAGCAGGATGAGCCCGAGCGCTACGGCGAGCGCCGGCTTGATCCTGATGCCTGTCATGGCTGCGACTCCGCGATTCGGCGCAGGATCAGCAGGCCGCGCTGCTCGAACACCACCTCATGCGGGTAGGGGAAGCCACCCAGCCGGTGGCGCTGGACCAGCGCGAGTTCACCTGGCTCCGGATCGCGCCGCACGGTGGGAATGCCGCGGTAGTAGGCGAAGCTGGGCTGATGCATCTTCCACTGCACCACGGTCTCGGATCGTCCCTGTGCCCACAGTCCGGCTGCCTTGAATGGCCCCTGCAGCGTGTCGGACAGCCAGGGGATGACAGCGCCGACCCACAGCAGCGCAACCGCCAGCACGGCCGCGCCATAGCGCGGGCCGAAGTCGAAGCGGCGCAGCAGCAAGGCGCCCGCGAGCACCAGTCCGGCCAGCGCGGTCCAGAGCGGCAGCAGGCCGGCGGCGGGCGCGGTCTCGAACAGGCCGCGCACCCAGGCATCCTTGACCTGGGGCGCTAGCGCGGGCAGCAGCTGGGGCAGGGCGGCGGCCAGGGCCAGCTGCACGGTCAGTACCAGCCAGAGGGCGGCGCGCAGGCTGCGGCCGGTCTCGCCGAGCTGGCGTGCCATCAGCAGAGCAAGCGGCGCCACGCCGTACAGCATGTAGTGCGGCAGCTTGGTGCCCGAGGCCGAGAACAGCGCGAGCACGAAGCCGGTCCACAGCAGCAGGAAACGCGACAGCGGGTCGCGCCACAGCGCGCGTGCCCGCGCCAGCACGGCGACCAGCAGCGGAGTCCAGGGCAGCAGCAGCAGCGGCAGCACCACCAGGTAGTAGGCGAAGCCGCCGCCATGGCCCTCGAGCGTGCCCGAGAAGCGCTCGACGTTGTGCTTGAGGAAGAAGCCGTCGATGAAGGCCTGGCCGTGACGGTTCAGCGCATAGAGATACCAGGGCAGGGCGATGGCCAGCGCGATCAGCCAGCCGAGCGGATTCCAGGCCGCGCGCAGCGCGGTGCGGCCGCGGTCGCTGAACAGCGACCACAGCGCAAAAGCGCCGCCGGGCACGACCACCGCGACCGGCCCCTTGGCCAGCAGGCCCAGGCCGCACCAGAAATAGGCCCAGTGCAGCGGCCGGCGCTCGCCGCTCTCGGCGAAGCGCCAGAGGCAGAGCCCGGTCGCGATCAACAGCGCGTTGAGCAGGCCGTCGGCGGTCGAGGCGCGCCCGATCGCGAGCAGGCCCAGGCCGCTGCCGAGCACCAGCGCGGCCAGCGCGCCGGCCTGCTGGCCCCAGCGTTGGGCAGCGAAGCGGCCAGCCGCCAGCGTCGCGGCCAGCACGCACAGTGCCGAAGGCAGCCGGGTCGCCCATTCGTTGACGCCGAAGATCGCCATCGACACTGCCTGCAGCCAGTAGACCAGGATGGGCTTGTCGAAGCGGTCGGCGCCGTTGAGCGTGGTGTGGCCCCAGTCGCCCGATGCCAGCAGCTCGCGCGTGGCCTCGGAGAAAGCGCCTTCGTCGACGTCGAACAGCGGCGCCGCGCCAAGCTGCCAGAGGTAGAGCAGCAGCAGGGCCAGCGCGACATGGCCCAGCTGAGGCGCTCGCCGCTCAGCTGGCTGCATCGGTCTTGCCCTGGCCATGCCAGCCCTGCTCCTGGCTGCGCGCGTCGTGATGCATCACCTGGTAGGAGCGCGCGCCGCTCTGGTCGAAGTAGCTGCGCATCAGGATCTCGGCCAGCACGCCGGTGGTCAGCATCTGCACGCCGGCGAGCACCGAGAAGAAGCCGAGCCACAGCAGCGGGCGGCCGCCCACGTCCTCGCCGAGCAGCTTGAGCAGGCCGAGATAGGCCAGCATCAGGCCGCCGAGCGTCGACAGGATCAGGCCCAGGCCGCCGAAGAAATGGCCGGGACGGGTGCCGAAGCGCAGGAAATAGTGCATCGACAGCAGGTCGACGATGACGCGGAAGGTGCGCGAGATGCCGTACTTGGACTCGCCCAGGCGGCGCGCGTGGTGGCGCACCGGCTCCTCGGCCATGCGGCCCGGCGAGGTCACGGTCGCGAGCCAGGCCGGGATGAAGCGGTGCATCTCGCCGTAGAGGCGGATCTGGCGCAGCACGTCGCCGCGGAAGGCCTTCAGGCTGCAGCCCAGGTCCTTGAATTCCAGCCCCGAGACCTTGCGGATCAGCCGGTTGGCGATCATCGAGGGCAGCTTGCGCAGCAGGAAGCCGTCCTGGCGCTTCTGGCGCCAGCCCGCCACCATGTCGAGGTCTTCGGTCAGCAGGCGCGAGACCAGCTTGGGGATGTCGCGCGGGTCGTTCTGCAGGTCGCCGTCCATGGTGACGATGACGTCGCCGCGCGCGGTGTCGATGCCAGCCTGCATCGCGGCGGTCTGGCGGAAGTTGCGGCGCAGCTCGACGATGTGGACATGGTCGCCGAGCTCGGCGGCGCGCCGGCGCAGCTCGCGCGGCGTGCCGTCGGTACTGCCGTCGTCGACCACGATCAACTCCCAGGGATGGGGGTAGTCCTGCAGCGCTTCCTGCACCGCATCGATCTGCAGCCGGGCGTTGTCTTTCTCGTTGTACATCGGCACCACGACCGAGAGGCGGTGCGGCGGCAGGGGGAAGGTCGGCTCGGACATGTTGTGATCTTGTAGGGTTTTCAGGCCGGACCTTGTCCGGACGGATGGCGGTGCAGGTCGCGGTGGCTCCAGCCCAGCAGGCGGGCGACGATGGAGGAGCCGACCGTGACGGCGAGCGCCAGCAGGTGCACGACCAGCGCGGCCAGCGCGATCTCGCTCCAGGGCGCCTCGGCGGCGCTGCGGATGGCGGCGATGACGCCGGCCTCGTAGGGACCGAAGCCGGCCGGCGGCTGCACCGGCAGCGCGGCGGCCAGTTCGCCGCCTGCCGCGCCCTTGAGCGCGGCGTCGAAGTCGATCGGCAGCAGGCTCAGCAAGGGCCAGGCGATGGCCGCGAGTTTAACGATCCAGTTCGAGACCGCATAGGCCCAGCTGGCCCAGGCTGGCGCTGGCAGCTGGCGGCCGCTCTCGCCACTGCGTCGCGCGGCGCGCTCCTGCACGATGAACCAGACCGCCGGCAGCAGCCAGATGGCCGCCAGCAGCATCGCCGCCAGCAGCAGCAGGCGCCAGGGCCAGGCCAAGGGTGCGAACAGCGCGAGCGCCAGCACCGCGAGCACCGCCATGTCCTGCAGCCGCAGCCGCAGCAGGCTCAGGCCGGCCTGGCGCAGCGGCACGCCACCCTGGCGGTGCAGCGCCCAGACATAGATCGCCTCGCCGCCGCGCATCGGCACCAGCACCACCCAGGCGCTATGACGCACCATCAGGCCCCAGGCCTCGCGCCAGCCCATGCGCAGCTGGGAACGCCACTCGGCGCGCACGCGGCCGGCGCGCAGCAGGTGGCTGGCGGCCAGCCCGAGCGCCGACAGCAGCCAGACGTAAGGCGGCACCTTGCTCCAGGTGGCGAGGGCCTGCTGCCAGTCGACCTGGCGCAGCATCCAGCCCAGCGCGACGACGGCTGCCAGCGTGACCAGCACCGTGGCCCAGAATTTCTTGCCTGATTTCTTGTGTTTGTCGTTCATCGCTGCCTGGTTCCGCTGTCCGCCATCATCAGCCGCGGACGCGGCCTTGGCCCAGCCAGGTCGCCAGCCGCCAGCCGGCGCTGGCCAGCGCGACCAGGCCGAGCGCCCATTGCAGCGGCTCGACCTGGGGATAGCCTTCGCGCGCCGTGAAGGTGGCCAGCGCGCCGAGCAGGTCGACCGCCATTGCCAGCCAGACCGACATCCAGAAGCCCTGGCGCAGCCAGCGGGCCTGCAGCTGCCAGCACAGCGCCGCCACCGCCAGCCCCAGGCCGGCGCCCACCAGGATGTCGGCCGGCCAATGCGCGCCGACCGCGACGCGCGAGGCTGCCATCGCGGCACCCAGTGTCCAGGCCAGTGCCTGCAGCCAGAGCGGCTTGCCGTCGCGGCGCAGCAGGCAGACCCAGATCGTCGCGATGCTGAAGGCGGCCAGCGCATGGCCCGATGGCATCGACGGGCTGCCGAGCACCGGACTGCCGATGAAATGCAGCGCGCCTTCGGGCAGGACCAGCCCCGGGCGCGGCTGGGCGAACCCGACCTTGAGGGCCTGCGCGAGTCCGCCGCCGAGCAGGAAGGCCAGCAGCACGGCGCGGCTGCCTTCGGCATGGCGGTCGGCCACGCTGACCAGCACCAGCGCTGCCCAGCCGAAGGCCAGCAGCGTCAAGCCGGCCCAGACCGCATCGGGCAGCAGTCGCAGGCCGTTGCCCCACAGCATGACGGCCTGGTTCCAGTCGGAGCCGTGCAGCAGTGCGCCAGCCAGGACCAGGACCAGCGCCACCAGCCACCAGCTGCGCGGGATGGCTCCCGGGGCTGGATCAGGGCAAGCGCGGGAGGCCGATTTCGGGGAAGCTGGCATGGCGGGGCTGGCAAAAAACGCGGGGAACTGATTCTATCCCCTGTCAGCTGTATCAGTTTTGGCTGTGCTTCAGTCGCTGCCGAACAGGTCGCGCGTGTAGACCTTGTCCTTGACGTCGGCGAGCTCGGGCGTCTGGCGGTTGGCGACGATGACGTCGCACTGCTGCTTGAAGCGATCCAGGTCGCGCACCACCTCGGAGCCGAAGAAGTCGTCCTGCTGCAGCACCGGCTCGAACACCACCACCTTGATGCCCTTGGCTTTCAGCCGCTTCATCACGCCCTGCACGCTGCTGGCGCGGAAGTTGTCGCTGCCGGCCTTCATCACCAGGCGGTAGATGCCGACCGTTTTCGGGCCGCGGCGCAGGATGTCATCGGCGATGAAGTCCTTGCGGGTGCGGTTGGACTCGACGATGGCGTGGATCAGGTTCTGCGGCACGTTCTGGTAGTTGGCCAGCAGCTGCTTGGTGTCCTTGGGCAGGCAGTAGCCGCCGTAGCCGAAGCTCGGGTTGTTGTAGTGCTGGCCGATGCGCGGGTCGAGGCAGACGCCGTCGATGATCTGGCGCGTGTCCAGGCCGTGGCTGGCGGCATAGCTGTCGAGCTCGTTGAAGTAGGCCACGCGCAGCGCCAGGTAGGTGTTGGCGAACAGCTTGATCGCCTCGGCCTCGGTGCTGCCGGTGAACAGGGTCGGCACCTCGGGCTTGAGCGCGGCGGCCTGCAGCAGGCCGGCGAAGACGCGCGCGCGCTCGGAATCCTCTCCCACCACGATGCGGCTGGGGTAGAGGTTGTCGTGCAGCGCCTTGCCCTCGCGCAGGAACTCGGGGCTGAAGATCAGGTTCTGCGTGCCGTACTGCGCGCGCGCCTTCTCGGTGAAGCCCACCGGAATGGTCGACTTGATCACCATCACCGCGTCCGGGTTGATCGCGATCACGTCGCGGATCACGGCCTCGACCGAGCCGGTGTTGAAGTAGTTGGTCGCCGGGTCGTAGTCGGTCGGCGTGGCGATGATGACGAAGTCGGCGCCCTCGTAGGCCTCGCGCTTGTCGAGCGTGGCGCGCAGCTTGAGCGGCTTGCTCGCCAGGTAGCGCTCGATGTCGGCGTCCTCGATCGGCGACTGGCGCGCGTTGATCTGCTCGACCTTGGCGGGGACGATGTCGAGCGCGACGACCTCGTGCTGCTGCGCGAGCAGCACGGCATTGGACAGGCCGACGTAACCGGTGCCGGCAATGGCGATTTTCATGGCGGATCCGGGCCCGCGGGCCCCTGGTTGGTCTGGATCCACCGATGTTAGCGCCCTGGCATCGCGCTGTGGGCTGCGATGGGCCTGCTTCAGAACAGGCCGCTGGCCAGCCAGGCTGCGGTGCCCCACATCATGAGCGCGACCAGGCCGTCGATCGCGCGCCAGAGCAGGGCGGAGCCGAGCCGGCGACCGAGCCAGCAGGTCGCCGCGCCCAGCAGCGTGAACCAGAGCAGCGATCCGGTCAGCGCGCCGGCGCCGAACAGCTGGTTGCCGGGCTGGCCCCAGGCCAGCGAGGCGGTGCCGATCAGCACCGCGGTGTCGAGCCAGGCATGCGGGTTGAGCCAGGAGAAGGCCAGCGCCGTCAGCACGGCCTGGCGCCGCGTCATGCTCTGCCCGGTCGGCGCGTCGCTGGCCAGCGGCTGAGCGGCCGCCGGGCGCCAGCAGCGCTGGCCGGCCTGCCAGCCATAGACCAGCAGGAACAGCACGCCGGCGCCGACCAGCGCGCCTTGCAGCTTGTCGCTCAGGCCGCCGAGCTCGGCCAGGCCCAGCACCCCGAGCGTGATCAGCACGAAGTCGGCCACCATGCTGGTGGCGACGGTCAGCCAGAGATGCTGGCGCCGCAGTCCCATGCGCATGACATGGGCGTTCTGCGGCCCGATGGCCATGATCAGCGACAGGCTCAGCGCCAGGCCGGCGCTGAAGGCGGGAGAGAGGGAAAAGGGCAGGGCGATTGACATGACAGGGACTCCGCTTGCGCTGCGATCGACGCAGCGCCATCAGTAGTGTGCCGGCTGGCTGGATGAATTAAACTGGTTCAAATAAATCTAGATTCACTCAAGAAAAACTTGAATCGTGCTTGACGCCCGCCAACTCGAAGCCCTCGTCGCCGTGATCGAGCACGGCAGCTTCGGTGCCGCCGCCGAGCAGCTGCACCTGACGCTGGCAGCGGTCTCGCTGCGCGTCAAGGCGCTGGAGGAATCGCTCGGACAGCGCCTGCTGGTGCGCGGCAAGCGGCTGCGCGCAACCGCCGCCGGCCAGGCCCTGCTGGCTCATGCGCGCCAGCTGCAGCTGATGGAGGCGGACCTGCTCGCCAGCCTGCCCGGGCACGCGCCGGCGGCCGGGCGCGACTGGCAGCGGCTGAGCGTGGCGGTCAACGCCGATTCGGTCGCGGCCTGGTTCCTGCCGGGCGTCGCGCCGCTGCTGCGGCAGCAGCGCCTGCTGCTCGACGTCGTGATCGACGACCAGGACCACACCCACGACGCGCTCAAGAACGGCGAGGTCAGCGGTTGCGTCACGACGCTGGGCCAGCCGCTGCGCGGCTGCGTCGCCGAGTCGCTCGGCGTGATGCGCTACCGCTGCGTCGCGCGGCCGGCGCTGGTGCAGCAATGCCGCACGACGCATGGAGCAGTCTCGCCGCACCAGCTGATCGCGCTGCCGGCGGTGATCTTCAATCGCAAGGACGCGCTTCAGGACGCCTTCCTCGAGCGCCATTTCGGCCTGCGCCAGGCCGGCTATCCGCGCCACTTCGTGCCGGCTACCGATGCCTTCATGGCGGCGCTCGAGCTCGGACTGGGCTGGGGCATGGTGCCGGAGCAGGAGCTCGCGCAGCGCGAAGGCCGGCCCGAGCTGGTCGACCTGCTGCCTGGCGCGACGGTCGACGTGACGCTCTACTGGCAGCACTGGCTGCGCGAGCCGCTCTCGGCGCAGCGGCTTACGCAGGCGGTCAAGGCGGCGGCGGGCGAGCGGCTCGCGCCCATCGTCAGCCCGGCAGCCGTGCCGGCACCGGGCCCGTGATCAGAGGCCCAGGATCCAGTCGGCGAGCTGGTGCGCCTCGGTGGCGCTGACCGGCACCCGCACCCCGGCGCCCGGCATCTTCATCAGGCCCCAGTGCGCGCCGCTGGCATCGAGCGGCGAACCCTTGGCGATGGTGTCGGCCAGCATCTGGTCGGCGCCCTTGATGCGGCGGTACTTGATCGCGATGTTGCGCAAGGCTGGCGCCAGTCCGTCCCTGTCGAGGCTGTGGCAGGCCAGGCACTGCTTGTCGCGCACCAGCTCGAGCGGATCGGCAGCCAGTGCGGGTACGGTGGCGGCGGCCAGCAGCAAGGCGGCGAGCAGTCGTGTTTTCATCGGGATCTTCCTCTGTCGGGCGTGGTCGGATAAACCGTTACTGTAGCCCTGGCCGAGGTCAACCGTAAAATCATCCACCATGCTCACCGTCAAAAACGAACTGCTCGCCGCGCTGGCCGCCGAGCTGGAAAAACTCTCGCCCGGCGCCGGCGCCAAGGCCGCCTTTGAAAACCCCAAGGTGGCCGCGCATGGCGACTACGCCTGCACCGCCGCGATGCAGCTCGCCAAGGCGCTCAAGTCCAATCCGCGCCAGCTCGCGCAACAGCTGGTTGACGCCTTGCTGGCCACGCCGGCCTACCAGCAATGGGTCGAGGCGCTCGAGATCGCCGGCCCCGGCTTCCTCAACGTCAAGCTGAAACCGGCCGCCAAGCAGCAGATCGTGCGCGAGGTGCTGGAAGCGGGCGCCTGCTTCGGCCAGCAGCCGGCCAAGGACCAGCGCGTGCTGGTCGAGTTCGTCTCGGCCAACCCGACCGGCCCGCTGCACGTCGGCCACGGCCGCCAGGCCGCGCTCGGCGACGCGATCTGCAACCTGTTCCAGACCCAGGGCTGGAACGTGCACCGCGAGTTCTACTACAACGACGCCGGCGTCCAGATCCAGACCCTGGCCAACTCGACCCAGCTGCGCGCCAAGGGCTTCAAGCCGGGCGACGCCGAATGGCCGGATGCGGCCTACAACGGCGACTACATCCAGGACATCGCGAACGACTTCCTGGCCAGGAAGACGGTCAAGGCCGACGACCGCGAGTTCACTGCCAGCGGCGACGTCGAGGACCTCGACGGCATCCGCCAGTTCGCGGTCGCCTACCTGCGCCACGAGCAGGACCTGGACCTGCAGGCCTTCCAGGTCAAGTTCGACCAGTACTACCTCGAGTCCAGCCTCTACACCAGCGGCCGGGTCGAGCAGGCGGTCAACAAGCTGATCGAGGCCGGCAAGACCTACGAGCAGGACGGCGCGCTCTGGCTGCGCTCGACCGACTACGGCGACGACAAGGACCGCGTGATGCGCAAGTCCGACGGCGGCTACACCTACTTCGTGCCCGATGTCGCCTACCACATCACCAAGTTCGAGCGCGGCTTCGGCAAGGTGATCAACATCCAGGGCACCGACCATCACGGCACCATCGCGCGGGTGCGCGCCGGCCTGCAGGCCGCCAACGTCGGCATCCCCGAGGGCTACCCCGACTACGTGCTGCACACCATGGTGCGCGTCGTGCGCGGCGGCGAGGAGGTCAAGATCTCCAAGCGCGCCGGCAGCTACGTCACGCTGCGCGACCTGATCGAATGGACCAGCAAGGACGCGGTGCGCTTCTTCCTGCTCTCGCGCAAGCCCGACACCGAATACACCTTCGACGTCGACCTGGCGATCCAGCAGAACA
>CAZJQH010000049.1:0-13295 GCA_964547895.1 uncultured Chitinophaga sp. | reverse complement strand
CACGCGGCCTGCTGCGCTGGGCGCGGCGTGGCTGGTCGGCCTGGCAGCTGGTCCGGCGCGTGCGCGCGGCCTGGGAGGCGCGCGCAGCGGCACTGGGGCCGCTGTTCGGCCGCACCTCTCACTGATCCTTGAGCTTGACGTACTTTCCGTTGCGGATCTCGGTGAAGAAGATCTTGCGCCTTGTGTCGCCGTTGGCGTCGAAGCTGATGGTCTGCTGCAGGCCCTGGTAGGGGTTGCTGCGCAAGGCCGCCTGCTTCAGGGATTCGCCGTTGCTGCGGTTCTTCAGCGCCGTCAGCACTACCGTCGCGGCATCGTAGGCTGCCACCGTGCTGTAGCCCGGCTGGCGCTGGAAGCGCTTGTAGTAGGCGTCGGCGAATTCCCGGTAGCGCTCCGAGCTGTCGTCCCGGTCGTAGTTCTGCAGGATCAGCAGGCCTTCGACCACCTCCCCGCCGAGCTCGACCAGCTGCTCGGTCGCCGCCCATTCGACGGCTGCGATCGGTACCCGGGGCGCCTGCTTGCGCGCCTGCTGGGCCAGCCGGGCCACGTCGAGCGCCCCGGAGACGAAGATCAGGCTGTCGGGCTTGCTGGCCAGCATCTGGCTCACCACGGCTGCGAAGTCGGTCTGCTCGCCCGACTCGTAGGGAACCTCGGCCGCCAGACTGCGGCCGGAGGCCTTGACCGCGTTGCGGAACTCCTCGAGCCAGGAGGCGCTGAAGCTGAGGTTGCGGGTGTCGTAGGCCACGGCGGTGCGCACCTGGCCCAGGCCCTGCATGACCCGGGCGTAGTCGCTGGCGTTGTCCCGGGTGGTACGGTTGATGCGGAACAGGTTGTCGTCCTTGCCGTGGAAGTCCATCGAGGTGATGGTCGGGCTGATCTGCAGGATGCCGGCCTGGCCGGTGATCGGGACGATGACCTTGGCCATGCTGCTGGTGAACGGTCCTATCACGGCCTGGACCCGCGCGTCGACGAGTTCCTGGGTCGAGCGCCTGGCGGTCTCGGGATCCTGGGCGTCGTCCTTGGCGATCAGCTCGACCAGCTGCCCGTTCAGGCCGCCGCTGCGGTTGAACTGCTCGACCGCCAGCGTGACGCCGTTGAGGCCGGCCTGGCCGTTGTCGGAGTTGCGGCTGGTCAGGCCGCCGATGAAGCCGATCTTGACCGCTTCCTTGGGGCTGCAGCCGGCCAAGGCGGCGCCGAGAAACAACCCCAATAAAATCAATTTTCTATCCATTTTTTGATTCTACCTAGCAAGATGACGGCAGCAAGCGTACCTCCGGCGGCGACATCCGACCGCCTGCCTTTCTGGCTGCGCCGCTTGTACGGGCTGCTGGCGGAGGGGCGGCAGTCCTGGCGGAATTCGCTGCGCACGCGCATGCTGCTGCTGGGCCTGATGCCGCTGCTGCTGGCCTTCCCGCTCGTGATCGGGGTGCTGGCCTGGGGTGGCAGCGAGCGCACCGACCGCTTGCTCAACTCAACCCTGCGCAGCAACCTGGCCGGTGCGCACAACTACCTCGACCAGTACAAGACCCAGAACAGCAGGAGGATGGATCAGCTGGTCCGCTCGGGGTCGCTGCAGGACGCGGTGCGCCAGGCGATCGGTCCTCGGCGCGACCCCCAGGCGCTCAACCAGGCCCTGAGGGCGGCAGCCGAGAGCAGCGGGCTGGACTACCTGCTGGTGGCCATGGCCGACGGCCAGGTGGTGGGCAGCAGCGCCGGACTGCTGCCCGAAGGCCGCCTGCCTGATTCCTATGTGATCCGCCAGGCCCGCATCGGCGTCACGAGCTCTGCCTATGAGCAGTACACGCTGGAGCAGCTGCTAGTCCTGTCGCCGACTTTCCCCGATCAGCTGCTGTCGTCGCGCCGCAACGACGGTTCGGCGGCTGCGCTGGCCGGGCCCGAGCATGGCCTGCTGATCAATGCGGCGGCGCATTTCCCGCTCTCGGTCGAGATGCCGGACGCCATGCTGGTCGGCGGCGTGCTGCTCAACCACAACCATGCGCTGATCGAGCATATGCGCGAGCTGATCTACCCGATCGGCACCCTGCTCGACAATTCCGAAGGCATGACCGCCATCTACCATGACGGCGTCAGCATTGCTGCCAGCCTGCAGCGCCTCGAGGGCCAGCGTCCGGTCGGCAAGCCGGCCGCGCGCGAAGTGATCGATGCGGTGATCGGGGCCGGCCAGAGCTGGCTCGGGGTACTGCAGGAGGACGGCCAGAGCCATGTCCAGGGTTTCGAGTCCCTGGTGGACGGTGACGGCCGCCGGATCGCGATGATAGGCGTCGGCTTTCCGCGCGCACCTTACCAGCGCGACCTGTTCCTGATGCTGGCCGGCGTCTCCTTCCTGCTGGCGGGGATCATGCTGGTCCTGTCGGTGCTGTTCCTGCGCTCCGGCCGGGCGCTGACCTCGCGGCTCGAACGCATTGGCGAGACGATGAAGGCGGTTCACCGTGGCGAGCGCGAGGCGCGGGTCGTCCTGCCGGGCGGCGAGGACGAGCTGGCCCAGCTCGGGCGTGACTTCAACGAGCTGCTCGACCGGATTGCCGAGCAGGACGAGCTGCAGCGCCGCAACCAGCAGACGATTGCCAGCGAGGCGGCGAGGCGGCGCGCCTTGTTCCAGCATGCGCGCGACGGCATCGTGATCTGCGACGCGCAGGGCCGGGTGGTCGAGTGCAACTCCAGGGCCGCCGAGATGCTGGGCTACGGCCACGACGAGATGGTGGGGCACTATCTGCATGACTGGGATGCCTGCCATGGCGAGCAGGAGGTGATTCGCCTGCTGGCCCAGGTGGATCTCGAGGGCAGCTTCTACGAGACCGCGCACCAGCGTCGCGATGGCAGCAGCTATTGCGCCGAGGTCTCGTTGAGCCGGGCGCAATGGGAGGGCCAGACCTTCGTGCTGGTCGTGCAGCGCGACATCTCCGAGCGCAAGGCCGCCGCCGCCGAGCTCGAGCGCTATCGCCAGAGCCTGGAGGCGAGGACGGCCGAGCTGGCCGCGGCCAACGACGCCAAGAGCGAGTTCCTGGCCAACATGAGCCACGAGCTGCGCACCCCGATGGGCATGGTGATCGGCCTGGCCAATCTGCTGCTCGATACCCCGCTGAGTGCCGAGCAGCGCGAGTACCTGCTCAAGATCCATACCGCCAGCACCGCGCTGCTGGGCGTGCTCAACGACATCCTGGACTACTCCAAGATCGAGGCGCGCCTGCTGCAGCTCGAATCGATCCCGTTGCGGGTCGATGAACTGCTGCGCAAGAGCACCAGCCTGTTCGAGTTCGAGGCCCAGCGCAAGCAGCTCAGGCTGGAGGTCGAGCGCGCCGCCGACCTGCCCGAGCTGCTGCAGGGTGATCCGCTGCGGCTGCTGCAGGTGCTCAGCAACCTGATCGGCAACGCGCTGAAATTCACCGAAAGAGGCTCGATCCGGGTCTCGGTCGCCTGCCTGGAGCAGACGCCCGCCGATGCCCTGCTGCGCTTTGCCGTGACCGATACCGGGGTCGGCATCGCGCCGGATCGCATCGGACAGCTGTTTGCGGCCTTCCAGCAGGCCGATGCCTCGATCACGCGCCAATACGGCGGCACGGGCCTGGGGCTGAGCATCTGCAAGCGGCTGGTCGAGCTGATGGGGGGCGAGGTCGGTGTCGACAGCCGTCCCGGCGAGGGCAGCACCTTCTGGTTCACGGTCCGGCTCGGTCGGGTCCAGCCCGGTGCGGGTGCGGCGCATGAGCTCATCGGGATGGCGCCGTCCCATGAGCCCGCCAGCTGGACTCAACTGCTCGGCCGGCTGGCGCCGATCCAGGGCGCCCGGGTGCTGGTGGTCGACGACAACCCCACCAACTTGCTGGTCGCCAGTGGCTACCTGGGCAAGATGGGCTTGCAGGTCGAGACCGCGGGCAGCGGGCGGCAGGCGATCGAGCTGGCCGGCGGCGGGCGCTTCGACGCCATCCTGATGGACCTGCAGATGCCAGAAATGGACGGGCTGACGGCCTCGCGCGCCATCCGGGCCCGCGAATCCGGGCGGCGGGTGCCGATCATCGCGCTGACGGCGGCGGCGCGCATGGTCGACCGCAGCGCTACCCTGGCCGCCGGCATGGACGAGCATGTCACCAAGCCGATCGATCCGGTCCTGCTGGCTGATGCGCTGCTCAGGTGGATCGCGCCCGATCAGGCTAGCCAAGCCTTGATCGCCGCAGCTGGACAGGCGACTGGCGGCATCGCGACTTCTACCACCGACAAGGCGCTCGACACCGGGCGCGCCTTGCAGGCGCTGGCGGGCGACGCGGACTTGCTGCACGAGGTACTGGCCAGCTTTGCCGAGCAGTTCGGCTCGGCGCGCGCCCAGCTCGAACAGGCCCTGGCGCTGCGGCAGTTCGACGCCGCGGCCCGCCTGGTGCACACCATCAGCGGCCTGGCGCCCACGCTGGGCGCGGATTCCTTGCAGCCGCTGGCCCGGCAGTTCGAGGCCGCGCTGCAGCAGCAGGATGGTGCCATGCTGGCCGATTTCTGCCAGGCGCTGGACGCCGTGCTGGCGGCAATCGACGAGTGGTTGCGGGCTGCCGATGCCGCTGGTCCGGCTTGTCTGGCGGAGTCGGGCCAGCAGCCCGGGCCGCAGTCAGCGGATGACGGCCAGCGCTGACTGGATCGCGCTGACCTGTGCCTGCAGCCGCTCCAGGGCCTGCTGGCAGGCGTTCCAGTCGCCGGCGCCGGCTGCGCTTTCCAGCGCGCGGGTCAGCGCGGCCGCTGCTTCTGCGCCCAGGCTGCCCAGCGCGCCGCGCAGGGCATGGGCTTGCTCCTGGGCCGGGCCGGCGTCGCTAGCCAGGGCGGCAGCTTGCAGCCGCTGCAGGCGCTGGTCCAGCTCGAGCCGCATCGCGGCGATGTATTCCTGCAGCAGTTCCTCGTCGTCGCCCAGGTTCTGGCGCAGTTGGTCCAGGTCCGGTGCCCAGTCCGGCATGGGCGCGGGTGCGATTGTCCGGGGCTTGGCTTTTGCCGCGGCCGTAGCCGGGATCGCGCTGCGCAGGGCGGCGCGCATGGCGGCGGCCAGGCTGTCGAGCGTGATCGGCTTGGTGGTATGGCCATCCATGCCGGCGGCCAGGCAGGCGTCGAGCTCCTTGGCCGACACGCTGGCCGTCAGTGCGACGATCGGCGTGTGCGTCGCGCCCGAGGCTTCCAGCTCGCGGATGCGCGCGGTGGCCTCGAGGCCGTCCATCACGGGCATCTTCACATCCATCAGGATCAGGTCGAAGCGGCGCTGCCGCCAGCGTTCGACTGCCTGCTGGCCGTCCTCGACCCGTTCCATGGTGCAGCCCAGCATGCCCAGCCACTTGCTGACGATCATGGCATTGATGACCTGGTCGTCTGCCAGCAGCACATGCCGCTGGCGCAGCTCTGGCTCGATCTCGGGCTGGAGAGGGGTGTCAGGCTGGTTCATGGGCAGATTCTCTCACTGGCCGCTGATGGTGATGAGCAGGCTGTCGCGGTATTCGCCCGCCAGGACTTGCTGCATTGGACCGATCTCCACCTCGATCTCGTGCTGCTGGCGGCCCGAGCGGATCGCCGACAGGCCCGCAAGCGACTGGTTCAGCGCGACCGGCCTGCCGTCGAGGCGCAGCTGATAGCCGATCTGCTCCCGCGACTGGCTGCTGTGGACCAGCCGGCCGCTGTTCGCGCTGCCCAGCGTGATCGTGTAGCCCGTGTTGGCCTGCACTGACAGGGTGGCGCGGCGGCTGGCGCCTTGCCTGAGCTCGCCGAAATCCAGCCTGGTCAGGCTCAGGCCGGCCGCCGAGCTGACCTGGCCGAACTGTGCCTGCACCAGCGGGGGAACGAGGGACTGGAAATCGACCTCGCGCCGCTCCAGCGTGCGGCCCTGCTCGTCGAGCAGGCTCAGGTGCAGGCTGGCACGGTAGAGGCCCGGGTCTATCCATTGGCCGGGACTGCGCACCGCCCACAGCACCAACTGCGTCTGCTGGTCAGGCTCGAGCTGGAACGAGGCCAGGTCCTGCGGCGCCACGGCCAGCGCCTGCCTGCCCGAGGCGTCCTGGGCCAGTGCGACGCGCAGTCCGGCCGGATCGTTGCCCAGCAAGAGCAGATGACCGGCCTGGTCGGTCGCCTCGGCTTGCAGTCTGGCCCGACAGCCGGCCTTGGGGTGGCGCGGCTTGACGGTCAGCTGCCAGCTGACCGGCAGGGCTTGGGCGGCGCCGGGGTCGTAGCGGCCCAGCATCAGCATGGCGGGGGCGTCCAGCAAGCATTCCGCCAGTGCCGCCGGTGCCTGGAGCGCGCCGACGCCGCAACACAATGCTGCCAGCCAATGCAAGCTCTTCAAGGTTGCTCTCCTTTGATCTGCACGCTGCCGATGTCCAGCCGGCCCTGGTCGCTGTCGCTCACCACGAAGCGTGCCAGCACAGCATTGTCCTCGGGACGCTGCAGCGCATAACGGCCCGGTGGCAGCTGGGGACTGGTGAATTGTCCGCTGCGATTGGTGAACAGGTCGATGAGCTGGCCCCGATCGTCCCGCAGCAGAAGGGATTGCAGCGCCAGCGGCTGCCCGTCGGCTCCAAGCAGCTGGCCCTGGATCCGGGTCCAGGCGTTGGAGCCGACCGGCACCACCAGCACCGAGCGGTAGGCTGGCAGCAGCAGCGGACGGTCCATGCCCACGCTGCTGCCCGGGGGCAGGTCCTCGAAGTCCAGCTGCAGAGGGCGCGGCGCATAGGAGCCCAGATTGGCCAGCGCAGGCGTGCCGAAGCGGTCGCTGCTGAGCGCCGCGCGGTCGCCTTGCGGGTCGACCAGCAGCTTGAGGTCTTCGTAGCCCCGGTAGGGCTTGAACTGGGCGGCGGAGTCCAGCACCGGCGCCGACCAGCTCCAGCCACCCTCGGTCGATCCCAGCACCGCAGTGGCCAGGCTCGCCTCGAGCATCCGGGTGCTGCCCAGGCCGCTCAAGCGCTCGGACAGGAAGACGCTGCCTTCGCCGCGCCCATGCTGTGCGCGCCACTGCAGCGCGCGGTCCTGGCCTGAGCTTGCATCGGACAGGCTGGCGCCCGCCTGCCAGAGGGTCTCGCTGCCGAGCCAGCTGCCGGACCCGCTCACCAGGCCGTCCCATTGCAGTCGGCGGTCCAGGCTCTGGATCGACGCGCTGCTCTGCCAGATCGCGCCCGGGTCCGTGCCACTGGCGGTGGTGCCGCCGGAGCGGGTCAGCAGCAAGGCGATGTTGCGGTCCTGTTGCTGGTTCAGGCGGCGCCAGCCCAGCGTGAACTCGGCGCTCCAGTGGCGGTCGAGGTGCCGGCGCAGCGACAGGGAGCGGTCGCGGCTGTCGTCGCCGCTGCGGTCGTTGTGGCGACGCAGCAGGCCCAGGGAGCCGCGCCAGCCGTCGGTCCACAGCAGGCTCAGGCGCAGGCCGGCGTCGTGCTGCGCTGGCCCGGGCAGTTCCGCGCCGATCGGAGCGTAGCCCTCGCTCTGGCGGCTCAGCTGGGCCAGCGCCGACACACCGTAGCTTGCCTGTTGCTGCATCGCGCTGTTCCAGCGCCATTGCAGGCTGCCGGCCTGGCCGCCGAAACTGTCGTGCTGGCTGCGCGCCAGCCAGCCGGCGAAGTCGCCGATCCGGGTCGCGACGATGGCATCCATCCCGGTCAGCCTGGCCGAGCTGCTGGCGCCGCTGCGCGCCTGCAGGCTGATGCCGGCGCTGAGGCTGTCGGTCCAGCCGCGCCGCCACCAGCCGGTCAGGATGCGCTGGCTGCTGTCGTGTTCGCGACCGTTGCCGCCGGATGTGGCCGGAAAACCGAGCGCCAGGTCGTATTCGTTCACGCCCTGGCGCAGCAGGGATGAGCTGAAGAAATAGTCGAAGCTGCGGCGGCTGACCTTGCCGTCCGGCTCGGTGATCATCAGCTCGACCGCGTTGGCACCGGCGAAGACGGGCAGGTCGCTGAGCCGGTAGACCCCGGGGGGCAGGCGCAGCGAGCTCGAAGGCAGGCCGTTGATGCTGACATCGACGGCAGCACCCCTGGGCAGGGCCAGCGTCGTCGTCGGCAGCGACTGCGTCGCCAGTTCCGGGTTGAGGCCGAACAGGCGTGCCAGCCTTATCCCCGTCAGCGCCTGGGGGCTGCCGCCGCCCTGGCCCATGGCCGTGACATCGCCCAGGCTCAGCCGCAGCGCCTGCGGCGCCCAGTCCCTGACCAGCCTGAGACCCTGGATCGACAGCGAAGTGGACGAGCTGTAGCTGCCCACCGTGGCGCCGCTTTCCAGCACCCAGTCCTGCCAGCGTCCGGCACTGTCGACAAACAGGCGCTGATGCTGGCTGGTGTCCGCGCCGCTGTCCTGCAGCGACAGGTTCCAGCGCAGGTTGCTGATCCAGCTCCAGGGTTGTGGCCTGATCCGCACATTGGCGTCCGTGCCGCTGTCTGGCGCACGCGAGCGCAGGCTCAGGGCCTGGACAGGGCGCAAGGCCAGCGGGACCACGATGTCGAGCGCGACCCGATCGGAGGCATAGCTGGCTTCCAGCCCCAGTGGCTTGAGCTCGTCCAGCGCGATGCGCGGCGCGGCGCCTGGAGCCAGCAGCGCCTCGAGCACCCGGGCTTGCAGCAGGGGCTGCAGCAGCTCTGCCAGGGCCTTGCGCTCCAGCTCGACCCGGCTGGCCCTGATCTCGGCGCCGACCAGGCCCAGTTCCTGTCCATCGACCGACACCGGCAGGGTCAGCCGCTGCAGCCTGGCTGGCTGGCGCTGGCCGAAGGCGCGCTGGAACAGGGTCGCGCTGTCTGCGCTCTGGGCTCTGGCTCCGGCTGGCAACAGTAAGCTGCAGGCGCACAGCCAGCCTAGCATGCGCCTTGTCCGGGCCCGGGCCAGGGGGCGCAGCCGCATCAATCCAGCACGAGTCGGACTGGCGCCTGGATCGCGCCCAGCTGGGTCGGCGCCTGCAGGCGGAACACCCGCGTGGTCCGGGCCAGCAGGTTCTCGCCCTCCAGGCCGTTGAGCGCCGCGCCGCTCAGGCTCAGCTCGCCGATCTGCAGGGTGGCGTTCCTGATGATCTTGCGGCTGCCGCCGCCGTTGTGCACCGTGACCTCGAGCCAGCGCTGGCCATCCGGCCCGCTGACCAGGCTGGCATCGGTCACGTCCAGCGCCGGCTTGGCGTTGCGCGGCAACACATAGAGCGAGGCGACATACTTCACCAGCAGCCGCATGCGGCCACCGGTCTGCGGTGCCTGGCCGACATCGATCGGCAGCTGTTCGGCGATCAGGCGAAACGCCTTTTCATGCTCGATGGCGGCGTCGCCGATGTACTGTGCCCGCACGCTCTGGACCTGGCCGGGCTGCAGCACCACCTGGGTCGGGAAGATGCTGAACTGGTCTTCCGCATCTCCCAGGATGTCCTCGCCGTTGCGGGCCATCGCGCGGGACTTGACCGTGATCTCGACGGCGGCCGGCTCGGCATCGTTGTTGGCCAGCCGGAAGGTCTGGGTGGCGCCGCGTCCGGAAGGACTGAAGTCCATCTCGATCGGGGTGAAGGTCAGCGCGGCCGCCGGGCCGCAGCCAGCGGCCAGCGCCAGGGCGGCCGCCAGTCGACGGCAATGGGGCTGGCGCAGGGATCTGATCTGGGGTAGACGCATGGGTTGGCAATCTCAGTGGGACGGCTTGCCGGCATCTCCATCCAGCGCCGACCAGCTTGCCATTTTCCGGTAAATCGTGGAAGGGTTGACCTGCAGCGCCTTGGCGGCCCGGCTGATGTTTCCGCCGAAGGCACGCAAGGCCTGTTCGATCGCCCGCCGCTCCACCAGCGCCAGCGGCAGGATCTCGCCGGGGCCGGCTGGCGTGGTCTGCTCCCCGGATGCTGGCAGGGCAGGGCTGCTGGATGGCTGCGGGCCCGGTGGAGTCGATGGACGCTCGGCCTGCAGCTTGCCCGCCAGCATGCCGGCTTCCACCAGCTCGCCGTCATGCAGGGCCACCACGGCGCGGATGGTGTTGATCAGCTCGCGCACATTGCCGGGCCAGGAATGCGCCATCAGCAGGGCCTGGCTTTCCTGGCTGAAGCCCTTGAAGCGCCGGCGGTCCTCCCGGGCGTAGCGTTTCAGCACCGAGTCGGCGATCAGCAGGATGTCTTGGCCACGCTCTCGCAGTGGCGGCAGCTCCACTGGCACGACATGCAGGCGGTAGTAGAGATCCTCGCGGAACTGCCCGGCCTTGACCATGGCGTAGAGGTCGCGGTGGGTGGCGCTGACCACCCTGACGTCGACCGTGCGCTGGCGGGTCTCGCCCAGGCGACGCACCTCGCCGGTCTGCAGCACGCGCAGCAGCTTGGCCTGCACCTCGAGGTCGAGCTCGGCGATCTCGTCCAGGAACAGGGTGCCCCGGTCGGCCTCGATGAAGGCGCCGTTGCGGTCGGCGCTGGCGCCGGTGAACGCGCCCTTGACATGGCCGAACAGCTCGCTCTCGATCAGGCCGCTCGGAATGCTGGCGCAGTTGAGCGGCACGAAGGCCTGCTGGGCGCGTGGGCTGCACTGGTGTATGGCCTCGGCCGCCAGTTCCTTGCCGGTGCCCGATTCGCCCTGGATGAAGACGGGCACCCGGCTGCTCGCCACCGTCTCGATGGTCTGGTAGACCACCCGCATGGCCGTGCTGTTGCCGTAGAAGCCGCAGAACTGGCCACGCTTGCCGGGGGCCAGCTGGTCGACCTCGGCGTTCAGGACGGCGGTCTGCAGCGCGTTGCGCAGCGTGATGCGCAGGCGGTCGGCGTCGACCGGCTTCTCGATGAAGTCGAGAGCGCCGGCATCAGCCGCTTGCAGCGCGGTGTCCTTCGAGTCCTCGGCGCTGATCACGATGACCGCGCAATCGGGCCAGCGTGCCTGCAGGCGCTCCATGACGTCGAAGCCGGTGCCGTCGGGCAGCTTGATATCGACCAGGGCGACATGCCAGGGGCCCTGGTCGATCTTGCTGGCGGCATCGGCGACGGAGCTGGCCACGATAGTCTCGATGCCCAGCGGCTTGACGTAGGCCCGGTACTGGATGGCCAGCGGCAGCACATCCTCGACGATCAATGCGCGGTAGCCGGGGAAGCTTGGGAGAGTCATGGCGGGGCCTCGTATAGCCGGCAGGGCGGAGTCAGCTTGATTCAAATGATCTTCATGCAATCTGCAATGAATCTAATGATAATTGAATTTTAAACCTATCATTTTTGATTGATTACGATGCATGTGATCTGTGGATGTTGCATTATGCATCGATTTGTTTTGATTGTCTTGCAGATTGCATTGACTGCAAGATGCTGTGGCTGGTGCCTGCAGTGCTAACTGTTTGATTTGCATCAAGCTTGTGCGTTGTATTCGCTTGGCACGGGTATTGCTCTCAAGGACTCCATCGGCCAGCCGGGCTTTTCCTGCTGTGCACCAAAGACTTCAAGATTCAAGAGAGATAGACAGCATGAAAACCACCAAGATGGCTATCGCCTTTGCCGCCAGCGCCGCCAGCTTCTTTGCTCATGCACAGAGCACCACGGCCCAGATCGACCTGCGCGGCACCGTGGCCCTGAATTGCACCATCGCAGTGGCTCCCACGGCCAAGGCCACCAGCCTGGACCTCAAGGGTGGCGAGCAGAACGTCAGCATCGGCGTGGTGACCGAGGATTGCAACTCCGGCAGCGGCTACACCGTCGCCATCGCCTCGCAGCACGGCGGCCAGCTGCGCAGCGTCGCTGACGATGCCAGCGCGCCGCTGGCCAGCTACACCGCCAGCTATGACGATGCGGTGGGATCGATCGCCGCCGGTCTCACCGCCACCCGTAACGGCGCCTTCTTCGGCCGCACCGGCGATCTGCGTATCAACATCCCGGCCAACCCCCAGGCCATCGCTGGCGACTATTCGGACAGCATCATCCTGGTGATCGCCGCCAAGTAAGCCTGGGCCAGCCGCCGCCGCAGCTCAAGCGCCGCCTTCATGAACGCCATCAAGCTGCTGACCGCCGCTGCTGCGGTCCTTGCCCTGCTCGTTACCGGGCAGGCCTGGGCCGACTCCGCCAACGGCAAGGGCGGCGGGCAGGTGAACGGCAAGGGCCAGGGGCAGGGGAACGCCAGCACTGGCTCCGGCATTGTCCCGACGCAGGCCGGCGCCAGCCTGCACCTGAAGGGCATCGTGCCCGTGAGCTGCACGATCGCGATTGCCGCCACGGCCAAGGCCGCCAGCCTGGACCTCAAGGGCGGGGAGCAGAACGTCAGCGTGGGCGTGGTCACCGAGGACTGCAACTCCGGCAACGGCTACACGGTCTCGATCGCTTCGCAGAACGGCGGCCAGCTGCGCAGTGGCGATGCGAGCGCGCCGCTGGCCAGCTACAGCGCGAGCTATGACGATGCGGTCGGATCGATCGCCGCCGGCCTCAGCGCCAGCCGCAGCGGCGCCTTCTTCGGTCGAAGCGGCAATCTGGTCGTCAGCGTGCCGGCCAATCCCCAGGCCATCGCCGGCCACTACTCGGACAGCATCACCGTGGTGATCGCTGCCAAATGAAGGCGCCGGCGGTTTCCAGGGCCGGCGAGTGACGCGATTGAAATTCCACGAGGTCGGGGTTGCCCGGTAAAATGGCGAAAGCGATACACGATCGCGCATTTTTGATCTTGCTCGCAAAGGGGCCCCAGCATGCACTTTGACCATCACCCTAGACTGACCCTGCACTCGGCAGTGGAGGCCGTGGTGCTGGCGACGCTGGTGGTCGCGACACTGGCGCAGGCTGACGAAAAGACCTCGGCCAGCCTGGAGTTGCGCGGCTCGGTGCCGACCAGTTGCACGGTCGACATCGCGCCGACCTCCAAGGCCAGCAGCCTGGACCTGCGCGCTGGCGAGCAGGACGCCGTGGTCGGCGTCGTGACCGAGAACTGCAACTCGCGCCATGGCTATACCGTGACGATCAGCAGCGGTGGCACCAATCAGCTGCGCAGCGCCGCCGCGGGCGCTGCAGCAGCACCCTACACCTTGCGTTACGACGGGGTGGCGGCTGCCGGCAGCGAGCCGCTGGTGGCCAACCGCAATCAGGCCTACTTCGGCCGGCAGGGCAACCTGCAGGTCTCCATCCCCGGCAGCGCGACGGCGGTGGCGGGCGACTATTCGGCCAATCTCTCGCTGGTGATCACGGCCAAGTGAGTCGCCTGGCCTGCCGCTGGCCGTCCGGTGCTGCATGACCGTCGGTGGCGTTGTGCCGCAGCCGGGCGCCTCGCGGCGAGACATTTCCGCGCTTACCATAGCGCCCATGCACACCACCGCTCTCGTCCTGTTCTCGGGCGGACAGGATTCCACCACCTGCCTGGCCCATGCCCTGCAGCGCTACCAGCGCGTCGAAA
>CAZJQH010000048.1:5448-13349 GCA_964547895.1 uncultured Chitinophaga sp. | reverse complement strand
GGATGTCGTCGAGGCCGTCGGTGGCCTCCTTGCGGTAGCGGGCGATGAAGGGCACGGTGGCGCCACCGTCGAGCAGATCGACGGCTGCCTTGACCTGGGCGGGTTTGACCGAGAGTTCCTGCGCGATCTGCGCGATGATTTTTTGCATGCTGAAACGGGTTCCGGCTTTCCTGCTCCGGTCGGCCGGCTACGGGTTTTCGAAAGCATCGAGTGTAAGCGCGCCAACACGGTCCAGCCGCCCGCTACCACACAGGCATGCAGGCTTTGCCTGACAGATCTAGCGTTTGAATGGAGGGAATCAGCGCACGGAGCAAACGGAGCCAGAAATCAAGCCTGCCACCTACGGCAAATGGCTGGACATCTGTCCAAGCCATTCAGCGCGTTGCGCCATGAACCGCGACCTCGATCCGCCTGAGGCTAAGCTCCAGGGCAGCCAGGCGCGCGGACAAGGTCGCGCCTGCATGGCGTTCAGCCAGCGCCGATGACAGGGCAGCCATGTCAGCCTCCAGCCTGGCCAGCGACTGCGCCATGCTAGCCTGCGGCCCGGGAATAGCCCCGCCCTTGACCGACAAAGCCTGGGCCAGCGCGGACAGGCGCTTTTCCATTGCCTGCATCGCTTCAAGCAAGTCCTGGGTGGAGGCTGGATCGGATGCAGCCGGCATGCCTTCGAGCCGGTCAGCGATGCGCGCAATCTGCCAGGCGGCGAGCGCCAGTGCAGCCTCGGTCGGCTGTCTCGACAGATGCATGGCTTCGAGGCTCTCCCGGCCGATCTCGACGCTGGCCCCCTCCAGCGCGACCGTGCCACTCACGCCCAGTACACCGCCAACGGTCAGGACGCTGGCCAGCAGTGCGGCATTGCCAAGACCGGACCAAGAAGACTGGCTGGACTGCTTGCTGCTCGACTGTCCGGGTTCGAGCGGGGTCGCCGTCGCGCAGTCGGATGCATCCATGCGCCGCTCGAGCAGACTGCCCAGGGCCTTCTGGGTCAGGTGCAAGCCCAGCATGCGGTAGCTTTCGAACTGGGCCTCGTCGAAGAACTGGTCGGCCGTCGGCTGGTGCGGGAACGGGCTCTTGCGGTCGCGCGCGCGGCTGGCTTCGGCGTAACGGCTCACGTCCAGCGGCAGGTCATCGGTCAGCACCGGCTTGATGTAGTAGAGCTGCCCCTTCTGATCGTCTCGCTCGCCGTAATGGATGGTTCCCACCGCCAGATGGCTGGGTGTGGCGAAGCTGTCGGCGCTGAATTCGATCGGGATGCCGAAGTCGACCCGGATCTTGCGGATCGCGTTCTCGAGATCCTCGTACTCGAAGCCGGGGTCGGCCGAGGCATCGACCAGGTAGATCTCAGTGCAGCGCCGCCTGACCATCTCGTAGAGGCCGAGGTTCTCGAAATGCCCGCCGTCCGACAGATAGACATGCGAGCTGCCTGCGCTGGTCTGGCCCAGCGCCTCGGCCAGCAGCAAGCCAAGCGAGCGCCATCCCGGCTCGCCCTTGGAACCCGTCGCGATGTCAGAACGAGCCGGATTAGGCTGCCACCATCCAAGCCGTACGTTGAAAAGCGTCATGACGAAGGTCACTGCCGCCGATGAGTGATAGCCCATATTGGGCGAGGCCGCCGCGCCCGAAATGGTCATCGCACGCCCGAGCGAGATCCCCCTCTGCTGGCCCGATCCATAGCCCTGGGAATCGACATAAGCCAGCTCGGCACTGCCAGCATGGAGCGGCGTGACACTGAAAGAGGCGGCCTTGCGCTGCTGCCACTCGAGACGCTTGCCCGAGGCTGCCACCAGGTTCAGCGTCAGGTTGAGGACATGGAACAGCCGAGGCCCGGCACCTTGGCCGGCATTGGCCTGGCGCTGCTGCTCGGCGATCTCGCCCATGCCGATGTTGTCATCGTTGTCGAAGCCGGTGAAGGGGTGCGGGTGACGCTTCTCACCGGCCCGCGCTGCGCCGAGATAGGCGCGCACCAGGCGGTTGCCGTACATGCCGTGCAGCGAGAAGGTGTTGACCCCGACCAGCGTTGAGGAAACGAAGGCAAACAGGAGCAGCGCGGCAAGAACCAGCGCAGCCAGCCAGACGGATGGGGCTATTGCCTTGGCTTGCCAGTGGTCGAGCAACTCTGACAAGCCAGATTGGGATGGGAAGTTCAACACCACCACCAAGGCCAGGTTGAGTGCCAGCAGCAGGGCGACGATGAAGACGATGGCAGCCAGTTCCAGCAGCCGCACGCCGATCAGGTCAGCGATCTTGCGCGCCCGGCTGGTGACGGTCGCGCCGTGCTTGGACCAGTAGCCGACCAGGCCGGTCAGCAGGCCCCACAGCCCGCCGCCGACGGCGAGCGTCGCCTTGTTGCCACTCAGCTGTTGCTGGAAGAATGGCAAGCCCAGTAGCCATTGCGGCAGCAGCAGGATCAAGCCGAACCAGGCCAGCCAGAACAGGGCAGCCGCGAGCCACCAGCCGCCCGATCGCGCCCACCATTCCCGCATCGACTCGCTGGAGCTGCCCCGCACGATGGCGACAAAGCCGGTAGTGCCGAGCCAGAGCATGAACAGCATCGACGGCAAGGCTAGCACTGCGTACCACTGTCCCACAGTCACAAAGGGGGGTAGCAACTGCTTAAGCTGCACGCACAGAAGATTGGCCACCAAGCCGCTGATCACTCCGACCAGGACCGCCTGCAGCATCACGACAGCGATCTTTGCGGGTGCAGAGGGGTTAGCAGCCCGGCAACCCTGGCAGCGGCGCGCCAGCATGGCGGCTGCCAGGTGGAGCAAGACGCCGGATAGGACGAAAACGCCTGGATGCAGCCACGGCGGCTCAAGCCATGCGAGCACGATCGTGCAGCTGAAGACGAAAGCCAGGACCGGAACCATGGCCCGGGTCAGGAACTGGTCCTGGTTCGGATCTTTCCCCAGCAGGCAACTGCAGCTCATAGACTGCTCGGGCCTGGAGGCCGCAGCAGACGCTTGCATCCTGCCCGAATCAGCATTCGCCGGCAGGTCGGACGCGACATAGGTCAGACCGGTCACACCGCAGCCGAAACCGACCGCCAACATCGGAATCAGCCAAAGGCTGTTCTGCATCTCTTTCAGGCCGACCAGAGCCAGATAGAGGTAGGGAAACAGCACGAAGGCTCCGATCAGCGGCAACAGTACGCACCAGTTGAGCAACAGGTTGCGCAGCACGATCGAGACCAGGGTGAAGAAGTCCGCCGACAGGCCCCAGACCGGGCTCAGATAGTTCGAATAGGCACGAAGTTCGGCGACCTGGGGCGCCTCTTCCCGGCCATTGTTGGCGCTGCCGCAAGCCAGCCTCTTCTCGACGGCTGCCAGCTTGCCGCCCGACTGCCTGATCCAGCGCGAAAGCCAGCTGCCGACATAGCCTCCGCCCGAGACGGTGGACAGGTAGGTAAAAGTCTTGAGCTTGCCGCTGGCCGCGAAGGCCTGGAGGGCCCCCAGGCAGAAGGTCGCGCTGCGTATGCCGCCACCAGACAGGCACAGCGCGCTGGCCCGACGCTCCAGCAGCTTCTGCTCGAGGGCAGCCGTCCCAGACCCCGAAGGCCCGTCCTGCCCTTGTGCTAGGCCTGACGGCGAACCACGGGCAAGCTCGGGGTGCAGGAATTCGTATTCCTGCTCGAGCATCTGCTCAATGCTGAGCTTCTTTTCCTGGTCGGGACCCGCCATCTTTACCTCCCTCTTGTTCCTGTCCCAGGCTGACTGCGCCGGAACGGGAACTCAGGACGGTTTATTGCCGGCCAGCTGTCGGCTGTCAAGCGACTGCGAGTGATGCGATGGCCGCCTGCTGCGGGCTCCAAGCCGCGCGGCTGAAGCAGGCTGGCAATCGCTCAGCGGCTCAATACCTCATCCAGGCCCGGTCGCCCGAGCGCATCTTGCGCAGATAGGCTGGCGTCTCCCAGACCGGGGCTGGCCTGACCGAGGACTGGCTGACCGTCGGCGGCCGACGCGCGGGCACCACTGGCAGCAACTGCTGCGCCACGATGAAGCGCAGCACCCTGGTCCAGAATCGCAATGTGTTCATGGTCTATCTCCTGTGCGGCCCGTTCCACGCGGGCAGGTTCGACATGGGGTCAGCATAGGCAGGCTGCGTATCAAAACCTGATACGCTGGTGAGGTCGCAAGATTTTTTTCAACCATGCGCGAGATCGACCGCCTCTACCGCTACAAGAGCCTGCTGACCAGCCGCCACGCCATGGCCAGCGACGAGCTCGCCGCACTGCTGGGCATCTCGGTGCCCACGCTCAAGCGCGACCTGGCGCGGCTGCGCGAGCAGCTCAAGATCCCGGTGGTCTACGACCGGCTGCAGGGCGGCTACCGGCTCGAGCCGGGCTATTCGGGGCGCGAGCTGCCCGGCCTGTGGCTGAGCGCCGAGGAGCTGGTCGCGCTCGCCACGCTGCAGCATCTGCTGACCGAGCTCGCGCCGGGCCTGCTCGGGCAGAAGATGGCACCGCTACGCGAGCGCCTGTCCGGGCTGCTGCACGACATGGACCTCGACAGCCTGGGACTGGCGCAGCGCATCCGCGTGGTGCACGCCGGCAAGCGCCGGCTGCCGCCACGAGCCTTCGAGACCGTGGTCAGCGCCACGCTCAAGCGCCAGCGGCTGCGCATCGCGCACCACAACCGCGAGAAGGGCGAGACACTGGAGCGCGAGGTCTCGCCGCAGCAGCTGGTGCATTACCGCGACAACTGGTACCTGGATGCCTGGTGCCATCTGCGCGACGGCCTGCGCAGCTTCGCGGTCGATGCGATCAGTCGCTGCGAGCCGCTCGAGGAAAGCCCCGCGCAAGAGATCGACCCCGGGCTGCTCAAGGCCCACACCCAGGCCGGCTATGGCATCTTCAGCGGTGAATCCCGCGCCTGGGCCCGGCTCAGGTTCAGTCCGCTGCGCGCGCGCTGGGTCAGCGGCGAGCAGTGGCATCCGGAGCAGCAGTCCGCTTGGCTGCCGGACGGCAGCTACCTGCTCGAGCTGCCCTACAGCGACGACCGGGAGCTGGTCGGCGACATCCTGCGCCAGGCCGGCGGCTGCGAGGTGCTGGAGCCGACCGAGCTGCGCGAACATGTGGTGCAGGCCTTGCAGGAAGCTCTGCGGCAATACCGATGAAACCCTGATGCCAAGAACAGAGCCAGGGCTTATGATGAAATCGTGATGAAAAAACCAGGGGAGATCATGTCGCAAGTTCCGCCGCCCGTCCCAGCCGCCAGCCAGCCCTGCCAGACGCCGCCCGAGCTGGCCCTGCAGACCTGGCGCCGCGCCAGCGATCCGTTCGGCATGCTGTCATCCCAGTTCCAGGCCCAGGTGGCCTGGTGGACGCACCCGCAACAGCTGCTGCACGAAGGCTTCGAGGCCTGGAACGAGGCGATCCGCCTCTATGACCACGGCCTGCGCCGGCTGCTGGGCGACGACAGCGCCGACCTGGTGGTGCCCAAGCGCGAGGACGAACGCTTTGCCGATCCGGCCTGGCTCGAGTCGCCCGCCTTCGACATCCTGAAGGAAGGCTTCCTGGCCTTCGACCACCGGCTGCGCACGCTCTACAACAGCGCGCCCGGCCTGTCGCGCCACGAGCAGGAGCGCGCCTATTTCTGGATCCACAACTGGCTCAACGCGATCTCGCCCAGCAACTTCCTCTGGACCAATCCGACCGCGCTGCGGCGCGCGCAGGAAACCGGCGGCCAGAGCCTGCTGGAGGGCTGGAACAACTTCACCCGCGACCTGTTCGCGCGCAACATCCTGATGGTCGAGCAGGATGCCTTCCAGGTTGGCCGCGACCTCGGCACCACGCCAGGCCAGGTCGTGTTCCGCAACCCGCTGCTCGAGCTGATCCACTACGCGCCCGTGACCGAGCAGGTGCGCGCGATGCCGATCGTGATCTGCACGCCCTGGATCAACAAGTTCTACATCCTGGACCTGACCGCCAGGAAGAGCCTGGTCAAGTACCTGACCGAGCAGGGCTTCTCGGTCTTCATCACCAGCTGGAAGAACCCGGACGCCAGCATGAGCGAGGTCGGCTTCGACGACTACCTGCAGGAGGGCGTAGCCGAGGCGGTGCGGGTGGCGCGCGAGTTCTGCGACGTGCCGCAGGTGCACCTGGCCGGCTACTGCATCGGCGGCACCTTGGTGAGCAGCTACATGGCCTGGGCCAGCAAGCGCCATTCCGCAGAGCAGATGCCGGTGGCGCACTGGACGCTGCTGACGACCTTGACCGACTTCTCGGAGCCGGGCGAGATCGGCGTCTTCATCGACGAGGACATCCTCTGCACGCTCGACGACATGATGGCGCGCAAGGGCTATCTGGATGGCAGCGAGATGGCGGCATCGTTCCGGCTGCTGCGCTCCAACGGCCTGATCTGGCATTACTGGGTCCACAGCTACCTGCTGGGCGAGCCGCTGCCGGCCTTCGACGTGCTGTTCTGGAACATGGACACCACGCGCATGCCGCGCGCCATGCACAGCTTCTACCTGCGCGAGATGTACCTCAACAACCAGCTGGTCAAGCGCGATGCCCTCACCATTGCCGGCGAGACCATCGACCTCGACCGCATCGTGCAGCCGCTCTACGCCGTCACCGCCCAGGACGACCATATCGCGCCCTGGCAGGCCTGCTACAAGATCCGCAAGTCGATCAACGTGGAAGCAAAGGTGCGCTTCGTGCTGTCGACCTCGGGCCATATCCTGGGCATCGTCAACCCGCCGGTCGAGCCCCCGAAGCGCAGCTACTGGGTCGGCGAGCCCGCCCGCAACGACGACAGCGAGCACTGGTTCTCGCATGCCGAGCAACAGCGCGGCAGCTGGTGGCTGGACTGGACCGCCTGGCTGCATGAGCGCTGCGGCGAGCTGGTGCCGGCCTACCCGGCGGCCAGCGCTGCTTTCCCGTCGCTGGCCGCCGCGCCCGGCCAGTACGTGCTGGAGAAGTGATCAGTCGGTCTTGATGGGGTCGGCGCCATTGAGCGGCTGCGCTCCCCTGGCGCCGACCGGCAGCCGCCGGATGCACTTGAAGGTGCCGGTGGCATGGCAGCAGAGACGGCCCTCGGCATCGAAGACCTGGCCCTCGGTGAAGGCCATGGTGGCGCTGCGGTGCAGCACGCGCGCCTTGGCCAGCAGCGGGCCGCGCGCGGCCTGCAGGAAGCTGGTCTTCATCTCGATCGTGACCGCGCCCATCTCGGGCATGCCGCTGCGCGCGGCGTGGGCCATCGCGACGTCGAGCAGGGTCATGCTGGCGCCGCCATGCACGACGCTGAAGCTGTTGAGGTGATCGGGGCCGGCGTCGAAGCGGATCTCGGCCTCGTCGTCTTCCCAGCGCAGCAGCTCGAAGCCGAGCAGCTCGACAAAGGGGATGTGGACGGGAAATTTCATGCCGGCAGCATAGCGCAAGCCTGCCCGAACCTCAGACCTCGAGCCATTCGCGCCGCAGCTCGGCGCTGGCCAGCAGCTGCTGCGGACTGCCGTCGAACACCACCTGGCCATGGCCCATGACAAGGGCGCGCTGCGAGACCGCCAGCGCGATCGCGAGCTTCTGCTCGACCAGCAGGACCGCGACGCCGGCGCGACTGATCTGCTGCAGGAAGCTGCCGACCTGCTCGACCAGCTGCGGCGCCAGGCCCTCGGTCGGCTCGTCGACGATGATGAGCTCAGGGCTGCCCATCAGCGTGCGGCACAGCGCCAGCATCTGCTGCTCGCCGCCCGAAAGCCGGCCGGCCTCGAGCCGGCTGCGCGCGCCGAGCTGCGGGAACAATTCGTACATGTGATCGACCCGCCAGCGACCGGACTTGCCGCGCTGCAGGCCCAGCAGCAGGTTCTGCTCGACGCTCAGGCGCGCGAAGATGGCGCGATCCTCGGGCACGTAGCCGATGCCGGCACGCGCGATCTCGAAGGTCCGCAGGCCCAGGATG
>CAZJQH010000048.1:0-5348 GCA_964547895.1 uncultured Chitinophaga sp. | reverse complement strand
GCCTTCGAGCTGCAGGATCAGGTCGGAATCGCTCATCGCATTCCCCTGGCCGTGCGGCTTCGGGCAGGCAAGCTAGCCTGGACCTGTTTCCTGTCAGCGGCTGGCTCCGGCCTGGACCGCAACTGGCGCAGCAGCGCCAGCCCGACCAGCAGCGAGGCGGCGGCCAGCAGCCAGTCCGTTGCGCTGCCAGTATCAAGCTGCAGGCCGAGATAGTCCAGGCCTCCACCCGTGACCGAGTGCAGCTGCAGCTGGTAGACCAGCTCGACCAGGGCACCGGCCCCGAGCAGTGCCAGCAGGGCAGCGGCAGCGCGCGCCAGCGCGGCGGGAAGCCAGACTGACAGCGGCACGGCTCGGCAGCGCTGGGCGGCCTGGGCCAGCAGGCCGGCCAGGCCCTGGGGCGCGCGCATCACCATGAACAGGAAGCACAGCCCGAGGTAGAGCTGCCAGGCCGGCGTCCACTCGGACAGCAGCACGGTCGAGAACACCAGCAGCAGCGCGCCCAGCACCGGACCGAGAAAATAGGCCGAGCCGCCCAGGAAGGCGAACAGCAGCCAGGAGGCCGAACGGTGTGCGCCCAGCGTCTCGGGGCTGGCGATCTCGAAATGCAGCGCGGCCAGGCCACCAGCCAGGCCGGCGAAGAAGGCCGAGACCAGGAATGCCAGAAAACGCACCGCATGCGGGTCATAGCCGATGAAGGCGGCGCGCTCGGCGTTGTCGCGCACCGCGTTGAGCATGCGCCCGAGCGGAGTGGCAGAAAAGGCGCGCAGCAGCGCGGCGCCGCCCAAGGCGTAGGCAGCGCACAGGTAATAGACCTCGATCTGGGGCCCGAAGCTGATGCCCCAGACCGGCGGCCCGATCACGCGGTTGGCCGAGACTCCGGCCTCGCCGCCAAACACCGAGGGGAACATCAGCGCGGCGGCCGCGACCAGCTCGCCCAGGCCGAGCGTGATCATGGCGAACGGCGTGCCTGACTTGCGCGTGCTGGCCCAGCCCAGCGGCAGCGCCAGCACCAGTCCGGCCAGGCCGGCGGCCAGCGGCACGAGGCTGACCGGCAGCGGCAGGCTGCCTGCGGCGGCCGCGCGCAGCGCATGAACGCCGGCATAGCAGCCGATTCCGGTGTAGACCGCATGGCCGAAGCTCAGCATGCCCCCCTGGCCGAACAGCAGGTTGTAGGACAGGCAGGCCAGCGCGGCGATCGCCACCTGGGTCAGCAGCGCCAGCTCGGCGTTGCCGCTCCAGTACAGCGGTGCCAGCAGCAACGCCAGCCCCGCCAAGGCCCAGAGCAGGATTTCGCGCCGCATCAGGCCAGCCTCCGGCCGAACAGGCCTGCCGGGCGCAGCAGCAGCACCAGCACCAGCAGCAGATAGGGCAGCATCGGCGCCACCTGGGCCAGGCTGACGCCGAGCAAGGGCGCGAATGCAGCGTCGGCTGGCAGTTGCCAGCCCAGCCACTGCGCCAGCTGCATCAGGGTGCCGTCGTAGGCGACGGCAAAGGTCTGGAGCAGCGCGATCAGCAGCGAGGCGAGCAAGGCCCCGGCCAGCGAGCCCAGGCCGCCGACCACCACCACCACGAAGATGACCGGCCCGACGGCGGCCGCCATGCCCGGCTCGGTCACGAAGGTGGAGCCGCCGACCACGCCGGCGAGTCCGGCCAGCGCAGCGCCGACGCCGAACACACCCATGAAGACGCGCGGCAGGTCGTGGCCCAGCGCCTCGACCATCTCGGGCTCGGTCAGCGCCGCCTGCACCACCAGGCCGATACGGCTGGCCTGCAGCAGCAGCCACAGTGACAGCCACATCAGCAGGGCCACGGCCACCGCGAACACCCGCGTAGCCGGGAAGGGATGGCAGATCACGCCCGCCGCACGACAGACCGCATCGTCCGCCCTGCCCCAGGTCCAGCTGGCGCCGCGCACGGCATCCTGCACCAGGGTGAAGGCCGGCCCCTGCAGCAGCTCAGGCGGCCTGAAGTCCAGCGGCTGCCGGCCCCAGGCCAGCTGCACCAGCTCCAGCACGACATAGCCGAGCCCGAAGGTCACCAGCAGCTCGGCGACATGACCGTGGCGGTGCAAGGGCCGCAGGCAGGCGGCCTCGAACCAGGCGCCCAGCAGGCCTACGGCCAGCGGCGCGAGCAGCAGCGCCGGCCAGAAGCCGATCTGCGCCGACAGCGTCGCGGCGAAATAGGCTCCGAGCATGTAGAAGCTGGCATGGGCGAAGTTGAGCACCCCCATCATGCTGTAGATGAGGGTCAGGCCGGCACTCAGCATGAACAGCAAGAGGCCGTAGCTGAGCCCGTTGAGCAGGGAGAGCAGGAACGATTCCAAGGGCGCGATTCCGGGCCGGCAAGCTTAGGCCCCGCCGGATTATCACCAGCCGACCGGCTGGAAAGGACTTGCCGAATGGAAATTTTCCGATGTCCCGCCGCAGCGCAAGGCCTCCCGGCCGACCGGACAATCACCTGATGCAACTACAAGTCAGCCGATTCGAGGGCCTGGGCGATGCCTTCCATACCCGCCTGCCCCCCACCCCCTTGCCCGACCCCTGCTGGGTCGGCTGGAGCGCACCCGCCGCGGCGCTGCTGGGCCTGCCCGCGCAGGCGCCGCAGGAGCAGGAACTGCTGCAGCTGCTCAGCGGCAACCGCTGGCAGGACAGCCTGCTGCCGATCGCGAGCGTCTACAGCGGCCACCAGTTCGGCCACTGGGCCGGCCAGCTCGGCGACGGCCGCGCGCTGCTGCTGGGTGAGCATGCCGCCAGCGGGCTGGAGGTCCAGCTCAAGGGCGCCGGCCGCACGCCCTACTCGCGCATGGGCGACGGCCGCGCCGTGCTGCGCAGCTCGATCCGCGAGTTCCTGGCCAGCGAAGCGATGCACGCGCTCGGCATCCCGACCACCCGCGCGCTGTGCGTGACCGGCTCGCCAGCCCCGGTGCGGCGCGAAGAGATCGAGACCGCTGCCGTCGTGACCCGGCTGGCGCCGAGCTTCATCCGCTTCGGCCACTTCGAGCATTTCAGCCACGGCGGCCGCCATGGCGAGCTGCGCCGTCTGGCCGACTTCGTCATCGAGCATTTCTACCCCGAATGCGGCGCTGTGCCCGGCAACCCCTACGCCGCCCTGCTGGCCGCCGTCACCGAGCGCACGGCCGAGCTGATCGCGCAGTGGCAGGCGGTGGGCTTCTGCCATGGCGTGCTCAACACCGACAACATGAGCATGCTGGGCCTGACGCTGGACTACGGGCCGTTCCAGTTCCTCGACGGCTTTGATCCGGCCCATGTCTGCAACCACAGCGACAGCGGCGGGCGCTACGCCTACGCGCGCCAACCCAACGTGGTGTACTGGAACCTGTTCTGCCTGGGCCAGGCCATGCTGCCGCTGCTCGACGACGAGCAGCAGGCACTCGCCGCGCTCGAGCCTTATCGCGAACTGTTCCCGGCCGCGCTGCAGCGGCGCATGAACGCCAAGCTCGGCCTCGACGAGCTGCGCGCGGGCGACGCCGAGCTGAGCGAGGAGCTGCTGCAGCTGATGGCGCGCGAGCGCACCGACTACACCATCTTCTGGCGCCGGCTCTCGCATGCTGCAGCGGAGCTTGAGCAGGCGAGCGGCCCGGCCTGGCAGGCGGTGCGCGACCTCTTCCTCGACCGCGACGGCTTCGACCGCTGGAGCCTGCGCTGGCGCGATCGCCTCCAGGAGGGGACGCTTGCGGCGGACGCACAGGCGCTCGGCACCCGCATGCTGGCCGCCAATCCGCGCCTGGTGCTGCGCAACCACCTTGGCGAGCTCGCGATCCAGTCGGCTCGGCAAGGGGACTACTCCGCGCTGGAACGGCTGCAGACTGCGCTCGCGAGTCCCTGCGACGACAATCAGGAAAACGAGGACCTGGCCGACTTTCCGCCGCAATGGGCCAGCCAGATCAGCATCAGCTGCTCTTCGTGAGCGCTGCAGCAAGCTCTGCCAGCCGCTAATCCCAAACCGAGACAGGAGATAGACCGAGATGAGTTATCCGATTGAAAAGACCGATTCCGAATGGCGTCAGCTGCTAGCCGAGAAGGACGCCGAACCGATGGCCTATTTCGTCACCCGCCAGGCTGCGACCGAGCGCCCGTTCAGCGGCAAATACGAGCAGGTCTGGGCCGACGGCAGCTACCACTGCATCTGCTGCGGCCAGCAGCTGTTCGAGTCCGACAGCAAGTTCGATGCCGGCTGCGGCTGGCCCAGCTTCAGCGAGGCGCTGACCGGAGCGATCGAGGAGAAGGTCGACCGCAGCCACGGCATGGTGCGCACCGAGACCGTCTGCAGCGGATGCGGCGCCCACCTCGGCCATGTGTTCGAGGACGGGCCGGCGCCGACCGGATTGCGCTACTGCATGAACTCGGCCGCGCTGGACTTCAAGTCGCGCTGAAATTCAATTCACCAGATGAAATCGATTTTCAACAATTGGAACTTTCCCTGATATGGTGCCTTGATCGTTAAAAACAAGGGAAAACCCTGATGAGCAATTGAGTCCGATTCAGTTTGACGTCAGGGTTTTCCCGGGGTCAGTTCTAGAATGTAATTCGTAATTACGCACGAATTGCAAGATATGACAAACCCCATCTACGAAAAAATGCGGAACAACCCCAAGTTCCACCAACTGGTCAAGAAGCGCAGCCGCTTCGCCTGGACCCTGTCACTCGTCACGCTGCTGGCCTTCTACGGCTTCGTGATGCTGGTCGCCTTCCAGCCCGCCACGGTCGGCGAGCCGCTCTCCGAAGGTTCCAAGTACACCCTGGGCCTGGTGGTGGAGCTCGCGATGTTCATCGGCTTCTGGCTCATGACCTGGTTCTACGTCAAGCGCGCCAACGGCGAGTTCGACGCCATGACGCAGGAAATCATCCGCGAAGCCACCCGCGGAGGCCAGAAATGAGCCAACACCTCAAGACCCTGGGCGCAATCGCCCTGGCGCTGGGCGCCACCGCGGTGCTCGCCGGCCCTCCGGTCGGCGGCGAACTCGAGCAGCAGGCCACCAACTGGCATGCCATCATCATGTTCTGCATCTTCGTCGCGATGACGATGGGCATCACCTACTGGGCGGCCGGGCGCACCAAGTCGGCTTCCGACTTCTACACCGCAGGCGGAGGCATCACCGGCTTCCAGAACGGCATGGCGATCGCCGGCGACTACATGTCGGCCGCCACGCTGCTGGGCCTGACCGCCATGATCTACGGCCAGGGCTATGACGGCTATGTCTACATGATGGCCTTCTTCGCCGGCTGGCCGCTGATCCTGTTCCTGATGGCCGAGCGCCTGCGCAACCTGGGCAAGTTCACCTTCTCGGACATCACCGCCTATCGCCTCGACCAGGGCAAGGTGCGCAC
>CAZJQH010000047.1:4159-13425 GCA_964547895.1 uncultured Chitinophaga sp. | reverse complement strand
CTGTTCAACACCCGCCTGCAACCGGGCGAGCATTTCCGCGTCTTCCCGATCAGCAACTGGACCGAGATGGACGTCTGGCAGTACATCGAGCGCGAGCGCATCGCCCTGCCCAGCCTCTACTACACGCACAAGCGCGAGGTGGTCGAGCGCAAGGGCCTGCTGGTTCCGGTCACGCCGCTGACCCCGCCGAAGGAGGGCGAGGAGGTGGTCGTGCGCGACGTGCGCTTCCGCACCGTGGGCGACATCACCTGCACCTGCCCGGTCGCGAGCACCGCCGCCACCCCGGCCGAGATCGTGATCGAGACCCTGGCCGCCGACCTGTCCGAGCGCGGCGCCACCCGCATGGACGACAAGACCAGCGACGCGTCGATGGAAAAGCGCAAGCGCGAAGGCTATTTCTGATCCCGTCGAGCGAAAGAGAGTAAACACATGGACGCACTGAAATTCATCACCTGCGGCTCGGTCGACGACGGCAAGAGCACCCTGATCGGCCGCCTGCTGGTCGACAGCAAGGCCGTGCTGCAGGATCACCTGGCCGGCGTGACGCGCGGCGGCGAGGCCGACCTGGCGCTGCTGACCGACGGCCTGAGCGCCGAGCGCGAGCAGGGCATCACGATCGATGTCGCCTACCGCTACTTCAGCACCGAGGACCGCAAGTTCATCATCGGCGACGCCCCGGGCCACGAGCAGTACACCCGCAACATGGTCACCGCCGCCTCGAGCGCCGACGCCGCCGTGGTGCTGGTCGACTCGATCAAGCTCGACTGGGCCGACGCCGGCCTCAAGCTGCTGCCGCAGACCCGCCGCCACTCGCTGCTGTGCAAGCTGCTGCGCGTGCCCAGCATCGTGTTCGCGGTCAACAAGCTCGACGCGGTCGATGACGCCGCGCTCGCCTTCCAGAACATCAGCGGTGCGCTCAACGCCTTCGCGGCCGAAGCCGGCATTCCGGTGACCGCCATCGTGCCGGTCTCGGCGCTCAAGGGCTGGAACGTGGTCGACTTCACCAACCCCGGCTGGTGCGGCTACGAGGGCCCGACCCTGCTGCAGATCCTGGAAAAACTGCCCAACACCCCGCAGCAGACCGAAGCTCCGCTGGCCCTGCCGGTGCAGTGGGTCGAGAAGCAGCACGACACCAGCGTGACCAGCCAGGGCCGCCGCGTGTTCTGGGGCCGGGTCGCTGCCGGCAGCTTCGCGCCGGGCGCGCAGGTGCAGGTGTTCCCGAGCGGCCAGAAGGCGGTCGTGGCCCAGGTGCTCGACCATGCGCGCCGCCCCGGCGCCGTGGCAGCGGGCCGCAGCGCCGGCGTGGTGCTCGACCGCGAGGTCGACGTCTCGCGCGGTGACTGGATCCTGGCCGCCCCGGTCGAGGCCCCTGCTGCCGAGGACGACTTCGACACCCCGGCCGCGATCAGCGCCTATCCGGGCCGCAAGGAACTCACCGCGACCGTCGCCTGGATGGACGACGAGCCGCTGGTCGCCGGCCGCGTCTACTGGGCGCTGCACGGCCACCGCTGGGTCAAGGCCAAGGTCAAGCGCGTGGTGCACAGGCTCGAGATCAACACCCTGGTCGAGGAAGACGCCAGCCAGCTCGACCCGAACGCGATCGGCCATGTCGAGCTGCTGTTCCAGGAGGCGCTGCCGGCGGTCTCGTTCGCCGACTCGCGCTTGCTCGGCGCGCTGATCCTGGTCGATACCGCCAGCCACAAGACCTCGGGCGCGGTGCTGGTCAACTGATCGCCTGTTTGCCCCTGACAGCCGATGCGGAGCCCGCGAGGATTTAAAATCGCGGCTCCGGGCTGTGCCGGCCTGCCCCGCCTGGGGCTGTGCCGGCTTTCGCCATCGATTCACTCCTCCTGCGCTGCCGCGGCAGCCTACCCACCATGACTCACGTTGTTACCGAAGCCTGCATCGCCTGCAAATACACCGACTGTGTGGACGTCTGCCCCGTCGACTGCTTCCGCGAAGGCCCGAACTTCCTGACCATCGATCCGGACGAGTGCATCGACTGCGCGGTCTGCATCCCCGAGTGCCCGGTCGGCGCCATCTACGCCGAGGAAGACGTGCCCAAGGACCAGCAGCACATGATCAAGATCAACGCCGAGCTGGCCCTGCTGCCGAACTGGAAGAGCATCACCAAGCGCAAGGCACCGCTGCCTGACCACGAGCAGTTCAAGGACAAGACCGGCAAGCTGGACCTGCTGCAGCGCTGATCTTCCCCCAGCCTGGACCTGAACCGGCTCGAGCATGTCCGCCGCTCCTGACAGCCAGACCGCGCTGCAGACCGACGTCGTCATCATCGGCGCCGGTCCGGTCGGGCTGTTCCAGGCCTTCCAGCTCGGCCTGCAGGAAGTCTCCTGCCAGATCGTCGATGCGCTGCCGCATGCCGGCGGCCAGTGCGTCGAGCTCTACGCCGACAAGCCGATCTACGACGTGCCGGGCATTCCGGTCTGCTCGGGGCGCGAGCTGGCCGAGCGGCTGCAGCAGCAGATCGCGCCTTTCAAAGTGCCGCTGCACCTGGGCCAGCAGGTCACGAGCCTGGAGCGCGCCCCCGACGGCCGCTGGCAGCTGCAGACCAGCGCCGGCCAGGTCTTGCTCGCGCGCGCGGTCGTGATCGCGGCCGGCGTCGGGGCCTTCGTGCCGCGCCGGCTTGTCATCGACGGCCTGTCCGTATTCGAGGGCCGCCAGGTCCACTATCACCAGACCGATCCGGCGCGCCTCCAAGGCCTGCGCGTCGTCGTGATGGGTGGCGAGGAAGCCGCGCTCGAGACCACGCTGCAGCTGGCCGACAGCGGGCATTGCGCCAGCGTCACGCTGTTGCACCGCAATACCAAGTTCAAGGCCGAGCCAGCGCTCGAAGCCGGCCTGCAGCTGGCGCTTGAAAATGGCCAGATCAAGCTGGCAGTCGGCCAACCGATCGGGCTAGAGACCTCCGAAGATGGCAGCCGGCTGCTCGCGCTGCAGCTGGCCACCGGCGACGACAGCAGCGAGCGGCTCGAGCTCGACGCGCTGCTGCCGCGCCTGGGCCTGTCACCCAAGCTGGGCCCGATCGCCGACTGGGGCCTGGCCATGGAGCGCAAGCTGCTGACGGTCGACCCGGCCACGCAGGCCTGCTCCGAGCCCGGCATCTTCGCCATCGGCGACATCTGCCACTATCCCGCCAAGCGCAAGCTGCTGCTGTGCGGCTTCCACGAGGCGACCATGGCGGCGTTCGCCATTTCGGCCTGGCTGCGCCCGGATCAGCGCCAGCTGCTGCAGTACACCACGACCAGCCCGCGCCTGCACGAACTGCTCGGCGTGGCGGGTACTGTCAGGCAGTCGTAAAATAACAAGTGGCCTGATCATTCAGGCCAAGATGCTGGGGGTGTTGGTATCCATGCGGATGCCGACTGAGACAGTCCCCTTGAACCTGATTGAGGTAATCCTCGCGCAGGGAAGCTGAACCCCTGGTCAGTGCCGCAGCTGGCGGCATGGTCGTGGGGCCGGCAGCCCTGCCCCCGAAAGCTGCCATGGCCACGACCGACCTGATCCAGGACCTGCTCGACTTCATCGCCCTGCCCGACGCCGACGAAGCGGCGTTCAACGCGATGGCGCTGCGCCTGTTCGCGCACCAGGTGCGCCACAACCCGGCCTATGCGCGCTTCTGCCAGTCGCGCGGGCGCACGCCGGCGACGGTGCGCCGCTGGCAAGACATCCCGGCGGTGCCGGTCAACGGCTTCAAGCAGCTCACGCTGAGCTGCACACGGGTCGATGCCTGCGAGCGCGTCTTCATGACCAGCGGCACCACCGGCGGCGAGGAGAACAAGGGACGCCATTACCACCCCGACCTGCGGGTCTACGACGCCTCGATGCGGCGCCATTTTGCCGACAGCGCCGGCCCGCTGCCGATCCGCATGGCCATCCTGTTCCCGGACGAGGCAGCGCTACCGAACTCGTCGCTCGCGCACTACCTGCAGCTCTGCCGCGACGACTTCAGCCTGGGCGGCGGCGCCCACTACTGGACGCCCGAGGGCATGGAGCTCGACGCCCTGTTGGCCTTCCTGCGTTCGGCGCGCGAGCAACAGCAGCCGGTCGCGCTGCTGGGCGCGAGCTACAGCTTCGTGCACCTGATGGACGCTCTGGCTGAGCTGGACGAGGACTCCCGCCTGCCGGCAGGCAGCTGGCTGCTGGATACCGGCGGCTTCAAGGGCCGCTCGCGCGAGATCCCGATCGAGCAGTTCTACGCCCAGCTGTCTCGCGTGTTCGGCGTGGCGCGCGAAAGCTGCCTCAACATGTTCGGCATGACCGAGCTCAGCACCCAGTGCTACGACCGCGGCAACGCGGTGGTGCCCTCGGTCAAGCGCGGCCCGCACTGGATGCGCACGCGCGCGGTCGACCCGCTCAGCGGCGCGTCGGTGCCTGAGGGGCAGCCCGGTATCCTGGTGCATACCGACCTCGCCAACTACAACTCGGTCATCAGCATCCTGACCGAGGACCTGGGCATCATCGGCGACGGCGGCTTCCGGCTGCTGGGACGGGCCCAGGGCGCCGAGGCGCGCGGCTGCTCGCTGGCGGTCGAGTCCTTCGTGGCGGCCGCGCGCGCATGAGCGTCGAGACCTTCCGCGTCGGCCATCTGCCGGGGCTCGACAGCGAGCAGCTGAGCTGGCGCGCGCTGCCGGCGCCGCAGCTGCCGCCTGGTTACACCTTCGTGGTGCCGGCGCTGACACCGGACCAGCTAAGGGCGCTGTGCGAGCAGGTCCGCGGCCCGGGCCGCCAGGGCCTGCGCGCGCTGCCGGTGCGCGAGATCGTGCAGGCGATTGACCGCGTGATCCAGCATCTGCTCGACCCGACATCCCCCGAACACCAGCTGCTGCTGCGCTGGCTGCCCTTGAGCACGGGCTTTCCGGCCGAGATGATCCGGGTCAACCTCGGCGCCACGCTGCGCACCTTCCGCTCGCTGCAGCTGCAGCGCTTCCTGGTCGAGGATCTGGGCAACCCGGCGCTGCTCGACGGCTTCGAGCCGCGCGTCACCGGCGGCTGGACCCGCGCCGAGGGCCCGGACCTGCTGGCCCATGTCTGGGCCGGCAATGTGCCAGGACTGCCGCTGTGGAGCCTGGTCTGCGGCCTGCTGGCCAAGGCCGGCAACATCGGCAAGGTCTCGGCCGGCGAGCCGGTGTTCGCCTCCGTGTTCGCCCAGACGCTGGCGCGGCTGGAACCGCGCCTTGGCGCCGCTGTCGCCGTGCTGTGGTGGGAGCGCGGTGACATCGAAACGGCCCGCATCGTCTGGAACCAGGCCGACACCGTGCTGGCCTATGGCGGCGACGCGGCCTTGCACGACCTGCAGGCGCAGATCCCGCCCGGCGTGCGCTTCCTGCCGCACGGGCACAAGCTGAGCTTCGGCGTCGTCGGCCGTTGCGCACTGAGCGCCGGCCGCGCCCCCGCAATAGCCCGGCTGGCGGCGGACGACGTGGTGCGCCACGAACAGCAGGGCTGCTACTCGCCCCAGGTGTTCTACGTCGAGCGCGGCGCCCAGGTCTCGCCGCTCGAGTTCGCCCAGCGCCTGGCCGCCGGCCTGCAGCAGCTCTCCGCAAAATTCCCACGTCCGCAGCCCGGACTGGCGGAGTCGGCCCAGATCGCGCAATGGCGCAGCAGCCTGGAATGGGCCGGGTTCGACGACGCCAGCGTGCAGCTGCTCGGCCATCCGGAAAACGACTGGAGCGTGGTCTACCGCGACCGCGCCACGCCGATCGCGCCCGGGCCGCTGCACCGCTGCGTGCAGGTGGTCGCGCTAGACAGCCTGGACCAGTTGGCTCACTGCCTGGCGCCGCAGCGGCGCCACCTGCAAAGCGCAGGGCTGGCGGTGGCGCCGGAGCAGCTGCAATCTCTCGCCGGCCAATTGGCCGCCATGGGCGTCACGCGCCTGAGCGCGATCGGCGACATGACCCTGCCGGCGCCAGGCTGGCACAACGACGGCCGCCCCAGCCTGCTCGACTTGGTGACGCTGGTCGACCTGGAAGCCTCGGCCGAGGCGCTGGCTGAACGCCTGACGAGCTATGAAACCTGAAGCCGCGCCCCTCTTGAGCCTGGATCAGGCGAGCTTCGCCTACGCGGGCGGGCAGCCGGTGCTGCAGGGCATCGACCTGCGGATCGCGGCCGGCGAATTCCACTGCCTGCTGGGGCGCAGCGGCTGCGGCAAGACCAGCCTGCTCAAGCTCGCCGCCGGCCTGCTGCTGCCCTCTGGCGGCCAGGTGCACTGGCGCAGCGAGCCGGTGCTAGCGCCGCTGCGTGAGGTCGCCTTCGTGTTCCAGCGCCCGACCCTGCTCGACTGGCTCAGCGTGCTCGACAACGTGCTGCTGCCGATCTCGCTGCAGCGGCGCGTGACCCGTGCCGACAAGGAGCTGGCGCAGCACTGGCTGGCCCGGCTCGGGATCGCGGAGCACGCGCAGCGCCGCCCCTCGCAGCTCTCGGGCGGCCAGCAGAGCCGGGTCGCGGTGGCGCGTGCCTGGATGCAGCAGCCCGCGCTGCTGTGCATGGACGAGCCCTTCGCCGCGCTCGATGCACTCACGCGCGAGGAACTGCAGCAGGACCTGCTCTCGGTCTGCGCCGAACAGGGCAGCGCCGTGCTGTTCGTGACCCATGACCTGTCCGAGGCCGCTTTCCTCGGCGACCAGGTCAGCCTGCTGGACCGGGGCTGTCTCCAGTCGCGCAGTACCATTCCCGCCGCGCGCCCGCGCCACGCCGACTGGCGCGATCAGGCCGAGTTCCACGCCCTGTGCGCCGGTCTGCGCCGCCAGCTGGAGCTCACGCGATGAGGCGGCTGCTCGATGCCGGCATCTCGGCCGCGCTGGGCCTGGCGCTGCTGCTGCTCTGGGAACTGTCGACCCGCTGGTGGCAGCTGTCGGCGCTGGTGCTGCCCGCGCCCTCGCAGGTCGGCCGTTCGCTCTGGCAGGGCTTTGCAACCGGCTACTGGTGGCCGCACCTGGGCCAGACCCTGCTGTCGGTCGGCCTCGGGCTGGCCTTGGGTGCCGCACTCGGCTTTGGCACCGGCCTGCTGCTGGGCCAGAGCCGCCGCCTGCGCCGCTGGCTCACCCCCTATCTGGTGCTGAGCCAGGTGACTCCGAAGCTCGCGCTCGGGCCGCTGTTCATCGTCTGGTTCGGCTTCGGCACCCTGCCCACGGTGGTGATGACGGCGCTGATCTGCTTCTTCCCGCTGCTCGAGAACACGCTCGGCGCGCTCGACCAGACTGATCCGCGCCAGCTCGAGCTGTTCAGCGCCCTGGGCGCCAGCCGCTGGCAGACCCTATGGCGGCTGCAGATCCCGGCCGGGCGCCACATCCTGGGCGCGGGCCTGCGCGTGGCCCTGGTGCTGGCCTGGGTCGGCGCGGTGGTGAGCGAATTCATCAGCGCCAGCCATGGCCTGGGAGCGGTGATCATCGCGGCCCAGGGATCGATGGATACCGCGCTGATGTTCGCCGCGCTGGCGCTGATAGCCGCACTCGGCATCTCTTCCTACTCCCTGCTGGTCGCGCTGGAAAAGCGCTGGCACTGGCTGGATTGAACCGATCACTGACCCGACACACAAGGAGCAAGACTGATGTACAAGCTGACCCGACGCGAACTGACCCGCTACCTCGCCCTCGGCGGCCTGGCCACCAGCTTCGGCAGGCTGGCGCAGGCCCAGGGCGCTGCGCTGGACAAGGTGGTGCTGGCAGGCTGGAGCAAGCCAATCTCCGAGATCACCAACCTGCTGGCCGAACCCGAGAAGGGCTTCTTCCGCGCCCAGGGCATCGACTTCGTCTACCTGCCGGGCGCCGGCGGCGGCGACGCGGTGCGCAACCTGCTCAGCGGCCAGGCCGACATCGCCTTCACCGACCCGGGCTCGCTGTTCGCTGCGCTCGACAAGGGCGAAAAGCTGCGTGCCATCTACGACGTCTATCCGCAGAACGTCTTCAACGTGGTCTCGCTCAAGTCGCGCAACATCAGCAAGCCAGCTGACTTGAAGGGCAAGCGCGTCGGCGTCTACAGCCTCTCCAGCGGCACGCGCCAGAACCTGCAGGTGCTGCTGCACTCGGCCGGCCTGACCGAGGCCGACATCACCCTGGTGCCGACCGGCCTGCTCAACTTCGCGCCGCTGATGCAGGGCCAGGTCGACGCCACCGCCGCCACCGACACCGGCCTGATGGTCGGGCGCCAGCGCGGCCTGGGCGAGGTCAACGTGATGGAGGTGCGCCAGCAGCTCAACCTCACGAGTGACCTGCTGGTGGTGCGCGAGGAGACCTACCAGCAGAAGAAGGCCTTGCTGCGCCGCTTCCTGGCAGGTTTCCGCGACAGCGCACAGTGGATGATGCGCTCGCCCGAGGAAGCCGCTCGCCTGGCCACCCGCTTTGCCATCGACGGCCAGAACGAGGCCACCAACCTCGAGGTGATCAAGCTGCGCAATGCGTCGAGCGTCTCGGCACTGACGCAGAAGCAGGGCCTGGGCAGCGTCGACACCGCCATGCTGCAGCGCGGCCTGCAGGTCTACCGCGACATCGGCGTGGTCTCGCGCGAGATCGCCGTCTCCGGCATCGTCGGCACCGACCTGCTGCCGCCCAAGCCATGAGCCGTCTCTTCGAGCAGCAGGTCGTGCTGGTGACCGGCGCCAGCCGCGGCATCGGCGCGGCGATCGCCGAGGCCTTCGCGCGCGAGGGCGCGATGGTGGTGGTCAACTACCGCGAGCGCGCCGATGCCGCGCGCGAGGTGGTGGCGCGCTGCGAATCGCACGGCGTGCCGGCCTGGGCGATCCAAGCCGACGTGCGCGACCCGGCCGCGGTGCGCGCGATGGTCGACGAGGCGCTGGCGCTGGCAGGACGCATCGACGTGCTGGTCAACAACGCCTTCGCGCCCTACCGCTTCGACCCCGAGCAGCGCGCCCGCTTCTGGGAAACCCCCTGGGACGCCTACCAGACCCAGTTCGACGGCGCGGTCCAGGCCACCTACCAGCTCTGCCAGGCGGTGCTGCCCGCGATGCGCCAGCGGCTGCAGGGCAGCATCGTCAACCTGGTGACCGACCTGGTCGAGCAGCCCAGCGTGCCCTACCACGACTACGCCACCGCCAAGGCGGCGCTGATCGGCTTCAGCCGCCAGCTCGCCGCCGAGCTCGGCAGCCTGGGCATCCGGGTCAACTGCGTGGCACCCGGACTGGTCAGCCCGACCGAGTCCAGCCGCGCCACCCGCGAGGCGGTCAAGGACCAGATCATCGCGCGCACCCCGCTGGGCCGCATCGCCACGCCGGATGACGTGGCCGGCCCGGT
>CAZJQH010000047.1:0-4059 GCA_964547895.1 uncultured Chitinophaga sp. | reverse complement strand
GCCGAGGACAGGGTGCAGCCGGTGCCATGCGAGTTGCGCGTCGCGATGCGCGGCCCGCTCAGGCGCAGCCATTGCTTGGCAGGCTGGCCAGGCAGCGCCAGCAGATCGGTCAGCTCGTCCCCGCCCAGATGCCCGCCCTTGAGCAGCACGGCCTTGGCGCCCAGGCCCAGCAGGTCGGCGCAGGCGGCTTCGAGGTCAGCGACTTCGCGCACGGGCCGGCCCAGCAGCAGCGCGGCCTCGTCAAGGTTCGGCGTGATCAGGCTGGCGCGCGGGAACAGCTCGGACACCAGCGAGGCGATGGTCTCCTGCCGGATCAGCGCGTCGCCGCTGGTCGCCACCATCACCGGGTCCAGCACCACGCGCTCGAGCCGGTAATGGTCGATCGCCCAGGCCACCACCTCGACGATCTCGGGCGCATGCAGCATGCCGATCTTGACCGCGTCGACGCCGATGTCCTCGACAACGGCGGCGATCTGCGCCTTCAGGAAGTCCGCCGGCACGCCGTGGATCGCGCGCACGCCGACCGTGTTCTGCGCCGTCAGCGCGGTGATCGCGCTCATGCCGTAGCAGCCCAGCGCGGCAAAGGTCTTGAGGTCGGCCTGGATGCCCGCGCCGCCGCCGGAATCGCTGCCGGCAATGGTCAGGACGCGTGGGTAATGGGTGTGGAGTTCTTGGCTCATCGCAAAATTATCCCGCAGCGCCCGCGCGCTGCCCGCTCCCTGCTTCAAGAGAGTCATCATCATGAGTGAAACCGTCCAGTCACAAGAACCGGTGCTGGTGCTCGGCGCCGGCCTGATGGGCCGACTGCTCGCGCTGTCGCTGGCGCGCGCCGGCCATGCCGTGCGCCTCGTCGACGCCGGTCCGGCCGACGGCAGCGGCGCAGCGGCCCGGGTGGCCGCCGCCATGCTGGCGCCGCTGGCCGAGTCCGCCATCACCGAGCCCAACGTGGTCGCCATGGGCCAGTACGCCCTGGGCCGCTGGCCCGAGCTGATCGCCGGCCTGCCGCGCCCGGTCTACTTCCAGCGCAACGGCACCCTGATCGTCTGGCACCGCCAGGACGCGCACGAGGCGCAGCGCTTCTCGGGCCTGCTGGCCCAGACCGGCCGCGCCCTGCCCGAACTGCCCAGGCCGCAGTCGCTCGACGGCCGGACGCTTGCCGAACTCGAGCCCGCGCTGGCGCAGCGCTTCCACCAGGGCCTCTACCTGCCCGAGGAAGGCCAGCTGGACAACCGCCAGCTGCTGCAGGCCCTGCTCGATGCACTCGCCGCGCTCGGCGTCAAGATCGAATGGAACACGGCGCTGACGCTGGAGCAGGCGCAGGACATCCAGTCTGCCCGGGGCGGCTGGGTGCTGGATTGCCGCGGTGTCGGCGCTGCCGGCCAATGGCGCGCCAGCGGCCAGGAGCTGCGCGGCGTGCGCGGCGAGGTCGCACGCATCCATGCGCCCGACGTCACGCTGCAGCGCCCGACCCGGCTGCTGCACCCGCGCTACCCGATCTACATTGCGCCGAAGGAAAACCATATCTTCGTGATCGGCGCCACCGAGATCGAGAGCGAGGACATGAGCCCGGCCAGCGTGCGCTCCACGCTCGAGCTGCTGAGCGCCGCCTACGCGGTCCACCCGGGGTTTGGCGAGGGCCGCATCATCGAGCTCTGCACGCACTGCCGCCCCACCCTGCCCGACAACCTGCCGGCCGTCCTCGAGGTCGCGCCGCGCGTGCTGCAGGTCAACGGACTGTACCGGCACGGCTTCATGATCTCGCCGGCGCTGCACGACGCCGTGCTCGAATGGATGGCGCAAGGCCGCTGCACGCTGGCCGAGCGCCTGCAACTGCGCTTTTCCACCCTGGCATCCACCCTGGCCGCGCAGGCGGCCTGAAACCCCCATGCAAGTCCTCATCAACCACCAGGCCCACCAGCTGCCCGACCACGCCACCCTGGCCGACGCGGTCCAGGCCATAGCCGCCAGCGGCCCGTTTGCCGCCGCCGTCAACCTGCAGTTCGTCCCGCGTGCCCGCTACGCCCAGACACCGCTGGCCGAAGGCGACCGCATCGAGATCATCACCCCCGTCACCGGCGGCTGAACCCCAAGAGTCCTGACATGAACACCGAAGCCACCACCCAAGACCCGCTGGTCCTCTACGGCGAGACCTTCTCCAGCCGCCTGCTGCTGGGAACGGCCCGCTATCCCTCGCCCGCCGTGCTGGAAGCGGCGGTCACGCTCAGCCAGCCCTGCATGCTGACCGCCTCGCTGCGCCGCCAGGGCGCCAGCGGCCTCGACGCCAGCGCCGGCTTCTGGCCGCTGCTCAAGAAGATGGGCGTGCCGGTGCTGCCCAACACCGCCGGCTGCCACAGCCTGCAGGAAGCCATCACCACCGCCGAGATGGCGCGCGAGGTGTTCGAGACCGACTGGATCAAGCTCGAGCTGATCGGCGACGACTACACGCTGCAGCCCGACACGCTCAATCTGGTCGAGGCCGCCGAGCGGCTGATCAAGTCCGGCTTCAAGGTGCTGCCCTACAGCACCGACGACCTGGTGCTGTGCCAGCGCCTGGTCGACGTCGGCTGCCAGGCCGTCATGCCCTGGGCGGCGCCGATCGGCACCGGCCGCGGCCCGATCAACCCCTGGGCGCTGCGCACCCTGCGCGAGCGCCTCGACGTGCCGCTGATCGTCGATGCCGGCCTGGGACTGCCCTCGCACGCCTGCCAGGTGATGGAATGGGGCTATGACGCGGTGCTGCTCAACACCGCGGTGGCGCTGGCGCAGGACCCGGTCCGCATGGCCGGCGCCTTTGCCGACGCGGTGCGCGCCGGCCGCAACGCCTTGCTGGCCGGCGCCATGACCGCGCAGGAAGCCGCCCAGCCCAGCACTCCGGTGCTCGGCACCCCGTTCTGGCACCAGGACTGATCCATGCCGACTTGCACCGAACTGATGCTGCAGATCGTCGCGCGCCATGCCGCGCTCGGCCTGGACAGCAACACCGATCCGGCTGCGCTGCCGGCCGATGACAGCGCCTACGCCATCAGCTACGCCGCAGCGCGCCGCCTGGGCTTCATCCCGGCCGACGCCGAGGTGGTCGCGCGCGCCTGGCAGCGCCAGAGCGATCGCACCGGCGCCTTCGACCCCGATGTCTGGCCGATCGAGCCAGCCGACTTCGGCGTCCCGGCCGGTCCGCGCGCCAACGCCTTCGCATCCTGCCCGCACGAGCTCGGCCTCTACGCCGTGCTGCCCAGCGCCGAATGGGTGGGCCGCATGGCGCGCGCCGGCCTGCCCACCGTGCAGCTGCGCTACAAGTCGCAGGACGCCGCCGCCATCCGCGCCGAGATCCGCGCCGCGGTCGAGGCAGTGCGCGGCACCCCCAGCCTGCTGTTCATCAACGACCACTGGCGCGAGGCGATCGCCGCCGGCGCCTATGGCGTGCACCTGGGCCAGGAAGACCTCGACACGCTGACGGCCGAGGAACTGGCACAGATCCGCGCCGCCGGCCTGCGCCTGGGCCTGAGCACCCACGGCTACGCCGAGATGCTGCGCGCCGACGCCGTCGGCCCCAGCTATCTGGCACTCGGCGCGGTGTTCCCGACCACGCTCAAGGCCATGGCAACGCCGCCCCAGGGCACCGGCCGCCTGCACGCCTACGCCGGGCTGATGCGGCAGCGCAGCCTGGTCGCGATCGGCGGCATCGCCAGCGAGCAGCTGCCCGAGATCGCCACCAGCGGCGTGGGCTCGTTCGCGGTGGTGCGCGCCATCACCGGCGCCGCCGATCCCGAGGCGGCGGCGGCTGCGCTGCAGCAGGCCTGGCAGGCTGCGTGCCAGCGCTGAACCAGCGGCGGCAAAATTTTCAGCCCCTCGAAAAAAGCCTGAAAACCTGCCTATAATACGAGGCTATTCCCCGATAGCTCAGTCGGTAGAGCGCCGGACTGTTAATCCGTAGGTCCCTGGTTCGAGCCCAGGTCGGGGAGCCAAAATTTGTTACCGAAGCTGCTGCGTCACAAAACGCAAAGGCTGTATTCCCCGATAGCTCAGTCGGTAGAGCGCCGGACTGTTAATCCGTAGGTCCCT
>CAZJQH010000046.1:8422-14006 GCA_964547895.1 uncultured Chitinophaga sp. | reverse complement strand
ATGCGGCCGTAGTCGGCGCCCTGGTTGCGGTAGTGGAACAGGCTGATGTTCCAGTTCGGCCGCATCAGGTTGAGGAACTTGAGCAGCGCGCCCGGACGCTCGGGGAAGGTGAAGCGCAGCAGGCGCTCGTCCTGCGCCAGCGGCGAGCGTCCGCCCACCATGTGGCGGATATGCTCCTGCGCCAGGTCGTCGTGCGTGAGGTCGAGCGCGGCGAAGCCCTGCTTCTCGAAGTTGGCCGCGATCCTGCTGCTCTCGCCCTTGCCGTGTGCGGTCAGTCCGAGGAAGACATGGGCGACCTTCTCGTCGCCGATGCGGTAGTTGAACTCGGTCACGTTGCGCGGGCCACCCGGCAGGTTGCCGATGGTCTCGAGGAAGCGGCGGAAGCTGCCGCGCTCCTCGGGAATGGTGACCGCGAACAGCGCCTCGCGTTCCTCGCCGACCTCGGCCCGCTCGGCGACGAAGCGCAGCCGGTCGAAGTTCATGTTGGCGCCGCACAGGATGGCGGCGTAGGTCTCGCCGCGGGTCTTGTGCTCGGCGACGTATTTCTTGATCGCGGCCACCGCCAGCGCGCCGGCCGGCTCGACGATCGAGCGGGTGTCGACGAAGATGTCCTTGATCGCGGCGCAGACCTCGTCGGTGTCGACCGTGATGTAGCCGTCGACCAGCTCGCGCGAGACGCGGAAGGTCTCCGCGCCGACCAGCTTGACCGCGGTGCCGTCCGAGAACAGGCCGACGTCGGGCAGGCTGACGCGCTCGCCGGCCTCGACCGACTGCATCATCGCGTCCGAGTCGTTCATCTGCACGCCGATCACCTTGATCTCCGGGCGCAGCGCCTTGATGTAGTTGGCCACGCCCGCGATCAGGCCGCCGCCGCCGATGGCGACGAAGACCGCGTCGAGCCGGTCCGAGCCCAGGCCCTGCAGCTGGCGCAGGATCTCCATCGCGACCGTGCCCTGGCCGGCGATCACATGCGGGTCGTCGAAGGGGTGGACGAAGGTCAGGCCCTGTTCCTGCTGCAGCCGGACCGCCTCCTGGTAGGCGTCCGAATAGCTCTCGCCGGCCAGCACGACCTCGCCGCCGAGCGCCTTGACCGCGTCGATCTTGAGCTGGGGCGTGGTGGTCGGCATCACGATCACCGCGCGCGTGCCGAGCTTGCGTGCGCCCAGCGAGACACCCTGCGCGTGGTTGCCGGCCGAGGCGCAGATCACGCCCTTTTGCAGCTGCTCGGGCGTCAGGTGCGCCATCTTGTTGTAGGCGCCACGCAGCTTGAAGCTGAACACCGGCTGCTGGTCCTCGCGCTTGAGCAGGATCTTGTTGTGCAGGCGCTGGCTGAGGTTGCGGGCCGGGTCGAGGGCCGACTCGACCGCGACGTCGTAGACGCGCGCGGTCAGGGTCAGCTTGAGGTAGTCGGCGGGGCTCAGGGCAGGGGTGGTCTGGGGCATGATGGCGGAAAACGCAAGCAAGGGCGGTCGGGAAAGGCTGCTGATCGCGGGCCAAAGACGCATCATAATTGCCGGCCCGCTGGCATCAGCGGCTAGCGGCGGGCAATTTCAGGCAAAAAAAAGCCCGGATCAGGGATCCGGGCTAGAACCACCCATAGAGGGCAGAGGAGACAATCGTCAGCGGAGCCTGGGCTCCGGGCGATGCAGCAGAACTGTCTGACTGCATACAATGACGCTAGTATAAACCCTAGGTTTTGGCTTTGCAAGCGCTTTTTAAGCGTAAACCCTAATTTTTTGGAGTTCACCTTTCATGGAATGCACCGTGACCTGGACCGGCGGCGCCGGCACCCGCTCTAACATGGGCTTCTTCGCCGAGACCGGCAGCGGCCACACGCTGATGATGGACGGCGCGCCCGACGCCGAGCGTCCGGCCAACGGCGGCGCCAACCTCGCGCCGCGCCCGATGGAGACGGTGCTGGCCGGCACCGGCGGCTGCACCGCCTACGACGTGGTGCTGATCCTCAAGCGCGGCCGCCACGACGTGCGCGGCTGCAGCGTCAAGCTCAGCAGCGAGCGCGCCGAGACCGAGCCCAAGGTCTTCACCAAGATCCACATGCACTTCACCGTCACCGGCAAGGACATTCCGGCGGCAGCGGTCGAGCGCGCGATCGAGCTCAGCCACGAGAAATACTGCTCGGCCAGCATCATGCTGGGCAAGACGGCCGAGATCACGACCAGCTTCGACCTGATCGAGGCGGCCTGATCCGCCCGGCCGGGCTGCCGGGCGCAGCCCGCGGATTCAGATCCGGTGCGCGATCGTCGTCATGACCTTGGCCGAGGCGCGCATCAGGCCCTTGACCGGGGCCGGCAGCTCCATGCCGCCGGCGGCCTGCGCCTCGTCGGCGTGGCGGATCTCGTCGTCCTTCATCTGCTGCACGATCGCGCGCGAGGCATGGTCCTGGGCCGGCAGCTGGTCCAGGTGGCCGTCGAGATGGGCCTCGACCTGGCGCTCGGTCTCGATCACGAAGCCCAGGCTGGTCGCGCGGCCCAGTCGCCCGGCGACCAGGCCGATGCCGAAGGCGCCCGCGTACCAGAGCGGGTTGAGCAGCGAGGGGCGCGAGCCGAGCTCGTCGAGGCGCTGCTTGCACCAGGCCAGGTGGTCGGTCTCCTCCTGGCCGGCGGCTTCCAGGTGGCGGGCCAGCCGCTCGCGTTCCTGCGGCGTGCCGGGCCCCAGGCGCGCCGCCAGCGCCTGCGAGGTGTAGAGCGCCTGTGCGCAGATCTCGCCCACATGGTTGACCCGCATCAGCGCCGCCGACAGCGCCCGGTCGGCGTCTGACATCTCGGCGGCTGGCTCGGCTTCGAGGGTGCGCGGGACGGGGGTGGGGCGGCTGGCACGGTGCGGCGCGAACAGGGTACGCAGTGCGCCATCAACGGCAATCAGGCTGGCATCGACGAAGGTGGACATGGCTACTCCGGTGCAGGGTACGGCTCTGATTATCGCAGCCAGGCCCGCTGCAGCTGCCGCTCAGCTGGCTTGCCGCGCGGGCAGCAGCTGGCGGTAGGCGTGCCAGCTCGCGTGTCCCAGCACGGGGCCGACGATCAGCAGGCCCAGCAGCCAGGGCAGCATGGCCAGCGCCACCAGCAGCGTGATCAGCGCGCCCCACAGCAGCATCACGCCCGGGTTCTCGGCGCAGGCGCGCAGGCTGGTCAGGCCGGCGGTCACCGCGTCGACCTGCCGGTCCAGGATCATCGGGATCGAGATCACGCTGGTGACGAAGATCAGCCCGGCGAAGACGGCGCCGACCGCGACATAGCTCAGCAGGAAGGCGAGGTTTTCCGGTCGCAGCAGGCCGGCCAGCAGGTCCTCGGTCGAGGGCAGGGTGTTGAAGCTCACCGCGAACACCACCAGCGAGGCCCGGCTCCAGATCAGCTCCAGGATCAGCAGCAAGCCGGCGAAGATGGCCATCTGTCCCTGCCGGGTCTTCCAGGCCGTCAGCGTGCTGCGCAAGGAGGGCGCGCGACCGCCGAGCTCGAGGCCGCGGCTGGCGTCATACAGTCCCAGGCATAGGAAGGGCCCGACCAGCAGGAAGCCGGCGCTGAGCGCGAGCACATACTCGGGCGCCGACTCGAACACCCACCACAGCGCGTGGCCCATCAGGCCAAAGCACAGGCCGTAGAACAGGCCGATGCGCGGGCAGCGCATGAAGTCGCGCCAGCCACGCTGCAGCCAGCGCAGCGGATCGGCGGGGCTCAGCCGGGTCAGTTCGATCGGGTCCATGGCCTGCCTCCAGTCGAACGGTTCAGTCGCGCACGTCGGCGATCACCGGGTCGCCAAAATCGGGCCGTTCCAGCCAGGCCAGCACGCGAGTGGCGGCCTGCTCGGGGCTGGTCAGCAGGCCCTGCTGGTGCAGGCCTACGAAGCGCTCGCGGTCGGGGAAGTGCCGCGAGTCGGCCGCGCGCATCTGCAGCTGCATGCCGGTGGCGATCACGCCTGGCGCCAGCGACACCACCTTGGCGCCATGCGGCTGCCTGGCCTGTTCGAGCGCGACGCAGCGGCTGAAGTTGTCCAGGCCGGCCTTGGCCGCGCAGTAGGGCGACTGGGATGCCATCGCGCGCCGGCCCAGTCCCGAAGAGATGTTAAGCAGCTTGCGCTCGCCCTGCCAGCCGGCATCGACCCAGGCCTGGGTCGCGCGCAGGAAGGCGCCGCTCAGCAGCATCGGTGCCTCCAGTCCGACGCGCAGGGCCCGGACCAGCTCATCCGCCGGACAGTCCTGCAGCGGTACGATGGACGGCAGCAGGCCGGCGTTGTTGATCAGCGTTGCGCTGGCAATGGCCGGCGCATGCAGGCTGTGCAGCCAGCGCTGCAGCCGCTCGGCGGCTTCGCCGGCATCGGCCAGGTCCTGCGACCATTGCTCGAGATGGACGCCGGCGGCGTGTGCCTGCTGTTCCAGTTCCGGATTGACCTGGCGCGACAGGCACAGCAGCAGGTGGCCCGGGCGCAGCAGCTGGCGCGCCATCGCCAGCCCCATGCCGCGCGAGGCACCGGTCAGGATGGTGAGGTCTTGGGCGAGTGGGGTGTTCATGGAGCCAGCATACGCCGTCACCGCGACGGCGTCACCCGCAGCCATAAAACCTCTATTACTCATGGGTGAAGGACAATCGCGGCATGTGGATCGACACCCATTGCCACCTCGACGCGCCTGAATTCGGCCCGGATCACGCGCTGGGCCTGCAGGCGCGGGAGCGGGCACGCGCGCTCGGCGTCGGCCTGTGCGTCTATCCGGCGGTGCACGCGGCCGATTTCGACGCCGTGCGCTTGCTGGCACACCAGACAGCTGACGCCTATGCGCTTGGCATCCATCCGCTGTTCGTTCCGCGCGCGCGGGATGCCGACCTGCAGGCGCTGGCCGACGCGCTGGAGCGCCACGCCGGTGATCCGCGCCTGGTCGCGGTCGGCGAGATCGGGCTCGACTTCTTCGTGCCGGAGCTCTGCGCGCCCGAGATGCGCGAGCGTCAGTGGCGGTTCTACCGCGAGCAGCTGCGGCTGGCGCAGCGCCACGGCCTGCCGGTGATCCTGCATGTGCGCCGTTCGGTCGACTGGCTGCTCAAGGGCCTGCGCGAGATGGTAGGGCGTGGCCTGCCGGTGGCGGGCGGCATCGCCCATGCCTTCAATGGCAGCGCGCAGCAGGCGCAGGCCTTCCAGGCGCTCGGTTTCAAGCTGGGCTTTGGCGGTGCCGCGACCTTCGATGCCGCGCGCCAGCTGCGCCAGCTCCTTGCCACCCTGCCGCCCGGGGCGCTGGTGCTCGAGACCGACGCGCCCGACATCCCGCCGCAGTGGCTCTACGTCAATGCGAGCGAGCGTGCTGCCGGGCGACCGCAGGGTATCAACAGCCCGGCCGAGCTGCCGCGTATCGGCGCCGCGCTGGCCGGGCTGCGGGGCCTGTCGGTTCAAGCGCTGGCAGACCTGGGCACGGCCAATGCGCTCGCCGCTCTGCCCAGGCTGGCCGCGCTGCTGCCGGCCGGGCCGCAGTGTCCCGCTGGGGTGGCAGGCGAGGCGGCGGCATCGTTTCCGGTCAACCCAGCCAGGGGCTCCGAATCATGAGCCTGACCCCGCTGCCACCGGCTCGACTGCACGGACTGGC
>CAZJQH010000046.1:0-8322 GCA_964547895.1 uncultured Chitinophaga sp. | reverse complement strand
CGCCGCCTGGCGCGAGGTGTTCGCGCAGCATGGCCTGGTGGAGGTGGCGTGATGGCGAAATCCCCGCGCACCCGCACCGACCCGGACAACCTGCCCGAGGTCACGATCTCGGAGGACACCGAGGTCCGCTTCCTGCACCTGGGCACCGAATGGGTCCAGGGCAGCATGCTGATCAAGAAGCCGTTCGAGATCGAGCTCGAATATGTCCAGCGCATGATGGCCTGGCTGCTGTTCGTCGATCCCGACACGGTGGCCCAGCGGCGCGCGATGCAGTTGGGCCTGGGGTCGGCTGCGCTGACCAAGTTCCACTTCAAGAAGCTGAAGATGGACACCACCGCGATCGAGATCAACCCGCAGGTGGTCGCGGCCTGCCGCACCTGGTTCAAGCTGCCGCCCGATTCGGACAAGCTCAGCGTGATCCTGGGCGACGCGGCCGAGGTGGTGCGCCACGCGCCCTTCCACGGCAGCATCGACGCGCTGCAGGTCGATCTCTACGACCACGAGGCCGCCGCGCCGGTGCTCGACAGCCCCGACTTCTACACCGACTGCCGCCACATGCTGACCGACGAGGGCTGCATGACGGTCAACCTGTTCGGCCGCGACGCCAGCTACGAGCGCTCGCTCGAAAGCATCAAGGCGGCCTTCGGTTCTGATGCGGTCTGGGCTTTCAAGCCGACCCGTGACGGCAACACCATCGTGCTGGCGCAGCGCACGCCCAGCCACCCGAGCCGGATGGAGCTGCTGGCGCGCGCTGAAGCGATCCAGGAACGCTGGGGCCTGCCCGCTACCAAGTGGCTCAAGGTGTTCAAGCAGGTGGGCGCTTGAGCCTGGCCGCTGCCGGACGCAGCTCGGGCCTGCTGCTCGCGCTGGCCGGCTCGATCGCCTTCAGCGGCAAGGCCATCATCGTCAAGCTGGCCTACCGCCATGGGGTCGATGCGGTCACGCTCATCATGTACCGGATGCTGTTCGCGCTGCCGATGTTCCTGGCGCTGGCCTGGTGGGCGACCTACCGCCAGGCCCTGCCGGTACGGCCGCTTAACCGGCGTGACTGGCTCGGCATCCTGGGACTGGGCTTCTCGGGCTATTACGCCGCCAGCATGCTGGACTTCTGGGGCCTGCAGTACATCAGCGCCAGCCTGGAGCGCCTGATCCTGTACCTGAATCCGACCCTGGTGCTGCTGCTGGGCTGGCTGCTCCATCGCAAGCCGATCAGTGTCCGCCAGTACGGCGCGATGGCGCTGAGCTACGCCGGCATGCTGCTGGTGTTCGGCCACGAGCTCAGCTTCGAGGGCAGCGCCACGCTGATCGGCGGTGCTCTCGTGTTCGCCAGCGCGGTCAGCTACGCGCTCTACCTGGTCTTCAGTGGCGAGCTGGTCAAGCGCCACGGCTCGCTGCGCCTGGTCGGGCTGGCCACCAGCGTCGCCTGCCTGCTGTGCCTGTTGCAGTTCCTGCTGCTCAAGCCCTTGTCGGCCGCCATCGTCGCGCCCGAGGTGATCTGGCTGTCGCTGCTCAACGCGGTGGCCTGCACGGCGGCGCCCGTGCTGATGGTGATGATGGCGATCGAGCGCATCGGCCCCGGCCTGACGGCCCAGGTCGGCATGGTCGGGCCGCTGTCGACGATCGCTATGGGCGGTCTCATCCTGGGCGAGCCGCTCAACGGCTGGATCGCTGCCGGCACCGCGCTGGTGCTCGCCGGCGTGCTTTGGGTCACGCGCGCGCGGCTCTGAAGCCGCCGCGCCGGCTCAGCGCCGCGCCGACACCACGATGCCGCCGACGATCAGCAGGAAGGCGATGGCGTGATAGGCGCGCGGCGGCTCGCCCAGCAGCGCGGCCGACATCAGCGCGGCGAACAGCGGCGTCAGGTTGCTGAAGAAGCTCGCCAGCGTCGGGCCGGCGCGCTGCACGCCGGCACCCCAGCAGCGGTAGGCGGTCAGCGCCGGGCCCAGCGCGACGAACAGCAGCACGGCGGCCAGCTTCCAGCTCCAGGCGATCTGCGGCGGCTCGGCCGGCAGCAGCCATTCGCCCGCGCTGAGCCCGGCCGATGCGATCAGGCCGAAGACGATCTGCGCCAGCAGGAAGGCGGCCCAGTCCTGCCTGACCTCGGGCGCGCCCTGGCGCCGGGTCAGCAGCCAGCTGTACCAGGCCCAGCAGAAGGCTGCCAGCAGGATCCAGCCGTCGCCCGGCACGAACTGCAGCTGCAGCAGCCGGGCGAGCTCGCCCTTGCTCAGCACCACGGCCACGCCAGCCAGCGACAGTGTGGCGCCAGCCATTGCCTTGGCGGTCACGGCGGCGGCAAAGCCGATGCGGCCGACCAGCAGCATCCAGACCGGCATGCTGGAGGCCACCAGCGTCACGTTGAGCGGCGAGGAGGTATGCAGCGCCAGGTACTGCAGCGTGTTGTAGCCGGTGATCGCGAGCAGGCCGAGCAGGGCGTAGTGGCGCCATTCGCGCCAGATCGGGCTGGAGCGCCGCAGCACCCAGCCGGCCAGCGGCAGCAGCACGAACAGCGCCAGGGTCCAGCGCAGCAGGTTGAAGGTCACGGGCGGAATCCAGCCGGCCGCGATGCGGCCGACGATGGCGTTGCCGGCCCAGAGCAGCGGGGCGGTGATGAGCAGCAGGACGGTGGTCGTGTCCAGTCTTGTAGCAGTTGCAGTCATGCCAGCACTGTAGCAAGCGCTGGCCAGGCCTGCCGGCGCCGGGCTTCAGCAGTCGAGCAGGCTGAACTCGACCCGGCGGTCGAGCGCATCGCGCAGGTCGTCGCTGGCGCTTCCGACCAGGGGTTCGCCGGCTTCGGCGGCCTGCGATTGCAGCCGACCTTTGAGTGCCGGTGCCAGGGCCTCGAGCTGGCGCTGCACCAGCTGGGCCCGCCGCAGCGCCAGTCCTGGGTTGTACTGCTCGACCGCGCTCGGACCCGCATGGCCGTGCAGCGCCAGGCAGCTGTCGGTCGCCAGCATGGTGTCGGCGACTTGGCGCAACCAGGTGCCGTAGGACGCAGAGATCCTGGCGTCGGCCAGATAGCGTGTCTCGCCAGGCTGGAACAGCAGCTTGAGTGGCAGCCGCCTCTGATCAAGCTCGTGGCGCAGGAACAAGCTCAGGCTCTCCTCGGCGGCCTGGGGGCGCTGCAGCTGCCAGTGGCACAGGTAGATGGCCGCGAGCGTCTGGCTGCGTCCCGGGCCGGGCTCGAGGGCTGCCAGCCCGTAATGCGGCAGCGCATCCCGACAGCGTCCCTGGGCTTGCAGCCGGTCACCCTCGGCCCGCAATTCCTCGGCACGGGACGGGGTTTCTGCGGCGGCTTCCAGTGCCGGCTCTGGCGCTGCCGGCACCGCTGCATCAGGCGGGGCGCTGTCCTGGCTGGGGTTCGTGGCGCAAGCTGCCAGCGCCAGCAGCAGGCACAGCATCGAGGTGGATTTCTGGGGGCGGTTCATGCTAGCTTCCCTGCTGAAGAGTTCAGGTCGAACACTGTTCGAGCAGTGCCTGGACGCTTTCGGCCTCCAGTTCGGCGGCCAGCGCTGCTGCGTTGAGCTGCCGGATGCAAGCAGGCCAAGCCGCCCTGTCATCCTGGCGCGCTGCAGCGGGGAGGCTGGCTGGACGTGGCTTGCCTGCCGGACTGGACTTGCTGGCCGCCGCCGCCGCTGGCGCAGGGATGGCCGGAGCTGGCGGCGTTTCCAGCTGCATGCCGGCTTGAGCCGCCGCGCCAAGGCCGGACATGATCCAGGCGACGATGGCGATTCCCGAGCGTTGCAAGATGCTCTCCATTCCTCATTCCTCCCTTGCCTTTATCGATCTCGATTCTGGCAAACCAAGCCTGTCTTGAACAGACCATCATCGCGCTGGCAGCCGCGATTTCGTGGCAGGATTGCTCCATCAGCAACCACCACAGCAGGAGCCACCCCATGTCCGTTTACCCGAGCCGTGCCATCCGCATTTCCCAGCACGGCGGACCCGACCTGATGGAACTGGTCCAGATCGAGGTCGGCGAGCCCGGTCCGGGCGAGGTCCGCATCCGCCATCACGCGATCGGCCTCAACTTCATCGACACCTACCAGCGCTCCGGTCTCTATCCCATGCCGATGCCGCTGATCCTGGGCGGCGAGGGCGCGGGCGTGATCGAGGCGGTGGGCGAGGGCGTCACCCACCTCAAGGTCGGCGACCGCGCCGCCTATGCCGCCAGCAACCTGCCTGGCGCCTATTGCGACCGCCGCATCACGTCCGCGATGAACGTCTGCCGCCTGCCCGATTCGATCAGCTTCGAGACCGCCGCCGCCATGATGCTCAAGGGCATGACCGCGCAATACCTGCTCAGGCGCACGCTGCCGGCCGAGGGCCTGCAGCCGGGCGACTTCATCCTGTGGCATGCGGCCGCCGGCGGCGTCGGCCTGATCGCCTGCCAGTGGGCCAGGGCGCTGGGCTTCCGCCTGATCGGCACCGCTGGCAGCGACGAGAAATGCGCGCTGGCGCTGGCCAATGGCGCCGCCCACATGATCAACTACCGCAAGGAGGACTTCGTCGCGCGCGTGCGCGAGATCACTGGCGGCGAGGGCGTCAAGGTGGTGTACGACTCGGTCGGCAAGGACACCTTCATGGGCTCGCTCGACTGCCTGCAGCCGCTGGGACTGATGGCGAGCTTTGGCAACTCGTCGGGCGCGGTGCCGCCGTTCGCGCCAGGCCTGCTGGCGCAGAAAGGCTCGCTCTACCTGACGCGGCCGACCCTGCCCAGCCATCTGCGCACGCGTGAGCGCACCCAGGCCATGGCCGACGAGCTGTTCGCGGTGGTCGAAAGCGGCCAGGTCAAGATCCACATCGAGCGCCGCTACCCGCTCGAGCAGGCGGCGCAGGCGCATCGCGACATGGAGGCCCGACTGACCACGGGCTCCAGCATCCTGCTGACCTGAGCGGGCCGACTCAGTCCCTGGGCGGACGCTGCTCGGATTCCTGCAGCGGATAGGGATCGGCCACATAGGCCGGCCCCTTCATCACCATGACGATGAAGGCGGCGATGCCGGCCGTGAACATCACCGTCCAGTGCAGCACGACCAGGCTGATGACATAGACGTCGACCATGGACAGCCCTCCGGTGCTCTCCAGCGGGGGATCCAGCCACTCGAGCAGGCGAACCAGCAGCGAGGGCAGCAGCAGCACAGCCGTGCCCAGCATGGTGAATTGCGGCAGCTTGCGCAGGATGACCCGCTCCACGCCGGCCGGAGTCTTCTGGAAACCTGGCAGCTTGTTGAACCATCCTGTCATGATGACTCCGGTGCTGGGTTTGGGCCGCCGCTGACGGCCATCGAGGCTGTCAGCTTACTTGACCAGCGGCCGGATCGCCGAGAAACCGCCGTCGAGCGACCAGACCTGGCCGGTGACGCGGGCCGCGCGTTCGGACAGCAGCCAGCACATCAGGTCGGCCAGTTCGGCTGCTGAGCCGATGCCCGGCAGGGGATACTGGCGGGCTGCCGCGTCGCGGGCAGTGGCATTGCTGATCAGGCCGGCGGTGGCGGGCGTCTCCATCATGCCCGGCGCGACCGCGTTGAAGCGGATGCCGGCCGAGGCGTAGGTGGAGGCTGCCCCGCGTACAAGTCCTTCGAGACCGCCCTTGGCCGCGGCGATTGCCTCGTGGTTGGGGGTGCCGACCCGGGCCGCCGCCGACGAGACCAGCACCGCCGCGCCCGGGCTGCGGGCATCGCGCAGGCTGTTGACGAAGCCGGCCAGGGTGTGGAAGGCGCTGATCAGGTTGGCGCGCAGGCAGGCGTCGAAGTCCGCCTCGCTCATGCGGTGCAGGGCGCCCAGGCGGATGTTGCCGATGCAGTGCGCCAGCGCAGTGGGCTGGATCTGCTCTGACTTCAGGGTGGCGAAGACGGTCTTGACGCCTTCGGTGGTCGAACAGTCGGCGACGATCTGCCGATGCGCCGAGCCAAACGCCTGCTGCAGGCGCTCGGCATCGCGGCCGACGACCACCAGCTTCCAGCCCTCGCGGGCGAGTTGCTCGGCGACGGCCTGACCCAGGCCGCCAGCAGCCCCGGTGATCAGTGCGGTGTGGTTCATGTCGATATGCTGTAGATGTGGGGTGGCGCCAGGCAGGTGATCCGAGACCCGGCTATTGTCCCGATGCTACTGTCCCTGGTCTTTTTTGTCTAGGACAAATCATGATTGGGGCGTAAAAGAGGGCGCTTGAGCGCCCTTCTTCCTTCACCCGGCTGGTCAAGCGTTCAGCGCGTCTTGCGCACCCGCAGCAGCTCGTCCAGGATGATGCCTGCCGCGCCTACGCTGATCGCCATATCGGCGACGTTGAAGGCCGGAAAATGGCCAGCCGGAAACACCGGCTCCAGCCACCGCCAGTGGAAGTCGAGCATGTCGACCACGTAGCCGTGCAGCAGGCGGTCGATCACGTTGCCGATCGCGCCGCCCAGGATGCAGGAGAGCGAGAACGAGAACAGGCGCTGGCCCGCATGCGCGCGCAGCAGCCAGACGATGAAACCGGCCGCGCCCAGTCCCAGCGCAGTGAAGAACCAGCGCTGCCAGCCGCCGGCACCAGCCAGGAAGGAAAACGCCGCGCCCGCGTTGTGCACCCGCACCAGGTTGAAGAAGCTGGTGACGACGGTGGCCTCATTGTGCAGGTAGTTGGCCAGGATCAGGAACTTGCTGAGCTGGTCGACCAGCAGGATCAGCAGCGCCAGCGCCAGCCAGGGCAGCAGGCCGATCCCGCCCGAGGGCGTGGCGTAGACCTTGCGTGGGCGGCCTGCAGAGGGGCGCGGGGCCATCTTCAGGCCACGGTGCGGGTTTCGCCCGCGCCGTGCAGGTTGCTGGTGCAGCGGCCGCAGATGCCGGGGTGGGCCGCGTCGTGACCGACGTCGTCGCGGTAATGCCAGCAGCGCTCGCATTTCTGCGCACCCGAGGCCTTGACCTCGACCGCCACGTCGGCGCCCGCCGCCAGTTCGATGGCCGAGACGATGAAGACGAACTTCAGGTCCTCGCCGAGCGAGGACAGCAGCGCCAGGTCCTCGGCGCCCAGCGTCAGCACCACATTGGCCTGCAGCGAGGAGCCGACCTCGCCGGCGACGCGGCGCTCCTCGATCGCCTTGTTGACGATGCCGCGCAGCTCCAGCACCCGGCTCCACTTGGCGATCAGCGCCTCGTTCGGCGTCTCCAGCGGCAGGTAGGTCTCGGTGAAGATCGACGGCGTGTGGCCGATGATGGCCCAGGCTTCCTCGGCGGTGAAGGAGAGGAAGGGCGCCATCCAGCGCAGCATGGCGTGGGTGATCTGGTGCAGCGCGGTCTGGGCCGAGCGGCGCGCCAGGCTCTTGGGCGCGGTGGTGTAGAGGCGGTCCTTCAGCACGTCGAGGTAGAAGGCGCCCAGGTCCTCCGAGCAGTAGACCTGCAGCTTGGAGACCACCGGGTGGAACTCGTAGACCTGGTAGTGCGCCAGCAGGTCGGCCTGGAAGGCCGAGGCGCGGCTCAGCGCATAGCGGTCAACTTCCAGCATCTGCTCGAACGGCACGGCGTCGGTCGCGGCGTCGAAGTCGCTGATGTTGGCCAGCAGGAAGCGCAGCGTGTTGCGGATGCGGCGGTAGGCGTCCACCACGCGCGCCAGGATCTTGTCGTCGATGCCGAGGTCGCCCGAGTAGTCGGTCATCGCGACCCAGAGGCGGATGATCTCGGCGCCCATCTTGGTGCTGATGGTCTGGGGTGCCACCACGTTGCCGACCGACTTGCTCATCTTGCGGCCCTGGCCGTCGACGGTGAAGCCGTGCGTCAGCAGGCCCTTGTAGGGCGCGCGGTCGTACAGCGCGCAGCCCAGCAGCAGCGAGCTGTGGAACCAGCCGCGGTGCTGGTCATGGCCTTCCAGATAGAGGTCGGCTTCCGGGCCGTGGTCATGCGCGCCGCCGGCGTGGCTGGCCTTGAGCACGGTGGTGTGGGTCGAGCCGGAGTCGAACCAGACTTCCAGGATGTCGGTGCTCTTGCTGTAGCTCGCCGCGTCGGCGCTGTCAGCGATGCGCGCCAGGATGTCGGCCACGCTCAGCTTGCTCCAGGCCTCGACGCCGCCGGCTTCGATCACCTCGGCTGCCAGGTCGATGATCTCGGGCGTGCGCGGATGCGGCTCGCCGCTGTCGACATGCAGCAGGAAGGGCAGCGGCACGCCCCAGCTGCGCTGGCGGCTGATGCACCAGTCGGGCCGGTTGGCGATCATGTCGCGCAGGCGGGCGCGGCCGTTCTCGGGGTAGAAATGGGTGTGCTCGATCGCCTCCAGCGCGAGCTGGCGCAGGCTGCGCGGTGCCTTGTCGGTGGTGAAGATGCCGTCGCCCTCGTCCATGCGCACGAACCATTGGG
>CAZJQH010000045.1:2002-14350 GCA_964547895.1 uncultured Chitinophaga sp. | reverse complement strand
GCGTCGGCGTGCCGCAGATCATGGCCATCGACAGCGTCGCCACCGCGCTCAAGGGCACCGGCGTGCCCCTGATCGCCGACGGCGGCATCCGCTACTCGGGCGACATCTCCAAGGCGCTCGCCGCAGGTGCCTCCACCGTCATGATGGGCGGCATGTTCGCCGGCACCGAGGAAGCCCCGGGCGAGATCGTGCTGTTCCAGGGCCGCAGCTACAAGAGCTACCGCGGCATGGGCTCGATCGGCGCGATGCAGCAGGGCAGCGCCGACCGCTACTTCCAGGAAGCCAGCAGCACCAACCCGAACGCCGACAAGCTGGTGCCCGAAGGCATCGAGGGCCGCGTGCCCTACAAGGGTTCCGTCGTCTCGATCATCTACCAGATGGCCGGCGGCGTGCGGGCCTCGCTCGGCTACTGTGGCTGCGCCAGCGTGGCCGAGATGCACGAGAAGGCCGAGTTCGTCGAGATCACGGCTGCCGGCATCCGCGAAAGCCATGTGCACGACGTGCAGATCACCAAGGAAGCGCCGAACTACCGCGCCGACTGACACCGGGCCTGAATGAAGGCCCCAAGGGGCCGTCCAGGCTGGACGGCCTTTTCTTTTTTCCTGCATCGACTTCCCGATCAAGCCATGCAACACCAGAAAATCCTCATCCTCGACTTCGGCTCCCAGGTCACCCAGCTGATCGCGCGCCGCGTGCGCGAAGCCCATGTCTACTGCGAAGTCCACCCCTGCGACGTGACTGACGAGTGGGTGCGCGAATACGCAGCCGACGGCCAGCTCAAGGGCGTGATCCTGTCGGGCAGCCATGCCAGCGTCTACGAGGAATCCACCGACGCGGCTCCGAAGGCCGTGTTCGAGCTCGGCGTGCCGGTGCTGGGCATCTGCTACGGCATGCAGACCATGGCACAGCAGCTCGGCGGCAAGGTCGAAAGCGGCCATCAGCGCGAGTTCGGCTACGCCGAGGTGCGCGCCCACGGCCACACCGCGCTGCTGAAGGAAATCGCCGACTTCACCACCCCAGAGGGCCACGGCATGCTCAAGGTCTGGATGAGCCACGGCGACAAGGTCACCGAGCTGCCGCCGGGCTTCAAGCTCATGGCTTCCACCCCGAGCTGCCCGATCGCCGGCATGGCCGACGAAGAGCGCCATTTCTACGCGGTCCAGTTCCACCCCGAGGTCACCCATACCGTCAAGGGCCGCGAGATGCTGGAGCGCTTCGTGCTCGAGATCTGCGCTACCCGTCCCGACTGGGTCATGCGCGACCATGTCGAGGAAGCGGTGCAAAAGATCCGCGAGCAGGTCGGCGACGAGGAAGTGATCCTGGGCCTGTCGGGCGGTGTCGACTCGTCGGTGGCTGCCGCGCTGATCCACCGCGCCATCGGCGACCAGCTGACCTGCGTCTTCGTCGACCACGGCCTGCTGCGCCTGAACGAAGGCGACATGGTGATGGACATGTTCGCGGGCAAGCTGCATGCCAAGGTGATCCGCGTCGACGCCACCGAGCTGTTCATGGGCGAGCTCTCCGGCGTCAGCGACCCGGAAGCCAAGCGCAAGATCATCGGGCGCCTGTTCGTCGACGTCTTCAAGGCCGAGGCTGCCAAGCTCAAGGCCGCCGGCAACGGCGCCAAGGGTGCCACCTTCCTGGCCCAGGGCACGATCTACCCCGACGTGATCGAGTCAGGCGGCGCCAAGAGCAAGAAGGCGGTCACGATCAAGAGCCACCACAACGTCGGCGGGCTGCCCGAGCAGCTCGGCCTGAAATTGCTGGAGCCGCTGCGCGACCTGTTCAAGGATGAAGTGCGCGAGCTTGGCGTGGCACTCGGCCTGCCGCATGACATGGTGTATCGCCACCCCTTCCCGGGCCCGGGCCTGGGCGTGCGCATCCTGGGCGAGGTCAAGAAGGAATACGCCGACCTGCTGCGCCACGCCGACGCCATCTTCATCGAGGAACTGCGCTCGACCATCGACCCGGTCAGCGGCAAGACCTGGTACGACCTGACCAGCCAGGCCTTCACCGTCTTCCTGCCGGTCAAGAGTGTCGGCGTGATGGGCGACGGCCGTACCTACGACTACGTGGTGGCGCTGCGCGCGGTCTGCACCAGCGACTTCATGACTGCCGACTGGGCCGAGCTGCCCTACAGCTTGCTCAAGCGCGTCTCGGGCCGCATCATCAATGAAGTGCGCGGCATCAACCGCGTCACCTATGACGTGAGCTCCAAGCCGCCAGCGACGATCGAGTGGGAATGATTGCTTCTTTTGCCGGTCCTTGACCTGAGGGGTCTTGCGCTGGCAGGCAAGCAAGGTTCGCCCGACCCGGTCTAGCATCGGGTCGGGCGTTTGCCTTTTTCACCCCTGCCTGAGGACTCCTGATGTTCTACGCGACTCTCAAGACCTTCCACCTGCTCTCGATCATCGTCTGGATTGGCGGCATGGTATTTGCTCATTTCTTCCTGCGGCCCGCCGTTGCCCAGCTCGAGCCACCGGTACGTCTGCGGCTCATGCATGAGGTGCTTGGCCGCTTCTTCCGGGCGGTCCTGGCCGCTTCGTTGCTGACACTGGTCACTGGGGTATGGATGCTGGGTCGCGTGGCCAGGCAGACGGTGCAGTCTGGCGGCAGCTTCGAGATGCCGCTGGCCTGGACCATCATGGCCGTGCTGGGCCTGGTCATGGTGCTGATCTTCCTGCACATCCGCTTTGCGCTTTACAAGCGCCTGGGCCTGGCCGTGGCGGCAGCCGATTGGAGCGCTGCTGGGAGTGCTCTGGCCATGATACGGCGCTGGGTCTCGGTCAACCTCGGCCTTGGCGTGCTGGTGGTGCTGTTCACGCTGCTTGGAACTGCCTGATTGATGACGTGCAAGCCGTCACCCAGATGGTGGGCGGTAGTCGTGCTGCTGGCCCTGCTCTTGCTGCTTTACTTCAGCTGGCAGGGTCTGCTGCGCCAAGGGGTGAAACGCTGGCTGGCCGGGCAGGGCTGGCAGCTGGAGTCCTTCCAAGGCCCGGAGCCAGGACTCAAGCGCTTCAAGCTCGAGGCACTGAAGCTGCGCCGCATTGTCGCCGGCGCCGAGGAATCGCAAGTCGCCATCGAGCTGCATGACATCGTGGCAGACTGGTCCTGGCCAGACCGCCGCGTGAGCTGGCTGCGGGCCGGCAGTGCCCGCCTGCAGTGGCAGCAGGGCAGTAGTGCCGAGCCGGCGCCCTGGCCGGAGGTCCCGGCGCTTGCGCTGCCATTCGAAGGGCTCCGGATCGACGCCCTCGAAGTGGATGCGAAGAGTGCAGGCGGCAGGCACTGGCGCTTTACCAGCCCTGTGGAGGTGACCCAGCCCTCCAGCGGTCAATACCGGATTGCGTTCAACTATGCGGGCCTACCCATGCTGGCCAGCTTGCATGCTGGCGAGACCAGTTCTCTGGAGCTGGAGTGGCCGGGCCAGACTGGAATGTCTGGCTCGGGTTTATATGTAACTTACGCAAAAACAAGCATCCTTCTAGATGAAAAAATTAGCAAACAAGCCACGATGAAGGGTGATCTGGATCTGGCCAATGACCTGCCACTGTTACAGTACTTGTTGCAGACTCCAGCCCTGATACAGGCCAGAGTCAGTGGACGCCTGCGGTTCGCAGCGGACCTGATGCTTGACCAGACAATCGGTCAATGGAAAAGCGCCACGGCAAAAATGGACGCCACTGCGGTCCGGATCAGCACCCTCGATGGCAAGTCGCTGCAGGCCGACGGCTCAGTCAGAATCGAGCTCCATCCTGTGGAAGACAAGCTGCAATGGTCGGCCAGCTTCCAGCCCGGCTACAGCATGAACCTCCGGGGCAATCAGGGCAGCCCCTGGCGGGCGGACATCCAGCTCAAGCAGGCCTACTCGATCGAATCCGGCAAGGCCAGCAGCAAGCCGCTGCCAATCACGTTCAAGCCAGCCGATGGCCAGGCGCTAGCCGTCGTCGTCGACCGGCTCCGCCTGCAGGACCTCGAGAGGCCCGAGACCTTCAGCGCGAGCGGCCGGGCCAAGCTGCCGCCCGTCCGCTTCAAGCCGGACTGGCCGGAACTGGGGCTCGATGCCGACTGGCATTGGCAGAAGAATCGACTCCAGGCGCAAGGCAAGCTGCTCGGCCCTCAGCAGAGTGCGCTGCTCGACTGGCAGGGCGACTATCGCCTGGCGACCGGCTGCGCGGACTTCAGGCTCGATCACAAGGGCCAGCTGCCCCAGGTCGGCAGGATGCTGCTGCCGATGTTCTCCAACCTCAAGCCGCTGTCGCTTCAAGCGGGGCTGACTTCTGCCAGGTTTTCAGGGCGCTACTGCCCGGACCATGGCGGCATGGCCAGATTGGCAGGCGAGCTGGAGCTCAGCAAGGGCCAGCTGAGCTGGTCCAAGTCGCTCGCCAGCGGCGTGCACGCCCGCTTGCAACTGGATGATCTGAAGGGTCCGACAGGCCGGCTGAACGCCAGTGCGGAGACCGTCGCTCTCGCAGCCGGGCTGCAGTTGCAGACGCTCACGCTGCAGCTCGATGCTGACAAGGCCCGGCTGTCGCTCAGTGAGCTCAGCAGCGGTCTGCTGGGAGGCAGCATCGCCAGCGAGCCCGCCAGCCTGGCATGGCCGCCGCAGTCAGGCGCCGTCACGCTGCTGGTCGAACAAGTCGACCTTGCCAGACTGCTCGCCATGCTTGACTTCCCTGGGCTCGAGGGAAGCGGCAGGATCTCGGGCCGGCTGCCGCTGTCCTGGGAGAGTGGCAAGGCACAAGTGCGCGACGGCGAGCTGCATTCGACGGAGGGCGGGGTGCTGCGCTACCGGCCAGCGACGCCGGTCGCAGACAATATCGGCCTGCAGGCGCTGCGCGACTTCCGCTACAGCCGGCTGCAGGCCGGCGTCAACTATCAGGCCGACGGCCAGTACCGGATCGCGCTCGAGCTCGACGGCCACAACCCCGAGCTCTACAGCGGCCACCCAATCGACTTCAAGCTCAACATCAACGGCAGCCTGCCGGGCCTGTTGCAAGGCGCCTTGCTGTCGGGCGACTTCAACACTTACCTGCTGAAACAACTGCAGCAAGGCAAATTGCAGTAAGGTTGGGGCTGGATCCTCTGCTATCACCACGCATCAGAACCGGGAGAAAACCTTGTCTCAACTGTTCAGTCATCGATGGATCGCCGTCCTGCCCGCGCTCGGGCTGCTGGCCTGCTCGCCGACCGTCAAGCTGCAGGCGCCCGAGAAGCCGATCGAGATCAACATGAACGTCAACATCCGGCACGAGATCCTGCTCAAGGTCGAGAAGGACGTGCAGCAGATGTTCCAGTCCGACAAGGGCCTGTTCTGATCCGGAGACGCCGCATGAAAACCAGCAAGCTCACCATGAAAACCACCTTCAAGGCCGCCATTGTCGGCCTCGCCATGCTGGCCGGCACGGCCTTCGCGCTCGATCTCTCCAGCGCCAAGTCGCAAGGCTGGCTAGGCGAGCAGCGCGATGGCTACCTGGGACTGGTCAGGGCCGATGCGCCGCCCGAGGCCCGTCAGCTGCTCGAGCAGGTCAACCGCCAGCGCCGCACCCAGTTCGAGCAGATCGCGGCGCGCAACGGCATCTCGATCAACGACGCAGCGGCCGTCTTTGCGCGCGAGGCTGCAGAGCGCACCCAGGCCGGCAACTACATCCAGGGCCCGCAAGGCTGGGTGAAGAAGTAGGGGCCAGCCAGCGGAGGCAGGGCGCTCAATGCCCCTGCTTGAGCCGCTCCATCACCGGATCAGGCGAGCCACCCTCGGCCAGGTGGCTCTTGTACCAGACGGTCAGGATGGTACTGACCACGGGGCCGGGGTTGGCCAGCACCTTGTCCCAGTCCAGTCCGTTGAGCTGGCAGATCTTCTGCACCAGGTCCATGTCGAGGTCGATCGCGTCATCGGCGCAGCGGCGCAGCTTCAGGTCCTCGAAGATGTGGTCTTCGGGCAGCTTGAGGGAGAGGGTGGGGGGCAGGGTGGAAGCCATGGATGTCACTGAAGTGGCGCTGTGAGTAAAGCCGGGATTTTGCCCCAAGGTGAACGGCAACATCGTGCCTCCGCTCGGTTAGCATGCGGGCCATGCCAGAACTGGATTCCATCGCCGAGCAAGACAAGACCCACATGGGCCAGGCCCTGGCCGCTGCTCGCCAGTCAGCCGCCCAAGGGGAAGTCCCGGTGGGGGCAGTGCTGGTACGGCGCCAGTCAGGCTCAGTAGTCGAACTGCTGGCCTGCACGCACAACCAGCCGATTGGCCTGCATGACCCGACGGCGCATGCCGAGATGCTGGCCCTGCGCGAGGCCGCTGCCCGTATCGGCAACTACCGGCTCGATGACTGCGAGCTCTATGTGACGCTAGAACCCTGCGCCATGTGCGCGCAGGCCATCCTGCATGCGCGCATCCGGCGCGTGATCTATGGCGCGCGCGAGCCCAAGACTGGCGCGGCTGGATCGGTGCTCGACCTGTTCGCGTTCAGGCAGCTGAATCACCAGACCGAGGTGGTGGGGGGCGTGCTGGCGGAGGAATGCGCGGTACTGATGCAGGAGTTCTTCGCCGGGCGCAGGCGCGCTGCCAGGAAAGCCGCGATTCCCTTGCGGGAGGATGCCTTGCGCGCGCCAGAGCAGCGCTTCGAGCCGGCCTGGCAACGCTGGCCCGGCCTGCGCCCGGCCAGCCACCATGAGCTGGAGCTGCCGGCGCTGCAGCGACTGCGGCTGCACGCCCTTGACCTGGGGCCGCGCCAAGCGGACCGGGTCTGGCTGGCCCTGCACGGTCCGGACGGCTGGTGGCCGCAGCTGGCCGACTGGGCCGGCGCCAGGGCGGAGCAGGGCGAGCGCGTGCTGCTGCCCGACCTGATCGGCTTTGGCCAGAGCGACAAGCCCAAGAAAGCCGGCTGGCACAGCCTGCAGGTCCATGTCGCCGTGTTGCTGGGCTGGCTGGAGGCGCGCGAAGTGAGGAAGTTTTCGATCGCGCATGCGCCGGCACAGACAATGCTCGCGATGGCCTTGCAGCAGGCAGCGCCGCAGCACGTGCGCGAGGTGGTCGAGCTCGCGCCAGAGCTGCTGCTTGAGCTGCCGCCCGAGCTGCAGCAAGCCCCATATCCCGATGCCGGCCATGCCGTGGCACCCAAGGCCTGGCGCAGCCAGGGCTGGGATGGCGGGCGGGCAGAGGGGTCGCGCAGGCATTTGAGCGATTCGGGACAGGCACGATAATCGGCGCATGGCCCATATCTACATCTACTCACCAAGCGGCGCCGTGCGCGACATGGCCGCTTTCCGTCGTGGCGTCAAGCGCCTGCAGGCCCAAGGTCACGAGGTCGAGATCGACCCCGCCGCCCTTGCCAGCCACCAGCGCTTTGCCGGTGACGACGAGACCCGGCTGGCCGCCATTGCACGTGCAGCCGCCAGCGGTGCGCAGGTCGCGCTGACCTCGCGCGGCGGTTACGGTCTCACGCGCCTGTTGCCGCGCCTGCCTTATGCCGAATTGCAGCAAGCGGTCGAGCGCGGCACCGCTTTCGTGGGTCTGAGCGACTTCACCGCGCTGCAGCTATCCATGCTGGCCCAGACCGGCACCCCGACCTGGGCCGGCCCCGCCTTGCTGGAAGACTTCGGCGTCGCGGAAGAGCCCGACGAGATCATGCAGGCCTGCTTCGACGATCTGCTCAGCGGCCAGGGCGAGGGCACCGGCTGGCGCCTGCCGCTGTCGGACCTGCGCGCGCATCCCGAGCTCGTCGGCGAGGATGGCTGGGGAGTCGAGCAGGCCATGCTCTGGGGTGGCAACCTGTCGGTGCTGGTGTCCATGCTGGGCACGCCATATTTCCCGCAGATTGAAGGTGGCGTGCTGTTCCTGGAGGACGTGGCCGAGCACCCCTACCGCATCGAGCGCATGCTCACGCAGCTGCTGCACGCCGGCGTGCTCGGCAGGCAGAAGGCGGTCGTGCTGGGGCAGTTCAACCGCTTCCAGCTGGTGCCGCACGACAAGGGCTTCAAGCTGCAGAGCGTGGTGGACTGGTTGCGCAGCCAGCTCGGGGTTCCGGTGCTGACCGGGCTGCCGTTCGGTCATGTGCCGACCAAGGTGCTGCTGCCGGTCGGACGCCAGCTCGACCTAATGGTCAGCGGACGCGAGGCCATCCTGTACTGGGATTGAAAAAGGGACTGCGCCTGCAGTCCCTTTTGCATCGAGGCGGTCAGGCCAGGGGCCGTGATCAGGCCTTGGCGGCCTCGCAGCGCTTGGCGATATGAGCCAGCGCCTCCTCGACCTGGTCGATCAGTATCAGGCACAGGTCGCCGGGCTCGAGGGCGGCCAGGGCGGTGTCGATCGCGACGAACTCGCCCTGGATCTCCTGCACGCGCTGGGTCTTGCTCGCACCGACCAGGCCCTCGCGCAGCAGCGCCAGCACCTCGCCATCGGCGCGGCCGCGCTGGCAGGCGTCCTGGTACAGGATGACCTCGTCGAATACCTGGCCCAGGATCTTGGTCTGGTCGCGGATGTCTTCGTCACGGCGGTCGCCCGCGCCGCTGATCACGACCACGCGCTGCTGAGCCGGCATATTGACGACCGCGTCGCACAGTGCCTGGATCGCATCCGGATTGTGGCCGTAGTCGGCAATCAGGGTCGCGCCCTGGTAGTCAAACAGGTTGAAGCGGCCCGGCACGGCCTGGGCATCGCTGACGAAGGTCGCCAGGCTGGCCTTGATCCGGTCCCAGGGTACGCCCAGGGCCCAGGCGGCGCCGATGGCGGCCAGTGCATTGTCGACCTGGAAGCGGATCGCGCCGTTGGCGGTGATGGGCACGCCCGAAAGCGGGATGTGGACTTCCTGACCACCTTCAGCTGCAACGATGTCGCCTTGGTCGACGAACAGCACGCGCTTGCCCAACGCGCGATGGGTCGCGATAACCGGATGGTGCGCGTCCTGACCGAAGTAGGTGATCTGGCCCGGACAGTGCTTGGCCATCTTGACCACCTCGGGGTCGGTGCCGTTGAGCACCGCCATGCCATTGGGCGCGACGTTGAGCACGATCACGCGCTTGAGCACGCGCAGGTCCTCGAGCGTGGTGATGAAGTTCAGCCCGAGGTGGTCGCCGGCGCCGATATTGGTCACTACGGCGACCTGGCAGCGGTCATAGGCGAGGCCTTCGCGCAGCAGGCCGCCACGCGCAGTTTCGAACACGGCGGCGTCGCAGTCCGGGTGCATCAGCACGTTGCGCGCGCTGCGCGGACCGCTGCAGTCACCGCTGTCGGTCTGGCGGCCGTTGACGTAGACGCCGTCGGTATTCGTCATGCCCACACGCAGGCCATTGCCCTTGAGCAGATGGGCGGCCAAGCGCACCGTGGTGGTCTTGCCGTTGGTACCGGTGACGGCAACGATCGGGATGCGGCCGTCATCGCCGTCCGGGAACATGTGGTTGATCACCGCCTCGCCGACGTTGCGGCCCTTGCCGAAGCTCGGGCTCAGGTGCATGCGCAGGCCAGGGGCAGCATTGACCTCGACGATGCCGCCGCTCTGCTTCTCGAGCGGCTCGATCACGTTCTCGCAGACCACGTCGACGCCACAGATGTCCAGGCCCACCATCTGCGCCGCCGCGACGACGCGCGCCGCGACTTCAGGGTGGACCTCGTCAGTGACATCGGTCGCGCTGCCGCCGGTCGAGAGGTTGGCGTTGTTGCGCAGCACGACGCGCTGGCCCAGCGCCGGAACCGATTCGGGGGTCAGGTCCTGCTCGCGCAGGCGGTCGATGGCGATCTCGTCGAGCCGGATCTTGGTCAGCGGCGTGGCATGGCCGTCGCCGCGCCGCGGATCACGGTTGACGATCTCGACCAGCTCGCGCACGCTGTGCGAGCCATCGCCGATCACCAGCGGCGGATCGCGGCGAGCTGCGGCGACCAATCTGTCGCCCACCACCAGCAGGCGGTAGTCGATGCCGGGCAGGTAGCGCTCGACCAGGATTTCCTCGCGGTAGTGGCGTGCGTTGCGGTAGGCGGCGATGACCTGCTCGCGCGTCTGCACGTTGACGGTCACGCCCTTGCCCTGGTTGCCGTCGAGCGGCTTGACCACGACGGCGCCGCCGAGCTCCTGCGCTGCCGTCCAGGCGTCTTCCTCGTCCTTGACCGGACGGCCCAGCGGCACCGGCACGCCGGCGGCGTGCAGCAGCTTCTTGGTCAGGTCCTTGTCCTGCGCGATACCTTCGGCGATGGCGCTGGTACGGTCGACTTCGGCAGCCTGGATGCGGCGCTGCTTGCTGCCCCAGCCCAGCTGTACCAGGCTGCCCTCGGTCAGGCGCCGATAGGGAATGCCGCGCGCCACGGCCGCATCGACGATCGATCCGGTCGAGGGGCCCAGGCGCACATCCTCGTCGGTCTCGCGCAGCCGCGCGATCGCCTCGACCAGATCAAAGGCCTTGCTCTCGAGCGCAGCCTCGACCAGCTCGATCGCCAGGTCCAGCGCCATGCGGCCGACCTGCTCCTCGCTGTACTCGAGCACGATCTGGTAGATGCCCTCGTCGGGCGCCTTGGCACAGCGGCTGAAGCTGACCTTGCAGCCGGCCTCGGCCTGCAGCGCCAGCGCAGCGCGTTCCAGCGCATGGGCCAGCGAGACGGCTGACTGGGCGCTCGACTTGGGCAGGGCGCCGAGTTGCGGAAAACGCTCGCGCAGGCGATCGACGAAGCCGGGCAGCAGCGCCAGATCGCATTCCTGCGGCTCGAGCTTGACGACGGCCTCGATCGCGGTGTGGCGGGACCAGAGGTTGGGGCCGCGCAGGGCCCGGATGCGGGAAACTTCCATCTTGCTTGCTCAGCCGGAAAAGGTTTATTCGGCAGTCTCGACGCCGGCACGAACCAGCGCGGGATCCATCTCGAGCGCCAGCGCGGCGCCCACTGCGGCCAGCAGCGCCGGCAAGGCCAGGTGCTGCTGCAGCAGTCGCTCGACCATCGGGTGGCGCAGGTCCATCACCAGCGTTTCGCCGCGGTGGTCGATCAGCACGATGCGCTCGTCGCGCACGACCAGGAAGCGGCCGCCTTCATCGGCGCAGTGTTCGGCCAGCAGCTCGTGGTCGGCCTTGACGGTGTAGAACAGCACGCTGCCGTCGCAGAGCTCGGCCAGGCCGGCACAGACCTCGTCGTCGGCGTTGAGCACGGCGCAGCCGCTGGGCAGCACGACGTCGACCTGGGTGCGCAGCACGTTGCGCATCTGGTCGTGGCTGTGCACATGATGGTCCTGCAGCCCTTCGGGCATCGGCACGCCGGTGACGACGCCGACCTGGCAGCGGTCGTATGCCAGGCCATGCTCGAGGATGCTGCGCGGGCTGCTCTCGATCACCGCCGCCGTGGTGGTGCGGTTCATCAGGATGCGCTGGCCGGATTCCCATTCGCCGGGCGAAGCGGTCTCGATGCGGTCCATCTGCAGGTACATGCCGGCATTGCAGGCCAGGCCAGTGACGTAGCCGGCGCGATACAGCAGCCAGCCGGTCAGCATCGCCACCGCCGTGGTGTGCTCGACGCCGCTGATGCCGACCACCGGAATGCGGCCGTCGTTGTCGCGGCCCATCAAGTGCTCGACGATCGCCTCGCCAACCGGACGCGGCTGGCCGACGGCGGGTTGCAGGTGCATCAGCAGGCCGGGGCCGGCATTGACCTCGATGATGGCGCCGCCTTGGGGCTCGAGCGGGCGCGAGATGTCGTGGACCACCACGTCGACGCCAGCGATGTCCAGGCCGACGATGCGCGCGGCCAGGCAGGCGAGCTCGGCCACCGAGGGGTGGACCAGGTCGGTGATGTCCTGGTTCAGCACGCCATTGCGCTCGAGCAGGACCTGGCGGCCGGCCTCGGGCACGGAGTCAGGCGTCAGTCCCTGGCGCTGCAGCTCGAGCATGACCTTGCCGTTGGCCGGCAGGCGGATCGGGTTCAGCGGGAAATGCTCCTCCTCGCCGCGTCTCGGATCGGAGTTGATCTGGGACTCGACCAACTGCGCCACCGTCGAGCTGCCGTCACCCTGGAGGTAGGACAGCTCGCCGCGCACGGCAGCAACCAGCTGGTTGCCGACGATCAGCAGGCGGTGCTCCTCGCCCTCGACCATGCGCTCGACCATGACGTAGGAGCTGACCTTGGCCGCGATCTCGTAGGCAGCCATGACTTCCTCGCGGGTGCGCAGGTTGATCACGACGCCGCGGCCGCGGTTGGCGTTGGAGGGCTTGACCACCACCGGCAGGCCGATGTCCTGCGCCGCCTCCCAGGCCTGCTCGGCGCTGTCGACTTCCTGGCCCTCGGGGGTGGGGACGCCGCAGGACTCGAGCAGCTGCTTGGTCAGGTCCTTGTCCTTGGAGATGCCTTCGGCGATCGCGCTGGTGCGGTCGGTCTCGGCGGTCCAGAT
>CAZJQH010000045.1:0-1902 GCA_964547895.1 uncultured Chitinophaga sp. | reverse complement strand
TCCTTCTGGCCGGTGCGGATCACCACCTTGTAGACGCCGCGCTGGTCGGTCGAGCGCGCCTTGCCGAAGGCTGCTGGCAGGCCCGCGAGGTTCTGCAGCTCGATCGCCACATGCTCCATGATGTGGCCGGGCCAGGTGCCGTCGCGCAGGCGCTCGACGAAGCCGCCGCGATAGCCCAGGCCGCAGTGATGCTCGTGCAGGCCCGGCAGCCAGGCCAGCAGGCGCTCGTTGAAGCCGGGCAGCTGGTGCGAGGGGAAGTCCTCCAGCGCACCGATGTCGATCAGGACTTCGACCGCCTGGTGGTAGGTCCAGATGCTGGGGCCGCGCAGGTGGTGGGTGTGCAGGATCTGTATGGGTTGATGCTTCATCTTGGGCTGGCCCGCAAGCCGGGATGCGGCAGGCAAGGCGCCTGGTCGCAACCCGACATGAAAGGGCTCATGGTGGCAGATTTGCGTGATCGGCTCAGCTTTACAATCTGAACAAACTGAATCAGTATGTTCCGGAGGGCAAGACCGCATGGGTCATGCCCTGCAGGAACAGCCTGTCGTGCCGGATTTTCCACCTAGTTCACGCCCTTGGCGTGTGGCCACCGAAAAATTTATTGCAACATGTCGTCACTCACAGAACAGGTCGCGCTGCCCTCGGGCTTTCCGGAAAAATGGCGTGCGGCCGTCCTGGCGCGGCTGGGCAGCGCCCCGGTGCAGGCCTGGCTGGAACTTGACCTGGACGAGCAGTTGCGCTTTTCCGCCGGCCTGCTGGTCGTCACGGCCGATGAGCTCTGGGCGCTCGAAGGCGAGGGCGCCCAGGCCAGCTTGCGCCACTGGGCGCTCGACCAGGAGATCGCGCTGAACAGCAGCGACCACAACGGCGTCGGCCTGCTAGAGCTGGTGCAGGGCGGGCAGCGCCTGGCGGCCTGGCGCTATACCCTGGGTGCCCATGTGCAGGCCAGCCGCCTGCTCGAGCAGTTCGAGGCCCGGCGCGAGTTCCTGCTGCACGGTCGCCCGCTGCAGCTCTCCCCCTTGAGCCTGTGCCCGCAATGCCAGTCTCCGCTCGACCCGGAAGCCGACGAGTGCGAGGTCTGCGCCCAGGTCATCCACACGCCGCCGTCGACCTGGACCCTGCTGCGGCTGTGGCGCTTCGCCCATCCCTACCGCTGGCAGTTGCTCGCTGGCTTCCTGCTCACGCTGGCCTCGACCGCCGCGACGCTGGTACCTCCCTACCTGACCATGCCGCTGATGGACCAGGTACTGATCCCCTACCAGAACGGCAAGCCGATCGACACCGGCCTGGTCACGCTGCTGCTCAGCGGCCTGCTGGGGGCTGCGCTGCTGGCCTGGGTGCTGGGCTGGATCAAGACCTACATCCTGGCGCTGGTGTCCGAGCGCATCGGCGCCGACCTGCGCACCACCACCTACGAGCACCTGCTCAAGCTCTCGCTCGAGTATTTCGGCGGCCGGCGCACCGGCGACCTGATGGCTCGCATCGGCAACGAGACAGACCGCATCAACGTATTCCTGTCGCTGCACCTGCTCGACTTCGCGACCGACGTGCTGATGATCATGATGACGGCGGGCATCCTGTTCTCGATCAATCCCGAGCTAGCGCTCGCCACGCTGCTGCCGCTGCCCTTCATCGGCTGGCTGATCCATATCGTGCGGGACCGCCTGCGCACCGGCTTCGAGAAGATCGACCGGGTCTGGTCCGAGGTCACCAGCGTGCTGGCCGACACCATTCCGGGCATCCGCGTCGTCAAGGCCTTCGCCCAGGAGCAGCGCGAGGCCGACCGCTTCCGCGATGCCAACCAGCACAACCTGCAGGTGAATGACCGGCTCAACAAGCTCTGGTCGCTGTTCTCGCCCACGGTGTCGCTGATGACCGAGATCGGCCTGCTGGTGGTCTGGG
>CAZJQH010000044.1:0-14628 GCA_964547895.1 uncultured Chitinophaga sp. | reverse complement strand
TCACGTCGACCTTCAGGCGCTCGAGCTGGCGCGCGATGCGCAGCTTCTCGTCGCGGGTCATGGAGGCGCCCGGAGATTGCTCGCCGTCACGCAAGGTGGTGTCGAAGATGATCAGTTTGTCGCTCATTTGCTGCTCCTGAAGTCCGGCTCGTGGCCGAAACGGAAAAGACCCCCGCAGGATTCAAAACAAACGGCCCGCTGCGGGTGCATACGGGCCGTTGGTCTGGAAAACGCGCGCGCTATTCCAACTGCCCGTGAGGCATGAAGGCTAGTAGCAGTGCGCGTGCGGTTTTCATGTCAAACAATGTATCACAAAGAGGCGCCGCTTCTGATAGGAGAAAGCCATTCCGCCCCGATGGATTTGGCTATCGGCGCGGGATCAGTCGTGCAGGCCGCGCTCGTCGGGCTCGTCGGTCGTGGTGCTGATCACGCTGGTCGGCTGGCCCTTGGCCTTGCGCACCGCATAGACCACGTAGCCCGACAGCGCGTAGCAGACGAACAGTCCGAACAGCACGGTGGGCGGGTCGATGTTGATGACGGCGATCACCAGCGCCACCAGCACGATGGTGGCGAACGGCACGCTCTTCTTCATCGACAGGTCCTTGAAACTGTAGAAGGGTGCATTGGTGACCATGGTCAGGCCGGCGTAGAGCGTGATGGCGAACATCGGCCAGGCCAGGCTGCCGGGCTCGAGGCCGGCCTCGGTGGAGAGCCAGATGAAGCCGGCCACCAGCGCGGCAGCGGCCGGCGAAGGCAGGCCCTGGAAGAAGCGCTTGTCGACCACCCCGGTATTGACGTTGAAGCGCGCCAGCCGCAGCGCCGCACAGGCACAGTAGACGAAGGCGGCGATCCAGCCCCAGCGACCCAGGTCGCGCAGCGCCCACTCATAGGCGATCAAGGCCGGCGCAGCACCGAACGAGACCATGTCGGAGAGCGAATCCATCTGCTCGCCAAAGGCGCTCTGGGTATGGGTCAGGCGGGCGACCCGGCCATCGAGACTGTCGAGCACCATCGAGACAAAGATCGCGGCGGTGGCCAGGTCGTAGCGGCCGTTCATCGACATCACGACGGCATAGAAGCCACCGAACAGCGAGGCCAGCGTGATCATGTTGGGCAGCACATAGATGCCCTTGTGGCGTCTGGGCTGGGCGATTTCGGGGGTGTTGAGGGGATCGGCTCCGTCGTGCATGGCTGACCTCAGTCTTCGATGTGGCTGACATTCATGGAGCCCGAGTTTAAGCCAGCCACAGCAGTGCAGACGCAGGCCGAAAAAAAACCGCCAGCCGGCGCACCGGAGGCGGTTTTACGGATTCCGGCCGGCATCAAGGCCGGCAGCGGGATCAGTTGCGGGTCTGGTCGACCAGCTTGTTCTTGGAGATCCAGGGCATCATGGCGCGCAGCTTCTCGCCCACCACCTCGATCTGGTGCTCGGCGTTCAGGCGGCGGCGAGCGGTCATGGAGGGATAGTTGGTGCGGCCTTCCAGGATGAACATCTTGGCGTATTCGCCGGTCTGGATGCGCTTGAGGGCATTGCGCATGGCTTCACGCGACTGCTCGTTGATCACCTCGGTGCCGGTCACGTACTCGCCGTACTCGGCGTTGTTCGAGATCGAGTAGTTCATGTTGGCGATGCCGCCTTCGTACATGAGGTCGACGATCAGCTTGAGCTCGTGCAGGCACTCGAAGTAGGCCATTTCCGGAGCATAGCCGGCTTCGGTCAGGGTCTCGAAGCCCATCTTGACCAGCTCGACGGCGCCGCCGCACAGCACGGCCTGCTCGCCGAACAGGTCGGTCTCGGTCTCTTCCTTGAAGTTGGTCTCGATGATGCCGCCCTTGCCGCCGCCGTTGGCGCAGGCGTAGGACAGTGCCAGGTCACGGGCCTTGCCGGACTTGTCCTGGTAGACGGCGATCAGGGTCGGCACGCCGCCGCCCTTGAGGTACTCGGAGCGCACGGTGTGGCCCGGGCCCTTGGGGGCGACCATGATCACGTCCAGGTCAGCGCGCGGCACGACCTGGTTGTAGTGCACGTTGAAGCCGTGGGCGAAGGCCAGGGTGGCGCCTTGCTTGATGTTGGGCTCGACGTTGTTCTTGTACACCTCGGGGATGTTCTCGTCGGGCAGCAGGATCATGACCAGGTCAGCGGCCTTGACGGCGTCGTTGACTTCCATCACGGTCAGGCCGGCCTTGGCGACCTTGTCCCAGGAGGCGCCGCCCTTGCGCAGGCCGACGACGACCTTGACGCCGCTCTCGTTCAGGTTCTGGGCGTGGGCGTGGCCCTGGCTGCCGTAGCCGATGATGGCGACAGTCTTGCCCTTGATCAGGCTCAGGTCACAGTCTTTGTCGTAGAAAACGTTCATGCTTGCTCCAAATGAATAGGGTGTTGACGTTCGTGGATGAGCCCGTCGAAGGGCATCGACAGGCCCAGCCCGAACGGCAAAAGGCTGAGCCTCGGAAAGGCGCTAGTTTAAACGGAGGCGCTGCGCTCAGACGCGCAGGATGCGCTCGCCGCGACCGATGCCGCTGGGGCCGGTGCGCACGGTCTCGAGGATGGCGCCGCGGTCGATCGCCTGCAGGAAGGCGTCGTTCTTGGACTGGTCACCGGTCAGCTCGATGGTGTAGCTCTTGTCGGTGACGTCGATGATGCGGCCGCGGAAGATGTCGGCCATGCGCTTCATCTCCTCGCGCTCCTTGCCGACCGCACGGACCTTGATCAGCATGAGCTCGCGCTCGGTGTAGCTGCCCTCGGTCAGGTCGACCACCTTGACCACCTCGATCAGGCGGTTCAGGTGCTTGGTGATCTGCTCGACCACGTCGTCGGAGCCGGTGGTCTGGATCGTCATGCGCGACAGCGAGGGATCCTCGGTCGGCGCGACGGTGAGCGACTCGATGTTGTAGCCACGGGCCGAGAACAGGCCCACGACGCGCGACAGCGCGCCAGCTTCGTTCTCGATCAGAACGGCGATGATGTGTTTCATGTCAGCGATTCCTCATTTCGCCGCCCTCCCCCGCTGCCGGTAAGCAGCGGGCTTGGCGGTCAATAGATTCTTCTGCCCTGGGTAAGGGAGGATCAGAGCTCTTCCGAGCCGAGCAGCATCTCGGTGATGCCCTTGCCGGCTTCGACCATCGGCCAGACGTTCTCGGTCGGGTCGGTGCGGAAGTCCATGAAGACGGTGCGATCCTTGATCGCGCGCGCCTCGCGCAGCGCGGGCTCGACGTCCTCGGGGCGCTCGATCAGCATGCCGACATGGCCGTAGGCCTCGGCGATGGCGACGAAGTTGGGTAGCGCGTCCATGTAGCTGTGGCTGTAGCGGCCCTGGTAGATCAGTTCCTGCCACTGGCGCACCATGCCGAGGTAGCGGTTGTTGAGCGAGACGATCTTGACCGGGGTGCCGTACTGGTGGCAGGTCGAGAGCTCCTGGATGTTCATCTGGATCGAGCCCTCGCCGGTGATGCACCAGCTGTCGGCCTGCGGCAGCGCCAGCTTGATGCCCATCGCGTAGGGCAGGCCCACGCCCATGGTGCCCAGGCCGCCCGAGTTGATCCAGCGGCGCGGCCGGTCGAACTTGTAGAACTGGGCCGCGAACATCTGGTGCTGGCCGACGTCGGAGCTGATGTAGCAGTCGTCGTCCTTGGTCAGGTTCCAGAGCGCCTCGACCACGGCCTGCGGCTTGATCACCTCGGTGTTGCCACGGTCGTAGGCCAGGCAGTCCTTGGCGCGCCAGCCCTCGATCTGGTTCCACCAGGCAGAGAGCGCCTGCGGATCGTTGCGCTGCTGCGACTCGCGGATCATGGAGATGAGCTCGTTCAGCACCTCCTTGACGTCGCCCACGATCGGCACGTCGACCTTGACCCGCTTGGCGATGCTGGACGGATCGATGTCGATGTGGATGATCTTGCGCTCGACCGAGGCGAAATGCTTGGGGTTGCCGATCACGCGGTCATCGAAGCGCGCGCCGACGGCCAGCAGCACGTCGCAGTTCTGCATCGCGTAGTTGGCCTCGACCGTGCCGTGCATGCCCAGCATGCCAAGGAACTTGCGGTCGGTGGCCGGATAGGCGCCCAGGCCCATCAGGGTATGGGTGACCGGGAAGCCGGTCATGTCGACCAGCTCGCGCAGCTGCTGCTCGGCATTGCCCAGCAGCACGCCGCCGCCGGTGTAGATGTAGGGCCGCTTGGCCGACATCAGCAGCTGCAGCGCCTTGCGGATCTGGCCGCCATGGCCCTTGCGCACCGGGTTGTAGCTGCGCATCGCGACCGACTCGGGGTAGCCGTGGTAGGGCGCCTTGTTGAACGAGACGTCCTTCGGGATGTCGACCACCACCGGGCCCGGACGGCCGGTGCGCGCGATGTGGAAGGCCTTCTTCATCACCTCGGCCATGTCGCGCACATCCTTGACCAGGAAGTTGTGCTTGACGATCGGGCGCGTGATGCCGACGGTGTCGCATTCCTGGAAGGCGTCGGAGCCGATCATCGAGGTCGGCACCTGGCCCGAGATGATCACCATCGGGATGCTGTCGGTGTAGGCGGTGGCGATGCCGGTGACGGCGTTGGTCAGGCCCGGACCCGAGGTCACCAGCGCGACGCCGACCTCTCCGGTGGCGCGCGCATAGCCGTCGGCGGCGTGCACGGCGGCCTGCTCGTGGCGCACCAGCACGTGCTGGATGGTGTCCTGCTTGTAGATCGCGTCGTAGATGTAGAGCACGGCGCCGCCGGGATAGCCCCAGATCTGCTTGACGCCTTCGGCCTGCAGGGCGCGCACCATGATCTCGGCGCCCATCAATTCTTCGGGGTGTTGGCCGGATGCGGCCGCTGCGGAGGCGAGTTCTGCCTTGTTGATTTCCATGATGAACCTTTCGGGTATTTCTCTAACGAAAAACCTGGGGTGCCCCTCGGACCTGCCCTCGTGAGGCGGCCTCGGGACTTGAGGCCAAGGACATGGCATCGATCTGACGCGCGACCTTGACCCGTTTGCCTTGGGTGCTGATGCGATCATTATCGCACTGCAACAGACCCGGCTGCAGCAAACCCTGATCTTTTTGATCAAGCGCAAAGGGTTTCACCCTGCGGCCGGGGTGAGACAATCCGGCATCGCTTGCTGCTCCAGACATGAAATCCGCCCCTACTTCGCATCCGACCACCCCCACCCTGCGCCGGCGCATGGCCTGCTGGCTCTATGAAGGCGTGCTGCTGTTCGGCGTCATCTTCGTCGCCGGCCTGCTGTTCGGCATCGTCACCCAGACCCGCCACGGGCTGCAGAACCGCCCGGAACTGCAGGGCTTCATCTTCCTGCTGCTGGGCCTGTACTTTTCCTGGTTCTGGCGCCACGGCCAGACCCTGCCGATGCGCACCTGGCATATCCGCATCCAGGGTCCGGACGGGATGCCGCCCACGCTGGGCCGGGCGCTGATGCGCTACCTGCTGAGCTGGATCTGGTTCCTGCCGCCGCTGCTGGCGGGCTGGCTGCTGCAGCTGCACGGCTTTGTCGTGGTCGCGCTGGCGCTGGGCTGGATCATTTGCTGGGCGCTGCTGGCGCTGCTGCACCCGCAGCGACAGTTCTGGCACGACGCCTGGGCCGGCACGGCGCTGGTGTCCGCCCCCAGGCTGGCCGCCGCCAAGAGCAAGCAGCCCGCAAAATGATGCCGCCGGCCGGGACCGAGCCGCAGGAGGCGCCACAGGCGCAGAAGCAGCGTCGCGGCCTGGCCAGGCTGCGCCATGCCCTGCGCTACTCGATCGCCGGCCTGCGCGCCGGCTGGCAGGAGACGGCCTTTCGCCAGGAGGCGATCGCAGCCAGCGTCATGCTGCCCGCCGCCTTCTGGCTCGGCCGCAGCTGGCTCGAGACCGCGCTGCTGCTGGCCTGCGTCGTGCTGGTCATGGTGGTCGAGCTGCTCAACACTGGTATCGAAGCCGCGATCGACCGCATAAGCCCCGAATGGCATGAGCTGTCCAAGCGCGCCAAGGACATGGGCAGCGCCGCGGTGCTGCTGAGCCTGCTGCTGTGCGGCGGGGTCTGGCTGGCGGCCATCTGGCAGCGCCTGCTGGCATGATGACGGGCATGGAAATGAACAAGACCGACACCCCACCCTTCACCCTCTGCGTCTACTGTGGCTCCAGGCCGGGCCAGGATCCGGCCCATCTGGAACTGGCGCGCGAGGTCGGCTACTGGATCGGGAGCAACGGCGCCCGTCTGGTCTATGGTGGCGGCCACCATGGCCTGATGGGGGCAGTGGCCGACGCCGCGCTGGCGGCCGGCGCCCATGTGACCGGCGTCATACCGCAGGCCCTGGTCGAGATGGAGGCGGCCCACCAGGGCTGCAGCGAGCTGCATGTGGTCGCCACCATGCACGAGCGCAAGCACCTGATGGCCGAGCGCGCCGACGCCTTCCTGGCACTGCCCGGCGGCATCGGTACCTTCGAGGAACTGTTCGAGGTCTGGGCCTGGCGCCAGCTCGGCTACCACGGCAAGCCGATCGGCCTGCTCAACGCAGGGTGCTATTACGACGGCCTGCTGGCCTTCCTGGGCCAGACAGTGCGCGAGGGCTTCGTCGGCGAGTGGCAGATGGACCTGCTGCAGGTGGGCAGCACGGCAGCCGACCTGCTGCCCAGGCTAGCCCAGGCCGCCAGGCCGGGAGTCCCGGCCAGCCTGGACCAGATCTGAGGACGGGCGGGCAGCGGCTGGTCCGCTGCCGACGACATCAGACGGCGGATTCGTCCTGCTCGCCGGTGCGGATGCGGATCACGCGCTCGACCGGGGTGACGAAGATCTTGCCATCGCCGATCTTGCCGGTGCGCGCGGCGCGGATGATGGCGTCGACGCAGCGGTCGACGTCGTCGCTCTTGACCACCAGCTCGATGCGCACCTTGGGCAGGAAGTCCACCACGTATTCTGCGCCACGGTAGAGCTCGGTATGGCCCTTCTGGCGGCCGAAGCCCTTGACCTCGGTCACGGTCAGCCCCGTCACCCCCTGTTCGGCCAGTGCCTCGCGCACTTCCTCGAGCTTGAAGGGTTTGATGACGGCGGTGATCTGCTTCATTGTGGACTCCATGTGGGGTTGCTTTGAGCCAAAACTGTATCACGCGCCATCCCGGCCCTCCCCCGCCCGGTGCATCAGGCTCAGGACGCTGGCGCGCGTGCCGCTTTGGGGCTAGATTGGGGGCATGCCTGAATCCAGCCAGCCGACCCATACTGAGGCGCCTGTCCTCGAAGCCAGGGCCCTGACCAAGACCTACCGGATGGGCGAGGTCGAGGTGCAGGCCCTGCGCGGGATCGACCTGGTGCTGCGGCCGGGCGAGTTCGTCGTGCTGCTGGGGGCCTCGGGCAGCGGCAAGTCGACCCTGCTCAACCTGCTCGGCGGCCTCGACCAGCCCAGCAGCGGGCAGCTGCTGTGCCAGGGCCGTGACCTGAGCCTGGCCAGCGAGGCCGAGCTCACGCGCTACCGGCGCGAGTCGGTCGGCTTCGTGTTCCAGTTCTACAACCTGATCCCGAGCCTGAGCGCGCAGGAGAACGTCGAGCTGGTGACCGAGATCGCCAGCGCGCCGATGGACGCGGCACAGGCGCTGGCGCTGGTCGGTCTGGCCGAGCGCCGCCAGCATTTTCCGGCCCAGCTCTCCGGCGGCGAGCAGCAGCGCGTCGCGATCGCGCGCGCGATCGCCAAGCGCCCGGCGCTGCTGCTGTGCGACGAGCCGACCGGCGCGCTCGATTCGCAGACCGGGGTGCTGGTGCTGGAGGCGCTCGAGCATATCCACCGCGAGACTGGCGCGCTGGTCGTCGTCATCACGCACAACGCCGTGATCGCCGAGATGGCCGACCGCGTGATCCAGATGAGCGACGGCCGGATCGCGCGCGAGCAGCGCAATGCCAGGCGCCGGGCTGCCAGGGAGCTGAGCTGGTGAAGCCGCTGCATGCCAAGCTGCTGCGCGATCTGTGGAGCTTGCGCGGCCAGACGCTGGCAATCGCGCTGGTCGTCATCGGCGGCATCGCCACCATGGTGATGGCGGTGAGCAACCTGCGCGCGCTGTCCGAGACGCGCGCGCTGTTCTACGAGCGCCAGCGCTTCGCCGACGTCTTCGCCAGCCTGCAGCGCGCGCCGCTGCCCCTGCTGCAGGAGATCCGCGCCCTGCCCGGCGTCGCGCAGGCCGAGGGCCGCATCGTGCGGCCGGTCAAGCTCGAGCTGGCCGAACTCGACGAGGCGCTCAACGCGCAGGCGGTCTCGCTGCCCGAGCACGAGCTCGCGCCCAACCAGGTCCATCTGCTGGCCGGCGCGCTGCCGCAGCAGGCGCACGAGACCCTGGTCGGAGACGCCTTCGCGGCCGAGCATGGCCTGCAGCCGGGTGATGCGCTGGTGGCAATCATCAACGGCAGGCGCCAGGCACTGCACATCAGCGGCATTGCCCAGTCGCCCGAGTTCATCTACATGATCCGGCCTGGCGAGCTGTTTCCCGACTTCCGCCGCTTCACGGTGCTGTGGCTGCCGCGCCCGGCGCTGGCCGCGGCCTTCGACCTCGACGGCGCCTTCAACCAGCTGGTCCTCGGCCTGGAGCCGGGCGCATCGGCAGCGCGCGTGATCGATGCCGTCGACCGGCTGCTCAAGCCCTACGGCGGGCGCGGCGCGCATGGCCGCGAGCTGCAGCTCTCGCACCGGCTGCTGGACGAGGAGCTCAAGCAACTCGCCACCAGCGCGCGCATGTTCAGCCTGGTCTTCCTGGGCGTGACCGCCTTCCTGCTGCATGTGGTGCTCGGGCGCCTGATCGGCACCCAGCGCGAGCAGATCGCCGTGCTCAAGGCCTTCGGCTACAGCCCGGGCGAGATCGTGCGCCACTACGCCGGGCTGGTGCTGCTGATGGTCGGCGTCGCGCTGCCGCCCGCGCTCGCGCTGGGCGCCTGGCTCGGGCGAGGACTGGCCGACATCTACATGCGCTTCTACCGCTTTCCCTACCTGGTCTGGTCGCTCGACGCCGATGTCTGGTTGCTGGCGCTGGGCTTCGCGCTGCTGGCGGCCGCCGTCGGCACCGCGGCGGGCTTGCGCCAGGTCTTGCGGCTGGCGCCGGCGCAGGCGATGCGTCCGGAATCGCCCTCCCGCTACCGAGTCACGCTGCTTGAGCGCGCCGGGCTCGGCACCCTGCTCGACGCCAGCGCGCGCATGGTGCTGCGCAACCTAGAACGCCGCCCCTGGCGCTCGACGCTGTCGGTGCTGGGCATCGGCCTGTCCTGCGGCATCCTGGTGATGTCGCGCCTGCAGGGCAGCGCGATCGACGAGATGATCGCGGTCCAGTTCGGGCTCGGCCAGCGCGAGGATCTCAGCGTCACGCTGGTCGAACCCGGCCCCTGGCGCGTGATCGACGAGCTCGCCGCCCTGCCTGGGGTGCGCTCGGTGCAGGCGTTTCGCAGCGTGCCGGTCCGGCTGCACCATGGCCATCGCAGCCACCGCACCGAGCTGCAGGGCATGGCGGGCGAGATCCCGCTCAAGCGCCTGCTCGACGCCGAGCTCAAGCCGCTGGCCCTGCCCGACCAAGGCCTGCTGCTGACCGATCACCTGGCCGGCATGCTGCAGCTCAGGGCGGGCGACCGGCTCACGGTCGAGTTCCTCGACGGCAGCCGCGAGCCTGCCGAGCTCGTGCTGGCCGGCACGGTCAAGGAGTACCTGGGCGTCGGCGCCTACGCGCGGCGCGACTGGCTCAACCGGCTGCTGCGCGAGGGCGACCTGGTCTCGGGCGCTTGGCTGTCGGTCGAGCCAGCGGCGAAAGCGGCCCTGCTGCGCGAGCTGCGCGGCCTGCCGCAGGTAGCCGGAGTCGGCGACCGCGCCGCCTCTATCGCGAGCTTCTACGACACCATGGCCGAGAGCATCCTGACCTTCACGCTGGTCATGACGCTGATGGCAGCCAGCATCACGGTCGGCGTCGTCTACAACGCCGCGCGCATCACCCTGGCCGAGCGCGAGCGCGACCTCGCCAGCCTGCGCATCCTCGGCTACACCCGCGCCGAGGTGCGCGGCCTGCTGCTGGGCGAGCTCGCGACGCTGAGCCTGGGCGCGCTGTTGCCCGGATTTGCGCTGGGCTGGGGCATGAGCAGCTGGCTGGTGGGCGGCTTCCAGTCCGAGCTCTACCGGGTGCCGCTGCGGCTGGCGCCGCAGGATCTGGCGCTGGCCGGCGGCATCATGCTGGCAGCCGCGGCGCTGTCGGCCTGGCTGGTGGCGCGGCGACTGCACCGGCTCGACCTGATCGCCGTGCTCAAGACAAGGGAGTGAAGATGAAGAACGGCAAGGCACGCGCGTTGCGCCTGATCCTGATCGCGGCGACTGGCGCGGCGCTGCTGGCGCTCGCGCTCTGGCCCGAGACGCTGCGCGTCGACAGCGCGCCGGTCGAGCTCGGCCGCGTGCGCGAGACGCTGGAAGCCGAGGGCCGCACCCGGGTGCGCGAGCGCCATGTGATCGCGGCGCCGATGGCGGCGCAGGCGCGCCGGCTCACGCTCGAGCCGGGCGACCCGGTCAAGGCCGGCGAGGCGCTGCTGACGCTGGAGCCGCTGGCAACGCCGGCGCTCGATGCCCGCAGCCGGGCCCAGGCCGAGGCCCAGATCGAGGCGGCCAGCGCGCAAAGGCTGGCCGCCGCCGCCGAGGCGCGCGCGGCCGACAGCGCCGCCGCGCTGGCCCGCGCCGAACTGCTGCGCCAGCAGGGCCTGGCGGCGCAGGGCATGGTCTCGCCCGCCGCGCTGCAACAGGCCGAGACCGCCGCGCAGCGCGCCGAACTCGCGGCGCAGGGCGCGCGCTTTCGCGAGGCCACCGCAGGCCATCAATGGCAGGCCGCGCAGGCCGCGCTGACCGCTGCCGGCCCGGGCGGACGCGCCGCGCTGGTGCTGACCGCCCCGCTCGACGGCGTCGTGCTCAGGCGCCACTACCAGAGCGCGCGCAGCGTGCAGGCGGGCGAGCCGCTGCTCGAGATCGGCGACCCGCGCGCGCTCGAGGTCGAGGTGGACGTGCTGTCAGCCGATGCGGTGCGGCTGCGTCCCGGCCAGGCGGTCGAGCTGACGCGCTGGGGCGGCGAGCCGGCGCTCGAAGGCAGGGTGCAGCGCATCGAGCCCGGCGCATTCACCAAGGTCTCGGCGCTCGGCGTCGAGGAGCAGCGGGTCTGGGTCATCGTCGAGCTGCTGAGCCCGCGCGAGCGCTGGCAGCGCCTGGGCGAAGGCTACCGCGTGCTGGCGCGCTTCGTGCTGGCGCAGCAGGACGACGCGTTGCAGGTGCCGACCAGCGCTATCTTCCGGCAGCCGGACGGCAGCGCGGCGCTGTTTCGCATCGAGGGCGGGCGCGCCAGGCTGCAGCCGGTCGAGCTCGGCCTGCAGGGCGAAGGCCGCAGCGCGATCAGGCGCGGCCTGTCGCAGGGCGATCGCGTCGTGCTGCACCCGCCGCGCGAGCTCGAAGATGGCGCGCGCGTCGAGCAGCACTGAAATAGCCGCCGCAGGGCTCGGCCCGCCTCAGGCGCGGTAGCGGTTGGTGTTCGGGTAGCGCCAGTCCTTGCCGAAGCTGCGGTGCGTGACGCGGATGCCGACCGGCGACTGGCGGCGCTTGTACTCGTTGAAGCGGATCAGGCGCACCACCTGGTCGACCGCCGCCTGCGGATAGCCGGCGGCGATGATCTCGGCCGGCGACTGGTCCTCCTCCATGTAGCGCTCGACGATGGCGTCGAGCACCTCGTAGGGCGGCAGGCTGTCCTGGTCCTTCTGGTCCGGGCGCAGCTCGGCGCTGGGCGGACGGGTGATGATGCGCTCGGGGATCGGGTTGGCGCAGGTGCCGTAGGGGTCGTTGGCGTTGCGCCACCAGGCCAGCCTGAACACCATGGTCTTGACCACGTCCTTGATCACCGCGAAGCCACCCGCCATGTCGCCGTAGAGCGTGCAGTAGCCGGTCGACATCTCGCTCTTGTTGCCGGTGGTCAGCACGATGGAGCCGAACTTGTTCGAGAGCGCCATCAGCATGGTGCCGCGGATGCGTGCCTGGATGTTCTCTTCGGTGGTGTCGAAGGGACGGCCCTCGAACAGCGGATTGAGGGAGCCCAGGAAGGACTCGAACTCGGGCTTGATCGAGATCTCGTCGTAGCGGACGCCCATGCGCTGCGCCATCTCGCGCGCGTCGATCCAGGAGATGTCGGCCGTGTAGGGCGAGGGCATCATGACCGCGCGCACCTTGTCGGCACCCAGGGCGTCGACCGCGATCGCCAGCACCAGCGCCGAGTCGATGCCACCCGACAGGCCGAGCAGCGCGCCAGGGAAACCGTTCTTGCCGACGTAGTCGCGCACGCCCAGCACCAGCGCATCCCACAGGTCGGCCTCGAGCGACTTCTCGGGCGCGATCGGGCCGGTCAGGCCGAAATGCGAGGGGCCGGCCGCGGCCTCGGCCGGCGACTGCAGGTTGAGGGTGAACAGGTCCTCGGCGAAGCTGGGCGCGCGCGCGGCCAGCGCGCCGTCACGGTCGAGCGCGAAGCTGCGGCCCTCGAACACGATCTCGTCCTGGCCGCCGACCAGGTGGGCGTAGACCAGCGGCAGGCCGGTGGCCAGCACGCGCAGCCGCATCGCCTGCTCGCGCTCGTCGCCCTTGCCGGCGTGGAAAGGCGAGGCGTTGATGACGGCCAGCAGCTCGGCGCCGGCAGCCCTGGCCTCGGCGGCGGGCGTCTCGAACCAGGCGTCCTCGCAGATCAGCAGGCCGACCTTGACCCGGCCACCGTTGCCGTCGGCGACCTCGAACACGCAGGGCGCATTGCCAGGCACGAAGTAGCGCCTCTCGTCGAACACCTGGTAGTTGGGTAGCTCGCGCTTGGCATAGCGCTGTACGATCTGGCCGTCATGGATCACGCTGGCGGCGTTGTGGCAGGGTGCGGCCGAGACGCTGCGACTGCGTCCGGGCGCAGCCTCGACCGCCGCCGGATGACCGACCACCAGGGTCAGGCCGCAAAGCCCCGCCGTCTCACGGGCCACGGTTTGCAAGGCATCATCGCAGGCGGCGATGAAGGCCGGGCGCAGATACAGGTCCTCGGCCGCATAGCCACACAGCGCAAGCTCGGGCGTCAGCAGCAGGCGGGCGCCCGCCGCATGGGCCTGGCGCGCCGCATCGATGATCTTCTGCGCGTTGCCGGCCAGGTCGCCGACGACGTAGTTGAGCTGTGCGACGCAGATCTGGAGAGTCATGGAAATCTTTGCTATGGGCTACGAAAACATTGGCGGCGATTATGTCACCCGGGTGCTGGATCAGCCGGATCAGATCGACGCTCAGGCCTGGAACCGGTTGCTCGATTGCCAGCCCGGCGCGGCTGGCGGCCCCTTCATGCGTCACGAATACCTCGCGGCCCTGCACGGCAGCGGCAGCGCGGTACCCACCAGCGGCTGGCTGCCGCAGTGGATCACGCTCTGGCGCGGCGAGGAACTGCAGGCCGCCGCCCCGCTCTACCTGAAAAGCCATTCGAGGGGCGAATATGTGTTCGACTGGGCCTGGGCCGAGGCCTACGAGCGCCATGGCCTGGCCTACTACCCCAAGGCCGTGGTGGCGGTGCCGTTCACGCCGGTGCCGGGGCCGCGCCTGCTGGCGGTGGACGATAACGCCCGTGCTGCGCTGGTCAATGCACTGGTGAAACACTGCGAACAGCTCGGTCTGTCATCGCTGCACCTGCTGTTCGGCTCGGAAGCGGACATCGCCGCCTGCCAGGCAGCCGGGCTGCTGCTGCGCCAGACGGTGCAGTTCCACTGGCAGAACCAGGGCTACGCGGACTTCGACGACTTCCTGGCCACGCTCAGGCAGGACAAGCGCAAGAAGATCCGGCAGGAGCGGCGCAAGGTAGCGGACGCCGGCGTATCGTTCGAATGGCGGCGCGGCAGCGACATCCAGACCGGGGACTGGGACTTCTTCTACCGCTGCTATGAGCGCACCTACCTCGAGCATGGCAACCTGCCCTACCTCAAGCGAGGCTTCTTCCAGCGCCTGCAGGCATCGCAAGCTGGGCTGTGGCTGCTGTTCATCGCGCACAACGCTGCCGGCGAGCGCATCGCGGCCAGCCTGGTCGCGCTGAGCGACACAGGCGACAGCCCCGAGGCCGCCTACGGCCGCTACTGGGGCGCGCTCGAGCGGGTCGACTGCCTGCACTTCGAGGCCTGCTACTACCAGCCGCTGGACTGGTGCATAGAGCACGGCGTGCAACGCTTCGAGGGCGGCGCCCAGGGCGAGCACAAGATGGCGCGCGCGCTGCTGCCGGTGGCCACCCACAGCGCGCACTGGCTGGCGCATCCGGGGTTTTCCGACGCAGTCGAGCGCTACCTGGAGCGAGAGGGCGAGCAGGTCGGGCTGTACCTGGAGCAGTTGGAAAACAGAAGCCCCCTGAAGTCCGGCGCGTGAGCGCGGAACCGCAGGGGGCTTGGTTGCCAGCGCCTGGCCTAGCTCAGGCCAGCGCAAGACTCATCAGGCCTGTGCCTTGCCGTAGGCCGCAACGCCGTCGGTGATTTCCTGGTGGGCGGCTTCCTTGCCTTCCCAGCCCAGCACCTTGACCCACTTGCCGGCGTCGAGGTCCTTGTAATGCTCGAAGAAATGCTTGATCTGGGCCAGCTGGATCTCGGGCAGGTCTTCCAGCGACTCGATCTTGGCGTACAGCGGCAGGATC
>CAZJQH010000043.1:0-14630 GCA_964547895.1 uncultured Chitinophaga sp. | reverse complement strand
CGCAGGCCGAGCTGCTCAGTCAGGTGGCCGGCGGGCTGAGCCAGCGGCTGGGTGCGCGGCCGGCCGCCAAGGGTTGAGTCATCCGCAGCCGTCGGCGGCAGAGGGTCAGAGCACCAGCGCCAGCGCGACCGGCAGGAACACCACCGCGGCCAGGTTGCCGATCAGCACCATCGATGCGACCTTGTCGGGCTCCTGGCCGTAGCGCTCGGCGAACATGTAGTTGAGCACGGCGGGCGGCAGCGCGCCAAACACCAGCAGCAGCGCCTGTTCGCGCGGCGGCAGGCCGATCACTTGCAGCAGCGCCCAGGCCACTGCCATGCCAGCCAGTGGCCGCAGCACGGCGCCGAACAGGCCGAAGCCGACCGCGCCGATGCGCGATTCCGCCAGCCTGGCGCCGAGCGCGAACAGCATCAGCGGGATCGAGATGTCGCCCACCATCTTGATCGCGGTCAGCAGCGGCGGCCAGACCTCGACATCGGCCAGGCCCACCGCCAGCCCGGCCAAGGTCGCGAGCACCGGCGGCGACTGCCAGGCCTTGAGCCAGCTGGTCTGCTTGTCGAGCAGCCAGGCGCCAAACGAGAAGTGCATCAGGTTGGACGCCACGAACAGCACCACAGCCGGCGCCAGCGCGGCCTCGCCGAAGGCCAGCACCGCCAGTGGCAGCCCGAGGTTGCCGCAGTTGTTGAACATCATCGGCGGCACCAGCGTGCGTGGCGCGATGCCGAGCGCGCGTGCTGCCGCCCAGCCGATCAGGCCCGAGGCCACGATCACGCCGAAGCCGGCCAGCAGCAGTGGCAGGTAATCGGCGATGCGGAAGTCCTTGCTTGCCATGGCGCCGAACACCAGCGCCGGCACGAAGACCGCGAGATTGAGCCGGTTGGCGTGCGAGAGGTCGGGCTTCATGCGCCGGGCGACGAAAAATCCCAGCGCGGTGATCGCGAACAGCGGGAACAGGATGGAGACGATACGGATCAGCATGGGAGCTATTCTCGCCCCATGCCGGCCCGTGCCTCAGCCCGGCTGTCCGTCCAGGCGCGGGCGCAGCAGCATTGGCGTGTAGCGCCACAGGTAGAGCACGAAGGCCAGGCTCCAGAGCAGCGCCGAGACCTGCACTGACACCAGCAGCGTCTGCGGCAGCAGCAGCGGCGGCAGCACGCGCACGACGGCGGACAGCAGCATGGCCAGGTAGGCGGTCGTCTCCAGGGCGCTGGCGCGCAGCGGGCGGCCGGTGTGGCCTAGCGCGGTGCGAGTGATCATGCCGAGCGTGATGGTGCCGATGACGCCGATCGTCAGTGCGTGCGTCGCCGGGCCTGCCGGCAGCCAGCCGAGTTCGGCGCCGCCGCGCAGCGCCAGGTGGATCAGCAGCCAGAGATAGGACAGGTGCAGCACCCAGACCAGCGGCTTGCGCAGCGTGCCCCAAGGCTGCCACAGCCACCAGCGCCGGCCATGCGCGGCCAGTGCGAGCGCGCAGGCCAGTGCCGTCGGCCAGCCGCCCAGGCCCAGCGCGTCGAGCGCGAGCAGCAGCAGCACCGAGCCGAGCGCGGCTTTTTCAGTCTGGTCGTCGCGCCTGGCTTTCAGGCCGGGCACGCCGTTGTTGGAGAACATCGGTACCACGCGGCCGGCCATCACCGCGATCATGAACAGCACGATGTCGAGTGCCAGCGGCAGGCCGAAGCCGCCCGGCAGCCGAAGCAGGCCGAGCTGGTTCAGGTGCACGACCCCGCTGGCCACGCCCATCGCGGCGAGCAGGCCGACGAAGAAATAGTTGCGGCGGTTGTTGCCCGCGCGCAGCGCGCGCCACAGGCCCCAGGCCGCCAGCCAGGGCAGGGCGACGTTGGCCACCAGCGAGGCCCAGGTCCAGGGCGTCAGCACCAGCACGCGCGCCAGCAGCCAGAGCGCGGCGAGCGCCATCAGCGGCTTGGCCGTAGGCGTCGGCTGGCCCGACCAGTTGCGTCCGGCGGTGAACAGGAAGCCCACGATCACGGCCAGGCAGTAGCCGAACACCATCTCGTGCGCGTGCCGCACCGAGCTGCCCAGGGCCGGGGCCGGCAGCAGGCCGGAGAACTCCAGCGCCCACAGCGGCACGATCAGCGCCGCCTGCAGCGCGGCGAGCAGGTAGAAGGGACGGAAGCCCAGCGCCCAGAGCGCCCAGCCCTTGGCGGCCTGGGCCCCGGGCTCCTCGATTTTCAGGAAGACGGCGCTCATGGCTTGACTCCGGTATTTCAGCCGCTGCAACAGCCGCAGCAACTCTTGCCTGCTGCCTTGCGCGAGATGCGCACGCGGAACAGCTCGGGACCGCGCTCGATATAGTCCCAGCCATACAGGTCGGGCCAGAGTTCCTGGAACTGCTGGCGCAGCGGCACCGGATCGTGATCGTTCAGCAGCTCGAAGCTGCCGTCGACCGGCAGCGCGGCGTAGGCCGCGAAGATCTTCTGATGGCGCTGTGGCGGCGGGATCAGGCGAACGTCCATGACTTCGGCAGTGGTGGCAGTGCTCATTTGGCTCTCTTTAATATTCATTAAATGTGAACATATTATCGCGCAGATCCGACTCTGCTGGCAAGAGCGATCGGAGCCTTCCCGGTCTAGCGGCGTGCGTCCGGCGGAATCGAATAGCTGCCGACCACATGCGCGACCGGATCGTCCAGCCCCTCGGAATAGAGCGTGACCTCGCCGATCGCGAGCGTGCGCCCGACCTTGATCAGCTGGCAAACGCCGATGATGCGGCGCTCGGCCGAGGGCTTGCGCAGGAAATGGATGGTCAGGTCGGTGGTGACGGCCAGCGGCACGATGCCGATCTCGCCCAGGATGGCGACGTAGAGCGCGACGTCGGCCACGCCCATCAGCACCGGCCCCGAGACCGTGCCGCCCGGACGCAGCTCGGCCGGACCGACCCGGTGCGAGACCGTTGCGCCACGCTCGCCGACCGACTCGACGACGCACAGGCTCTGGGGAAACTCGGCGGCCAGGAAGGCCGCGATCTGTTCTTTGCTGGCAGGCATGGCTGGATGCTGTGATTCGCTTGGGGAAGCCATCTTGGCCCAGGCAGCTGTCGCCTTGCTTGCGCTGGCTCAGAGCGCCTTGTCGACCAGATGGCCGCGGAATAGCCAGGGCAGGCTCGGGCCCTGCTCCTCGGCGACGCCGTCCTTGCCTTCCACGCTGATCGCCAGCTCGGTCGCGTCGGCCAGCGCCGCCGGGTCGAGCTGGAGCTGCGGCGTCTGCAGCCGGCGCTCGATCACGCCGAGCGAGCGCGGCGCCTGTTCACCGTTGAGCGCCCACAGCTGCATGCCGTCCTCGCGGCCCTCGCGCACCTCGTTGAGGCGCTGCAGCTGGATCACACGCATGCCGGTGTCGATGGTCACTAGCATGGCCGGACGCTGCTGCGCGTCCAGCAGCACCGCGAGCTGGCGCAGCTGGGGCTGTTCCACCAGCTTGCCCTGCAGGTGCCGGATCTGGGTCCTGAACTGCTCGAACAGGCTCAGGCCGGCCGCACCGCCGACGAACAGCAGCAGCGCGAGCAGGATCGCCAGCGCGCGCCACCAGGCGCTGACGCGGCGCTTCGGTTGAGGGAAGGCTTGTTCGGAGGGCATGGACATCCTGACATTGTCCGCGATCGGCTGGCGGCGGACGCAAAAAAGCCGCTCGGGGAGCGGCTGGCAAGTGGCGTTGGCCCGCGATCAGATGTAGAACAGGCGCTGCGCCACGATCTTGCAAGCCTTGGGCTGCAGGCCTGCTTCGGCTTGCGACACAGCGGTCTGGCGAGCTTGCAGGCGCGCTGCGGCACGGGCCTGGGCACGGCTGGCCGCCCACTGATCCAGTTCGGCGATGACACGGGCGCTGACGCGACGGATGGTGCCGGTCAGCAGCAGGCTGCCGGCAAACACCACCGCCCACATCGCGACCCAGGCCAGGAACAGGTGGTCGTCCACCCAGGTCTCGACCAGCTGGTCTGCCACCACGGCCAGCGCAGCGACGGAGGCCGCCAGCAGCAGGGCGGCCAGGCCGCGCGCGTTTTCAGGCTTGCCGGCAGCAGCACGCGCGGGGTTGTGTTGGCCGGAGGCGGAGGACAGGACAGCGGTATTCATGATCTCGGGGTAGGCAGGTCTGCGTTGCGATGCAACATTCAATGACCGCGATGTTAGGGAAAACCCGCATAACATGCAAATTTATTTTTTCAATGCAATATATTCACGCTTGATATGAATGAGCTCAACTTCCGTACCCTGGATCTCAACCTGCTGCGCGTCTTCGACGAGGTGATGACCGAGCGCAACCTCACCCGCGCCGCGCACAACCTGGCGACCACCCAGCCCGCGGTCAGCAATGCGCTGCGCCGCCTGCGCGAGCAGATCGGCGACGACCTGGTGCGGCGCTCGGGCTATGGCGTGGAGCCGACTCCGCTCGCGCTCACGCTCTGGCCCACCGTGCGCGATGCGCTGCGCCAGCTGCGCGACTCGCTGGCCCCGGGGGCCTTCGACCCGACGCAGGCGCAGAACCATTTCGTGCTGGCCATGTCCGATTCGACCGCCGCCAAGCTGGCGCCCGGCCTGGTCGAGATCATGGCGGAGGAGGCTCCTGGCGTCACGCTGCGCATACTGCCGCTGACCACGCGGGATCCGCGACCCTTGCTCGAGCAGGGCGAGGTCGACCTGGCGGTCGGCTATTTCCCCGGCGCCCTGACCGAGCTCAGCGCCAGCCACCTGCAGGAGACCGCGCCGCGCTTCCTGCACGAGCGACTCTATGAAGGGCAGTATGTGGTGGTGATGCGGCGCGGCCATCCGCTGGCCTCCAGGCCGCTGACGCTGGAGGACTATTGTTCCGCGCGCCACCTGCTGGTCAGCTTCTCGGGCCGTCCCTTCGGCTTCGTCGACGAGGCGCTGGCTGCGCGCGGCCTGAAGCGGCGGGTCGTCATGACGGTCAACCAGTTCTTCACCGCCGGTCGGGTGGTGGTCAATTCCGACCTGCTGGCCGTGCTGCCCCTGCATTTCCTCAGCGCGACCGGCATCGAGTCCGAGCTGATCCACCATCCCCTGCCGCTCGACCTGCCGCTGGTGCATGTCGACGCCATCTGGCGCCGCCAGCAGCAGGGCCAGAGCGCGCACCGCTGGCTGCGCGAGGCTGTCTTCCGCGCCGTCGGCAGAAGTGCGCGCCCATGAGGCTGCAGCTGCTCAGCGACCTGCACCTCGAGGCCAATCCGCATTTCGTTGCCGAGCCGGCAGCGGGTGCCGACCTGCTGGTGCTGGCGGGCGACGTGGGCTCCTACCAGGCCCGCAGCGCCGGCGCCATGGGCGAGCCCGACTGGGGCCTGCAGCGCTTTTCGCCCCTGCCTCAGTACGCCGCCTGGCCGACCCCGGTGCTGTTCGTGCCCGGCAACCATGAATATGACGGGCTCGACTTCGACCAGGCGCATGAGGGCCTGCGCGCCGCCTGCGACCGCCTCGGCATCATCTGGCTCGAGCGCGAGCAGCTGCTGCTCGACGGCGTGCGCTTCCTGGGCACCACGCTGTGGGCCGACTACGACGCGCTGGCGCAGGGGCTCGATCTGACCCGGGCGCTGCAGCAGCGCGGCAAGGCCTTCCGCGCCGCCAATTTCTATCTGGAGAAGATGGGCACCCGGCGCGGTGGCGCCTTGTTCGATGCGGCGGCGATGCGCGAGCAGGCGCTGCTCTGTCAGGCCTGGCTGGAACAGGCGCTGGCCCGGTCGCATGACGGCCCGACGGTGGTGGTCACCCATTTTGCGCCCAGCCTGCGCAGCGCCGACCCGCGCTACGGCCGCACGCCGGGTACGGCTGGCTTCTGCAACGCGCTCGACGGCTGGCTGGAGCAGGCAGACCTCTGGCTGCATGGCCACCTGCATTGCGCCCATGACTACCAGGCGGGACGCTGCCGCGTCGTCGCCAATCCGCTCGGCTATGCGAGCAAGAACGAGCAGCGCGACTTCATGCCGGGCCTGTGCCTTGAAGTGCCAGCCGGCGGCCAGAAATAAAAAAGCCGGTGCATCTGCATGCACCGGCCGGATCAATCGCATCTCTTTGGACGCTGGATTTGATATTCTTGTACTTGTGTCGTCTCCTCGGTCCTCTCGCTTGCGACTGGCAGGCTAGGCTGTCTCAGTCGGCGAGTAACCTCATTGTAAGTAAGGCTTGTCGCCGCCGGCATAGGGATTTACCCGGAGAAAACCATATTTTCACTCCAGCCGCTAGTGGCTGTCTCGCCGGTCTCTTCCTCGACCACGAACGGCACCCGCGGCGCCACGGCGCACAGCAGTTCGTAGGCGATCGTGCCGGCCGCCTGTGCCACTTCGTCGACCGGCAGCAGCGCGCCGTGCCGGCTGCGGCCCCAGAGCACGACCTCGTCGCCGATCCGGCAGGGCTGGCCCGCGGCCTCGGCCGGGCCCAGGTCGACCGCCAGCATGTCCATGCTGACGCGGCCGATGAGGCGGCTGCGCACGCCTCGCACCAGTACTGGCGCGCCGAACTCCTGGCCACCGGGCGCATGGCGCGGATAGCCGTCGGCATAGCCACAGGCCACGATGCCGATGCGCATCGACTGCGCGACGGTGTAGGTCGAGCCGTAGCCGACCGTGTCGCCAGCCTGCAGTTCCTGCACCGCGATCAGCCGGCTGGCCAGCGTCATGGCGGGCTGCAGCTCCCAGTCGGCGCTGCGGTGCTCGGGATGGTCCGGCGCGCTGCCGTAGAGCGCGATGCCGCCGCGCACCCAGTCGGCCGCCAGCCGGCCGGCACCGAGGCTGCGCCCGGCATGGCGCAGCGTGGCGGCGCTGTTGCACAGGCTGCGCTCGCCGGGCAGGTCGCGCGTGACGGCAGCGAAGGATTCGAGCTGATGCGCGATGCCGTCGGCTCCGAAGCGGGCGCTGTCGGCATCGCTGAAATGGGTCACCAGCGAGATTTCGTCGACCTGGGGCAGGGCGTTGAGCCGGGCCCAGGCCGATCGCAAGGCCGAAGGCTGGAAGCCGAGCCGGTTCATGCCCGAGTTCATCTTGAGGAAGACCCGGTGCGGCTGGTGCGTCTTGTGCGCGGCCAGCCAGTCGATCTGCTCCTCGCAGTGCACCACATGCCATAGGTTGAGCCGCGAGCAGAGCTCGAGGTCGCGTGCCTCGAAGCAGCCCTCGAGCAGCAGGATCGGGCCGCGCCAGTCCAGCCCGCGCAGCCGCTCGGCCTCGGCCAGGTCGAGCAGGGCGAAGCCGTCGGTGGCCCGCAGCGCGGGGAAGGCCCGCTCGATGCCGTGGCCATAGGCATTTGCCTTGACCACCGCCCACAGGCGGGAGTCGGGCGCGGCGCGTTGCAGGCGTTCGAGGTTGTGGCGCAAGGCCGGAAGATGGACGGTGGCGAGTATCGGGCGCGGCATGGTGGTGATGTTAGCAAGCCGGGCCTTGCAGCCGGTTGCGGCTTGGCCCGGGTGCATCATGCTATAAACCGGCCACCCGTGGCACGAATCCCGGGCCTTTCCCGATCTGCCCCGGCAAGATTCCGATCCGCGACCTCTACCCCAGCCCATCGAGCCAGACACCCATGAAGCGCGGCTTCTACACCATCATGACGGCGCAGTTCTTCAGCTCGCTGGCCGACAACGCCTTGTTCGTCGTCGCCGTCGAACTGCTGCGCAGCAGCCAGGCCCCCGAATGGCAGCGCGCCGCACTGGTGCCGATGTTCGCCCTGTTCTACGTGATCCTGGCGCCCTGGGTCGGCGCCTTTGCCGATGCTCGGCCCAAGCGCGAGGTCATGTTCATCAGCAACGCGATCAAGGTGGTCGGCTGCCTGCTGATGCTCACGCCCATCCACCCCTTGCTGGCCTTCTCGATCGTCGGCCTGGGGGCGGCGGCCTATTCACCCGCCAAGTACGGCATCCTGACCGAGCTGCTGCCGCCCTCGCAGCTGGTCAAGGCCAACGGCTGGATCGAGGGCCTGACGATCTCGTCCATCATCCTCGGCGTGGTGCTGGGTGGCCAGATGGTGGGCCCGGTGATCTCGGGCTGGCTGCTGGGATTCGATCTGCCCGGGGTCGACACTGGCCTGGATACGCCGGCCAAGGCCTCGATCGCCTGCCTGGTGCTGGTCTATGCGCTGGCGGCCTGGTTCAATACCCGCATTCCGCTGACGGGTGTGGCCATGCGCCACATGCCGCGCAACCCCTTCGAGCTGCTGCCCGACTTCTGGACCTGCAACAGCCGCCTCTGGCGCGACCGGCTGGGCCAGATCTCGCTGGCCACCACCACGCTGTTCTGGGGCGTGAGCGGCAACCTGCGCTACATCGTGCTGGCCTGGGCCGCCGCCGCGCTGGGCTACGGCACCACCCAGGCCTCCAGCCTGGTCGGGGTGGTGGCGATCGGCACGGCGGTCGGCGCGGTGGCAGCGTCGATGCGCATGCGGCTGGACCAGGCCACCCGCGTCATGCCGCTGGGCATCGCCATGGGCCTGCTGGTGGTGCTGATGAACGTGATCGACAACGTCTGGGTCGCCGCGCCCTTCCTGATCCTGCTCGGCGCCCTGGGCGGCTTCCTGGTGGTGCCGATGAATGCGCTGCTGCAGCATCGCGGCCACAACCTGATGGGGGCCGGTCGCTCGATCGCGGTGCAGAACTTCAACGAGCAGGCCTGCATCCTGATGCTGGGCGGGCTCTACAGCGCCTCGACTGGCATGGGCCTGTCGGCCTTCGGCGCCATCACCGCCTTTGGCTTGGTGGTGGCCGCGGTGATGTGGCTGATCCAGCGCTGGCACCGCCACAACGAGCGCGCCCATCCGCACGAGCTGCAGCGCCTGCTCGAGATCGCGCGCCGCGACGACCTGCACGGCTGAGCCGCCGTCCTCAGTCCTCGTAGGGCGTGACCGGCCGGCCGGGCAGGTCGACCCGCAGCGCGAACAGCGCTCCGCTGCCAGGATGCCGTTCCAGCCCGGCCCGGTCGAGTCCGGCGCGTGCCGTGGTCAGGAACAGGGTGCGCAGGTCCGGTCCGCCGAAGCACAAGCCGGTCGGTCGCTGCGCCGGCGTCGGGATCCGGGCCAGCAGCTGGCCGTCCGGCCCCAGGCAGACCACGCAGCCGCCATCGGCCAGGGCGAGCCAGTACCGGCCTGCGCTGTCGATGGCCGCCCCTTGTGGCCGTCCGCTGATGGCCTGTCCGTCCTGCAGCAGCGGCAGCTGGGCGAAGCCCAGTGGCGGCCCCAGCACCGGCGGGTGCAGTCCGGCGCTCGTCAGCGGGTAGCGGTCGATGCGGCCGCTCGCGCTGTCGCCCCAGTGGAGGCGGCGGCCGTCAGGCGACCAGGCCAGTCCGGCCGCTTCCTGGCGGCCCGGGAGCAGTCGCAGCAGTTCCGGATTGGGCCGATCGAGCTTGTGCAGGCAGTAGAGGTCGGCGCGGCCGGTCCGGCCCTCGTCGATCCGGGTGTCGATCCAGAGCCGGCCCCATGGGTCGCAGCAGCCCTCATGGAAGCGCTGCCTGGCCGTGTCGTAGGGCGCGCTCACGATGCGCTGAGCAATGTCGTGCCAGGCCTGTGACAGGTAGATGCCGTCGCGCAGCGCCAGCAGCAGGGCGCCGCTGCGGCAGGGGCTCAGGCAGCCGGGAGTCTGCTCGAGCTGCCACATCTCGGTCCGGCCGCTGGGCAGGTGCAGCCGCCAGATCCTGTTCTGGACGCGGTCCACCCAGTAGACGCGCTCCTGCTGGGGGTGCCAGAACGGGGCCGCGCCCCAGCTGCAGTTGGGCGCGCTGATGCGCTCCCAGGCCGGGTCGGCTGGCTGGCTGTCGGGCTTGCGGTCTGGCATGGTCTCCCCTCCCAGCGCGATGATAGGAGGCATTGGCTACACTGGCAAACATGCTCTGGATCAAGTCTCTGCACATTGTTTTCGTGGCCAGCTGGTTTGCTGGCCTGTTCTATCTGCCGCGCATCTTCGTCAACCTCGCCATGGTCGAGCCCGGCAGCCAGGCCGAACGCGACCGCCTGCTGCTGATGGCGCGCAAGCTGGCTCGCTTCATGACCATCCTGGCCGTGCCGGCGCTGGTGCTGGGCCTCTGGCTCTGGCTGGGCTATGGCTTCGGCGGCGGCTGGATGCATGCCAAGCTGCTGTTGGTCGTGCTGCTGCTGGGCTACCACCATGCCTGCCTGCGCATCCTGAAGGGCTTCGAGCGTGGCGAGAGCCGCCGCGGCCATGTCTGGTTCCGCTGGTTCAACGAGGTGCCGGTGATCATGATGCTGGTGATCGTGATCCTGGTGGTCGTCAAGCCATTCTGATCCCGGCGGATCGCCGTGCCAGCGCTGCCGACTGTCCGCCGTTCCCTGGCCGCGCCGCTGACCCTGTGCTGGCTGGCGCTGATCGTGCATGCCAGCCTCTATCCCTTCAGTGGCTGGCGCTCGCAGGATGTCCCGCCCTGGGCCTATCTGGCCGCGCCCTGGTCGCCCTACTGGACTGCCTTCGACGTCTGGGCCAACCTGGCCGGCTATCTGCCCTTCGGTTTCCTGCTCGCGCTGGCGCTGCTGCGCAGCGGGCATGGGCGCCTGGCCTGGCCGGTCGGCTTGCTGGCGCCGGCGCTGCTCTCGCTGCTGCTCGAGGGCCTGCAGAGCTATCTGCCGCAGCGCGTGCCGTCCCGGCTCGACCTGCTGCTCAATGCCGGCGGCGGCGCGGCGGGCGCCTTGCTGGCCCTGCTGTCGGCCCGCTTGCGCCTGGTCCGGATCTGGGACCATTTCCGGGCCGAATGGCTCAGCCAGGAGTCCCCGCTCGGCTATGTCGTGCTGCTGCTGTGGCCGCTGGCGCTGCTGTATCCGACGCCGGTTCCCTACGGCCTGGGCCAGGTCTGGCTGCGCCTGCAGTCCGGCTTGTCGGGCTGGCTGCAGGACACGCCCTTTGCTCCCTGGATGCCGGTGCCGGTCGAGGCGCCGGCGCTCAGCCCCTTGCTGTTGGCGCTGGCGATCGCGCTCAGCCTGGCGGCGCCCGTGCTGCTGGGCTTTGCCCTGCTGCCCCAGCGGCGCCAGCGGCTCTGGCTGCTGCTGCTCTGGGCGCTGGCCGCGCCGGCCTTGCTGGCGCTTTCGGCTGCGCTGACCCACGGCATGGCGCGCGCCTGGGACGGTTTCATCCCACCGGTCAGGCTGGGCCTGCTGCTGGCCGGCCTGCTGGCGCTGGCCTGCTTGCGGCGCTCGGTTCGCACCAGTGCCGTGCTGCTGCTGCTCACGCTCGGACTGGCGCTCGGGCTGCTCAACGGCGCGCCCGAAAGCCCCTACTTTGCCGCTGCGACCGCCGCCTGGTCGGGCGGGCCCTTCCTGCGCGTTCATGGCCTGTGGCAGTGGCTGGGCTGGATCTGGCCCTACGCGGCGCTCGGGGTTGGCCTGCAGCTGGCCCTGCGCTTGCCGTCCCGCCACTACAATGCCCCGACATGAGCGAACCGACCCGTCAGCCCGGCTCCTACTACGAGCGGCACATCTTCTTCTGTCTCAACCAGCGCGGCAACGGCCAGGACTGCTGCGCCGAGCACGGCGCCCAGCAGGCCTTCGACCACTGCAAGTCCCGGGTCAAGGAACTGGGCTTGGCCGGCCCGGGCAAGGTCCGCGTCAACAAGGCCGGCTGCCTGGATCGCTGCGCGGGCGGCCCCATCGCCGTCGTCTATCCGGAAGCGGTCTGGTACACCTTCGTCGACCAGAGCGACATCGACGAGATCGTCGAATCGCACCTGCGCGACGGCCAGGTGGTCGAGCGCCTGCTGACCCCGCCTGACGTCGGGCGCTGAAGGGGGCGCTCATGAATTCCCGCACCGAACACCTGCTGATGCCGGGCCCGGCCGGCCTGATCGAGGTCGCGATCGACCGCCCGGCGCTCGATGCCGTCCAGCGCGGCACCGCCGTCATCGCCCATCCGCATCCGCTGTTCGGCGGCACGATGCAGAACAAGGTCGTCGGCACGCTGGCGCGCGCCTTCGTCCAGGCTGGCTGGACCGCGGTGCGCTTCAACTTCCGCGGCGTGGGCCAGAGCGAGGGCGTGCACGACAACGGCGTCGGCGAGACGCAGGACCTGCTGGCCGTGATCGAGGCCCAGGCGCCGACCGGTCCGCTGGCGCTGGCCGGCTTCTCCTTCGGCGGCTTCGTCACCGCCAGCGCGGTGGCCCAGCTGCACGGCCGGCGCGAGCCCGAGAAGATCGTGCTGGTAGGCCCCGCCACCAGCCGCTTTGCAGTGCCGCCGGTGCCGGCCGAGCTGCATCAGCGCACCCTGGTGGTGCACGGCGAGCAGGACGAGACCGTGCTGCTGCAGGCCACGCTCGACTGGGCGCGGCCGCAATTCCTGCCCGTGACCGTGATCCCGGGCGTCGAACATTTCTTCCACGGCCAGCTGACCCTGCTCAAGGGTCTGGTCGTGCGCCACCTGTCCCAGGCCTGACTTTCCTGTTCCGCCGGCCCGCCCCGCGCCGGGCCTGCCATTCATTCCACCAGATCCGCCATGTCCGCTACCACCTCATTGCTGCGCCGCTGGTCGGCCGCCGGCTTGCTGGCCGTCTCCTCCCTGTTCGCGCTCGAGGCCCAGGCCCAGGCGCCCGCCGCGCCCGAGATCGCCGCCCGTGCCTACCTGCTGCTTGACGTCACTGCCAACCAGATCCTGGCCGCCAAGGATGCCGACATGCCGGTCGAACCGGCCTCGCTGACCAAGCTCATGACCGCCTATGTCGTGTTCGATGCGCTGAAGGCGAAGAAGATCACGCTGGAGCAGGCCTTCGGCGTCAGCGAGCGCGCCTGGAAGATGCCGGGCTCGCGCATGTTCATCGACCCCAAGATGCAGGTCAAGGTCGAGGACCTGCTCAAGGGCATGATCGTGCAGTCGGGCAACGACGCCACCGTCGCGCTGGCCGAGGGCGTGGGCGGCAGCGTCGAGCGCTTCGTCGAGCTGATGAACCAGCAGGCCAAGGCGCTCGGCATGAAGAACACCGCCTACCGGAACCCGGAAGGCCTGACGGCTCCGGGCCACACCACGACCGCGCGCGACCTCTCGATCCTGGCCACCCGCCTGATGCGGGACTTTCCCCAGTTCGTCGGCTACTACGCGATCAAGCACTATCGCTATCCCGGTACACCGGCGGCCAACGACAGCAACCGCAACCTGCTGCTGTTCCGCGACCCCTCGGTCGACGGCCTCAAGACCGGTCATACCGATGCCGCCGGCTACTGCCTGGTCGCGACCGCCAAGCGCGAGGTGGCAGGCGTCGGCCAGCGCCGCCTGCTCAGCGTGATGCTGGGCACCACGAGCGAGAACGCGCGCGCCACCGAAAGCCAGAAGCTGCTCAACTGGGGCTATACCGCCTACGAGCCGGTGCGACTGTTCGCGCCGGGCCAGGCGGTCGCCACGCCGCAGGTCTGGAAGGGCAAGGCCACCAGCGTCAAGCTCGGCCGCCCCGAGGGCGTGGTGGTCACCGTGCCGGCTGGCGAGGGCGGTCGGCTCAAGACCCAGGTGCTGCGCCCCGAGCCGCTGTTCGCGCCGCTGCAGCAGGGCCAGGCCGTCGGCACGCTGCGCGTGACCAATGCAGCCGGCACGGTGGTGGCCGACAAGCCGCTGCTGGTGCTCGAGACGGTCGAGGAGGCCGGCGTCATCGGCCGCAGCTGGGACGCGCTGCGGCTCTGGATCAAGTGAAACTGGCCCTCGGGCGGCGCACGGCGCGCATCATTTGCACTTTGCCGGACAGCGTGCTACAGTAGAGGGCTTTTCGGAAGTTTCCGAAGGGGATTCCGTTTTCGGAATTTGTTCAATTTCAAACGTTTAGGGACGTTTCAATGCCAACCATTAACCAACTGATTCGCCATGGGCGCGAGGTCGAAGTGACCAAGTCCAAGAGCCCGGCGATGGAAAACTGCCCCCAGCGTCGTGGTGTCTGCACCCGTGTGTACACCACGACCCCGAAGAAGCCGAACTCCGCTCTGCGGAAGGTCGCCAAGGTTCGCCTGACCAACGGCTTCGAGGTCATCTCCTACATCGGCGGCGAAGGCCACAACCTGCAGGAACACAGCGTCGTGCTGGTTCGCGGCGGTCGTGTCAAGGACTTGCCGGGTGTGCGCTACCACATCGTTCGCGGCTCCCTCGACCTGCAAGGCGTCAAGGACCGCAAGCAATCGCGCTCCAAGTACGGCGCCAAGCGTCCGAAGAAGGCCTGATCGCTTTCTGGTTCGCCGGATGCCGTGTAAAGCGGTGTTCACAAATCGGTGCTTGAATGCTTGCTGGCAGGTATTTAAGCGTAGTGACCCCCAGCGCAGGTGCGCGGGTCGAGTAAGTGGGAGTCCACATGGCTCTCGCGGTGCCGCCGGAAGCGGTGCCAACTGAAGCAACAGAGGTAAAAAATGCCACGTCGTCGCGAAGTCCCTAAACGTGAAATTCTGCCGGATCCCAAGTTCGGCAATGTCGAGCTGTCCAAGTTCATGAACGTGATCATGGAAGGCGGCAAGAAGGCGGTTGCAGAGCGCATCATCTACGGTGCCCTGGAACAGATGGAAAAGAAGACCGGCAAGGATCCGCTGGAACTCTTCACCACCGCCATCAACAACGTCAAGCCGATGGTGGAAGTCAAGTCCCGCCGCGTCGGTGGCGCCAACTACCAGGTGCCCGTTGAAGTGCGTCCGGTCCGTCGCCTGGCCCTGTCCATGCGCTGGATCAAGGAAGCCG
>CAZJQH010000042.1:0-14860 GCA_964547895.1 uncultured Chitinophaga sp. | reverse complement strand
CGCGAGCGCCTCAATGCCTTCCTCGACGCCGAGGGCCGCTACGAGATCGGCCAGGAAGTGCTGCCGGTCGACTCGCTCAAGTTCAAGGACAGCCGCAAGTACCCCGAGCGCCTCAAGGAAGCGCTGGAGGCCACCGGAGAGACCGACGCGCTGATCGTGCAGGGCGGCGCCATCCACACCATTCCGGTGGTGGTGGCCTGCTTCGAGTTCGACTTCATGGGCGGCTCGATGGGCTCGGTGGTCGGCGAGCGCTTCGTGCGCGGCGTCGAGACCGCGATCGAGCAGAAGGTGCCCTTCATCTGCTTCACCGCCACCGGCGGCGCGCGCATGCAGGAAGGCCTGCTGAGCCTGATGCAGATGGCCAAGACCAATGCCGCGCTGACCCGCCTGGCCAAGAAGGGCCTGCCCTACATCAGCGTGCTGACCGACCCGACCATGGGCGGCGTCTCGGCCGGCTTCGCCTTCGTCGGCGACGTCGTGATCGCCGAGCCCAAGGCACTGATCGGCTTTGCCGGCCCGCGCGTGATCGAGAACACGGTGCGCGTCAAGCTGCCGCCGGGCTTCCAGCGCGCCGAGTTCCTGCAGGAAAAAGGCGCGGTCGACCTGATCTGCGACCGCCGTGAGCTGCGCGGCACGGTCGCCAACCTGCTGGCCATGCTGCAGCGCCAGAGCGCCGACGCGGTGGCGTGAACATCCCGCTGTTTCCGCTCGGCACCGTCCTGTTCCCGGGCGGCTGGCTGCCGCTGCAGATCTTCGAGGTGCGCTACCTCGACATGATCCAGCGCTGCCAGCGCGACGGCAGGCCCTTCGGCGTGGTCTGCCTGAGCGCCGGCCAGGAGGTGCAGCAGCCCGACCCCGCTGTGGCAGACGGCAGCTTCGCGCGCGAGGCCTTCCACCCCGTCGGCACGCTGGCGCATCTGGTCGAGGTCCGGCAGCCCCGGCCCGGCCTGCTGCTGATTGCCTGCCAGGGCGGCCAGCGCTTCCGCGTCCAGTCCAGCGAAAGGCTCAGGCATGGCCTGTGGCAAGCCGAGGTCGAGCTGCTGGCGCCGGACCAGGCCATCTCCATCCCGGACGAATTGCGCGGCATCAGCCTGGCGCTGCGCCAGCTGCATGAGCAGCTGCGGACCCGCCAGCCCGAGGCTATCCCCGCCTATCCGGACTACCAGGACCAGGGCAGCCCCTGGCAGGACGCCGGCTGGATCGCCAACCGCTGGGCCGAACTGCTGCCGCTGCCGCCGGAATCCAGGCAGGGACTGCTGGCGCTCGACAGCCCGCTGCTGCGGCTCGAGCTGGTCGGTGACGCGCTGGAGCAGCTCGGCATCGCGCATTGACTGCTGGCTCAAGCCTCAGCGCCGCTGACGCCTGCGGTCCTCGGTGCCGTTTCCGATGATGCCGCCGATGGCGGCCCCGCCCAAGGTGCCCACGGTGCTGCCGCCAGTCAGCACCGAGCCGGCGACCGCGCCGACGCCTGCGCCGACCGCGGCGTTCTGCTGCCGTTGCGACAGGTTGGAGCAGGCAAGGATGGTGGGCAACAGCAGCAGCGCCGTCACTGCCTTGAGTAGTCGATGGGTGTGCTTCATGATCAGGACTCCTGTAGCAAAATCTGCGGACTGTGATAACCCGCTGACTGTAGTCTGATTGTTCTCCCGATCGTGGCCAAAGGGTGTATCAGGGTGTATCCGATAGTGCCGAACTGTGTGGGTGGACAGGTGCTGCCGGACACGCATTCGACCTGCAGACGCTGCACGGAGCAGCATCAGGACAAACCCTGCCCCCTCCGGAAGCCCGGTTTCGCTGATTAAGATGCACCCGTGGCGGAACGCGAATCCGCCCACAGGGTATCCATAAGCAGGCCGGCCCGCGAGGCGGGATCGGCACAAAAACCATCAAGGAGAGAAATGAGACTGTTCAAACTGTCACAGGTGACTGCGCTCACCGCCGCCCTGCTGCTGGGCACCAGCGCCTACGCGCAGCAAGTCCAGGAACGCACGATCCGCATCGGCCATCCGGTCAACAGCGACCATCCGATCAGCTTCGGCGTCAAGAAATTCTCGGACATCGTCGCGGCCAGGAGCGGCGGCAAGCTCAAGGTGCGCGAATTCCCCTCGCTGCAGCTGGGCAACGAGATGCAGCAGCTCTCCGCCCTGGCCGGTGGCGTGCAGGAAATGTTCGCGCCGGGCACGGCGCCGGTGGCCGGCATGGTGAAGGACTTCGCCCTGCTCGACCTGCCCTTCCTGGTCGACACGCCCGAGCAGGCCGACGCGCTGCTCGACGGCCCGTTCGGCCAGGCCCTGCTGGCCAAGCTACCGGAAAAAGGCCTGGTCGGCCTGGCCTTCTGGGAAAACGGCTTCCGCCATGTGACCAACAGCAAGCGCCCGATCAAGCGCCTGGAGGACCTGGAAGGCCTGAAGATCCGGGTGCAGCAGAACCCGGTCTTCATCGACACCTTCAAGGCGCTCAAGACCAATCCGGTGCCGATGTCCTTCGCCGAGCTCTACGGCGCGCTGGAGAGCCGCGCGCTCGACGCGCAGGAGAACCCCTACCTGATCACGCGCTCGGCCAAGCTGTACGAGACCCAGAAATACCTGAGCTCGACCAGCCATGCCTACGGCGTGATCGCCCTGCTGGTGAGCAAGAAGTTCTGGGACAGGCTGTCCGCCGACGAGCAGAAGATCCTGCAGGCCGCCGCGATCGAGGCCCGCGACCACGAGCGCAAGATCAGCCGTGCCCAGGCCAAGCGTGCCATCGACGAGCTGACCAGCGCCGGCATGCAGTACGACCCGCTGCCAGCCTCGGAGCTGGCCCGCATGCGCCGCGCCACCCAGGGCGTGGTCGACCGCGTGCTGCAGACCTATGACCCGGCACTGGTCAAGCTGCTCCAGTCCGAACTGGAGCGGGTCAAGAAGCTGAAGTAAGGCCCCGGGCTCAGGGCAGCAGGGAAAGCGCGTGCATGTAGCGCGGCTCGACCATCAGCTCGTCCCAGTCCGGTGCGCTGGAGCTGGGCAGCAGCGCCAGGCGGCGCTGCTCGCTGGCCTCGGATGGGGTCCAGCGGCCCTTGAGCAGTGCCTCGCTCATGCCATCGAGGAAGTCGTCGATCACGCGGCCCTCGTCGACCAGCGACTGGTTGCACAGCAGCACCAGGTCGCAGCCGGCTTGCAGCGCCTCGACCGCGGCGTCGGAGTAGCTGAGTTCGCGGCCCTCGAGCTGGCGCGCGCCCTTCATGCTGAGGTCGTCGCTGAACACCGCGCCCTGGAAGCGCAGGCGGCGGCGCAGCACCTCGTCGAGCCAGAAGCTCGAGAACCCGGCCGGGCGCGCATCGACCTGCGAATAGATCACATGCGCCGGCATGACAGCGCTCAAGCTCGCGTCGAGCCAGCCATAAGGCGCGGCATCGTCGGCCATGATGGCTTCCAGCGCGCGCTCGTCGACCGGCATGTCGACATGCGAGTCGGCCGTCGCCCAGCCATGGCCCGGGAAATGCTTGCCGCAGTTGCCCATGCCGGCCTGGCGCAGGCCGTGCATCAGCGCCTGCGCCAGCAGCGCCACCATGCGCGGATCGCGCGCGAAGGCACGGTCGCCGATCACGCTGCTGCCGCCATGGTCGAGATCGAGCACCGGCGTGAAGCTGAAGTCAACGCCGCAGGCGCGCAGCTCCGAGGCCAGCACATAGCCTGCGGCAGTCGCGGCGTTGCAGGCTGCCAGCGCCGCTGCGCCGGTCTCGGCGCCATCGCCATCGAGCCAGATCCGGCCGAAGGCGCGCATCGGCGGCAGGTGGGTGAAGCCGTCGCTGCGGAAGCGCTGCACGCGACCGCCCTCGTGGTCGACGCAGATCAGCAGGTCGGAGCGGACCTTCTTGATCTTGCGGCAGAGCCTGGCGAGCTGCTCGCGGCTTTCCCAGTTGCGGGAAAACAGGATCACGCCGCCGACCAGCGGGTGCCTGAGGCGCTTCTTGTCGACCTTGGTCAGCTGGGTGCCGGCGATGTCGATGATCAGCGGGGAATGGGGAATCATGTCTTCCTCTCGACCACCACGAAGCTGGCGGCGTAATCGGTTTCGTCGGTCACGCTGACCTGGGCGACCAGGCCCTGGCCTTCGAACCAGTCCTTCAGACCGCGATGCAGCTGGATCACCGGCTGGCCGCTGGGCAGCTTGGCGATCTCGCAGTCGCGCCAGGTCATCGGCATGCGCATTCCCATGCCGATCGCCTTGCTGAAGGCCTCCTTGGCCGAGAAGCGGGTCGCCAGGTAGCGCACGCCGCGCTCGGGCCAGCGCGCGCTGCGTGAGCGCCAGGTCGCGAGTTCGGCGTCGGACAGGATCTTCTCGGCAAAGCGCTCGCCATGCCGCTCCAAACTGGCGCGGATGCGGCGCACGTCGCAGATGTCGGTGCCGATGCCGTAGATCATGGCGCGGTGCTGGGTCAGGCCGGCTGGCGCGCGGCCGCGATGCAGTCGAGGTAGGCCTGCACGGTGGCACGGTAGCCGAGCTCGAGCGCGTCGGCGACCAGCGCATGGCCGATCGAGACCTCGGCCACCCCAGGCACCACGCGCAGGAACTCGGTCAGGTTATCGCGGTTCAAGTCATGGCCGGCGTTGACGCCCAGGCCGGCATCGAGCGCAGCCTGCGCGGCGGCACGGTAGCGCTCGAGCTGCTCGGCCTGGGTGGCGTGGCCCCAGGCGGCGGCATAGGGCTCGGTGTAGAGCTCGACGCGGTCGGCGCCCAGCGCCTTGACCGCCGCCATCGCCTCCGGCTGCGGGTCCATGAACAGGCTCACGCGCACGCCCAGCGCCTGGCATTCCGCGATCAGCGGGCGCAGCCGCTCGCCATCCTGCGCCAGGTTCCAGCCATGGTCGCTGGTGAACTGGCCCTCGCTGTCCGGCACGAAGGTGGCCTGCTGCGGGCGCACCTGGCGCACGATCTCCATCAGGTTGTGGAAGGGGTTGCCCTCGATGTTGAACTCGCGCTGCGGCCAGTCCTGCATCAGCAGCTGCAGGTCGAACACGTCCTGCTCGCGGATATGGCGGCCGTCCGGGCGTGGATGGATCGTGATGCCCTGGGCGCCGGCTTCCAGGCATTGCTGGGCGGCGCGCGTCACGCTCGGGATGCCGAGGTGGCGCGTGTTGCGCACCAGCGCGACCTTGTTGACGTTGACGGACAGGGCGGTCGGCAGCCAGACATGCGGCTGGGCGCTGAGCAGGGAGGCGGTGATGGTCATGGTGTCGGGTAGGGTTCAGGCATGCTGCGGCCGCAGGCGCCGCACGTCCAGCATCAGCTGGCGGGTCTGGAACACGCGCACGCCGCTATGGTAGTGCAGCAGCTGGCGCAGCGGCTGGCGCAGCGCATTGCCACGCGTGCCCTGGCAGGCCCGCAGCAAGGCGGAAAAGGGATGGGGGTCGGCCAGCGCCTGCTGCACGACCCGCCAGCTCTCGCCTGACAAGGCATGGTGCGCCTGCGGCGGCAGTCCGCCGCCCTCGGGCACCAGCTTGAGTCCGGCCTCGGGCTCGAGCTGGTAATGGGCATCGGCCAGCAGCGGCTGCAGGCTGGCGCATTCGACGTCGAGCGCCGGCAGCAGCCCGGCCTCGCGCAGCAGCAGCAGCTCGAAGGCGCGCACCACGGCCGCCTGCGCTTGCTGGCCCTCGGCCAGCGCGAGCACGGCGTCGGCATAGTGGTCGAACAGGGCCGGATGCGGATCCTCGCGCGCCAGCAGCTTGAGCAGCAGCTCGTTGAGGTAGTAGCCCGCCAGCAGGGTATCGCCGCCGGGCATCACATGGCCGCCCTGCCAGTGCGCGCTGCGCAAGGTGCGCACCTCGGCGTCGCCGCCCCAGGCCAGCCGCAGCGGCTGCAGCGGCAGCAGCACCGGACGGAACTGCGAGGTCGGCCGCTTGACGCCCTTGGCCACCAGCGCGACGCGGCCATGGCGGCGGCTGAACACCTCCAGGATCAGGCTGGACTCGCTCCAGTCGTGGCGGTGCAGCACATAGGCCGGCTCGTCATGGACGCGCGGCTGCTTGGGCCTGGGGCTGGCCATGAAAAAGGAGCGGTCTTATTCGTAGCCGAAGCTGCGCACGCGCGCCTCGTCGTCGGCCCAGCCCGAGCGCACCTTGACCCAGAGCTCGAGGAAGACCTTGCAGTCCCAGAGCTTTTCCAGCTCCTGGCGCGCTTCCATGCCGATGCGCTTGAGCTTCTCGCCCTTCTCGCCGATCACCATGCCCTTGTGGCCGTCGCGCTCGACCACGATGGTGGCGGCGATGCGGCGCAGCCGGCCCTCCTCCTCGAACTTGTCGATGATGACGGTCGAGGTGTAGGGCAGCTCGTCGCCGGTCAGGCGGAACAGCTTCTCGCGCACCATCTCGGCGGCCATGAAGCGCTCGCTGCGGTCGGTCAGCTCGTCGGCATCAAACATCCAGTCCTGCTCGGGCAGGTACTTCTCGCAGATGCCGTAGAAGCGCTGCACGTCCTTGGCGTTCTTGGCCGACATCGGCACAAACTCGGCAAACGGGTGGCGCTGCTGCATCTGCGCCAGCCAGGGCGCGATCTCGCCGCGGCGGTGCACCATGTCGAGCTTGTTGGCCAGCAGGATGACCGGGATGTTCTTCGGCAGCAGCTCGAGCACCTTGGCGTCGGCCGGGTGGAAGTTGCCGGCCTCGACCACGAACACGATCACGTCGACGTCGGTCACCGCGCCGAGCACGGTCTTGTTGAGCGAGCGGTTCAGCGCATTGCCGTGTCGGGTCTGGAAGCCGGGCGTGTCGACGAAGACGAACTGGGTCGCGCCCACCGTGCGCAGGCCGGTGATGCGGTGGCGCGTGGTCTGCGCCTTGCGCGAGGTGATGCTGACCTTCTGCCCGACCAGGGCGTTGAGCAGGGTCGACTTGCCGACGTTGGGCTTGCCGACGATGGCGACATAGCCGCAGCGCTTGGGGCCGGTAGGCTCGGCCGGCTCGGCCTCGGGCGCGGCAGGCTCGGCCTTGCCCGGCTTGCGCAGCGCGCCGGCCAGCATGGCCTCGAGCTCGGGGTTCAGTTCGGACTTGGCGGCGGGGGGATTCTTGGGGGTACGGCTCATTTCTGGCCCTTGTTGAGTTGTTGCAGCAGGACCGCGGCGGCGGCCTGCTCGGCGGCGCGGCGCGAACTGCCGCTACCGCTGGCGCTCAGGCCGGATTCGATCTCGCAGACGACCTCGAAGGTCTGGCGGTGCGCCTCGCCACGGGTGTTGGCGACGCGATAGGTCGGCAGCTTCATCCGGCGCCCCTGCAGCCATTCCTGCAGCGCGGTCTTGGCGTCCTTGCTGCTGGCGCTCATGGCCGGATTGATGTCGACGCCCTGGTAGAGCCGGCGCACCAGCGCCTCGGCCTCGGCAAAGCCGGCCTCGAGGTAGACGGCTCCGATCAGCGCCTCGACCACGTCGGCCAGGATGGAGGGCTTGTGCTGGCCGCCGGTGCGCAGCTCGCCCTCGCCCAGGCGCAGCGCGCCGGATAAGCCTAGCGTGGCGGCGATGCGCGCGAGCGTGTCTTCCTTGACCAGGTTAGCGCGGATGCGCGAAAGCTCGCCCTCGTGCTGGCGGCTAAGGCGCTCGTAGAGCAGGCCCGAGATCGCCAGGCTCAGCACCGAGTCGCCCAGGAACTCGAGCCGCTCGTAATGGTCGGCGCTGTGGCTGCGATGGGTCAGCGCCCGCTCAAGCAGCGGGACTTGGGTGAAACGGTATCCCAGGCGCTGTTGCAGCGCCAGCAAATCGGCATTCAAAAGTTCAGGTTTCCTTGATGTCGGCGCTCACCTGGAGCTGCCGGAATAGCGCATGACCAGCCAGGCCGGACCGGCCAGGTGGATTTCACGTTCATAGGCGAACTGGACCACCACCTGGTCGTTCTCCTTGCTGATCTCGAGATCCTTGCCCTGGATCGAGCGGATGTCGTCGATCGAGGCGGCCTTGTCGAACAGGCTGCGCACCTCGGCCACCGAGTTGCCCTCGGCAGCCCGCTTGGCGGCCTTGGCAACCGCCTGGTACTCGATCAGGGTCGGCACCACCTGCGCCGTCACCAGCCCCAGTACCGCTACCAGGGATCCGACCAGGACCAGGCCCACCAGGCCCACACCACGCTGCTGCTGTTTCATGCCGCCCTCCACGTCATCGTTCTGACAGCATCTTAAATGCTGGCGGGCGGATTGCCCATCACTCGAACGAGCCGATGCGTCCCAGGTCGCCGAAGTTCATCCAGACGAAGAAGGCCTTGCCGACGATGTTGGCCTCCGGCACGAAGCCCCAGAAGCGCGAGTCGAGCGAGTTGTCGCGGTTGTCGCCCATCATGAAGTAATGGCCGGCGGGCACCTTGCAGACCACGCCCTCGACGCTGTAGCGGCAGTTTTCCTTGAAAGGAAAGTTGCTGGTACCGGGTATGAAGGCCGGACGGTCGTCGTCGTTGAGCGTGCGGTAGGTCTTGCCGCCAAGCTGCTCCTCGAACTGGCGGGCGTAGCGCATGCTGTCGGAGTCGAAGAACTCAGGCGCCGCCGCCTTGGGCACCGGCTGGCCGTTGACGCTGAGCTTCTTGTTCAGGTAAGCCACCTCGTCGCCGGGCACGCCGACGACGCGCTTGATGTAGTCCAGGCTGGGCTGTGGCGGATAGCGGAACACCATCACGTCGCCGCGCTGCGGCTCGTGGTTGGCGATGATCTTGGTGTTGAGCACCGGCAGGCGTACGCCGTAGTGGAACTTGTTGACCAGGATCAGGTCGCCCACGCGCAGGGTCGGGATCATCGAACCCGACGGGATCTTGAACGGCTCGAACAGGAAGCTGCGCAGCAGGAAGACGACCACGATGACCGGGAACAGGCCGGCGGTCCAGTCCAGCCACCAGGGCTGCTCGAGCAGCTTCTGCTGGGCCGCGGCGACGTCGACGCTGTCAGCCTTGACGCCGATCTTCTCGAGCTCGGCGCTGCGGCGGGCCTGCTCGGCCGCCAGGTTCTCGGCGGCGGCACGGCGGCGCGGCAGGAAGATGCGCTTCTCGGCCACCCAGTAGACGCCGGTGACGACCGTCGCGAGGAACAGCAGCAGCGAGAAATTGCCCTCGACCATGCCCAGGTACCAGGCCAGGCCATAGCCGCCGAAGGCCGCCAGCACGAAGCCGGTCAGCGTCGCCATCTTCTGCTCGCCCATCATTCCTCCACCTGCAGGATGGCGAGGAAGGCCTCCTGCGGCACCTCGACGCTGCCGATCTGCTTCATGCGCTTCTTGCCGGCTTTCTGCTTCTCGAGCAGCTTGCGCTTGCGGCTGATGTCGCCGCCGTAGCACTTGGCCAGCACGTTCTTGCGCAGCGCCTTGACGGTCTCGCGCGCGATGATGTTGGCGCCGATGGCGGCCTGGATCGCGACGTCGAACTGCTGGCGGCTGATGATCTCGCGCATCTTGGCCACCACGGCACGGGCACGGTACTGAGACTGGCTGCGGTGCACGATGATGGACAGCGCATCGACCTTGTCGCCGTTCAAGAGGATGTCGACCTTGACCACGTCGGAGGCGCGGTATTCCTTGAACTCGTAGTCCATCGAGGCATAGCCACGGCTGACCGACTTGAGCTTGTCGAAGAAGTCGAGCACGATCTCGCCCAGCGGCAGCTCGTAGGTCAGCATGACCTGCTTGCCGTGGTAGGCCATGTTCATCTGCACGCCGCGCTTCTGGTTGGCCAGCGTCATGACGGCGCCGACATATTCCTGCGGCATGTAGAGGTGCACCGTCACGATCGGCTCGCGGATCTCCTGGATCCGGCCCTGGTCAGGCATCTTGGACGGGTTCTCGACCATGATGACCTCGCCGTCGCCCTTGACCACCTCGTAGACCACGCTGGGCGCGGTGGTGATCAGGTCCTGGTCGAACTCGCGCTCGAGCCGCTCCTGCACGATCTCCATGTGCAGCAGTCCCAGGAAGCCGCAGCGGAAGCCGAAGCCCAGCGCCTGCGACACCTCGGGCTCGTAGCGCAGCGCGGCGTCGTTGAGCTGCAGCTTCTCGAGCGCGTCGCGCAGCGAGTCGTATTCGCTCGCCTCGGTCGGGTACAGGCCAGCGAACACCTGGGGCTGGACTTCCTTGAAGCCCGGCAGCGCCTCGGTGGCGAAATTCAGGTTGGCGCCGCTGCTGGTCTTGACTGCGGTAATGGTGTCGCCGACCTTGGCCGCCTTGAGCTCCTTGATGCCCGCGATCACATAGCCCACCTCGCCGGCCTTGAGCGCCGGGCGCGGCTCGTTGTGCGGTGTGAAGACACCGAGCTTCTCGGCGTTGTATTGCGCCTCGGTCGCCATCAGCTTGATCTTGTCGCCCTTGTTGAGCGTGCCGTCGACCACGCGCACCAGCATCACGACGCCGACATAGGGGTCGAACCAGCTGTCGATGATCATCGCGCGCAGCGGGCCGTCCGGATTGCCCTTCGGGGGCGGCACCTGCGCCACCACCAGCTCGAGGATATCGTCGATGCCCATGCCGGTCTTGGCCGAGCAGGGGATCGCGTCGGTCGCGTCGATGCCGATCACGTCCTCGATCTCGGCACGGGCGTTGTCGGGATCGGCGTTGGGCAGGTCCATCTTGTTGAGCACCGGCAGCACGGTCACGCCGAGGTCGAGCGCGGTGTAGCAGTTGGCCACCGTCTGGGCTTCCACGCCCTGGGAGGCATCGACCACCAGCAGCGCGCCCTCGCAGGCGCTCAAGCTACGGCTGACCTCGTAGGAGAAGTCGACGTGGCCGGGGGTGTCGATCAGGTTCAGGTTGTAGACCTGGCCGTCGCGGGCCTTGTAGTGCAGCGCGGCGGTCTGGGCCTTGATGGTGATGCCGCGCTCCTTCTCGAGGTCCATCGAGTCGAGCACCTGCTCGCTCATTTCGCGGTCGCTCAGGCCCCCGCAGCGCGAGATCAGGCGATCGGCCAGGGTGGACTTGCCATGGTCGATATGGGCAATGATGGAGAAGTTTCGAATATGGTTCATCGCGGGCGTTCGGACGGGTCCGGCGGGGCATTCTGCCCAGGAAAAAAACAGGCGCGCCGACGAGCGACGCGCCCCGGGCCGGAACTCCGGCCATCTGGATCAAGGCTAGATTGTAGGCAAATCCGGTTTCAGCGCGAATTCGGCCTGATCAGCACATACTGGACCCAGTCGCCACGGCGCACCAGCAGGCTGACCGCCCGACCCTTCTCGACGCTGGCCAGCGCGGCCTCGAACTCCTTGAGACTGGCGATCTCGCGGTTGGCCAGTGCCAGGATCACGTCGCCCTCGGACAGGCCGGCACGCGCGGCCGCGCCGCTGGCCTCGACCACCAGCAGGCCGCCGCGCAGCCTGAGCTCGGCGCGCTCATCGGCGTCCAGCTCGCGCAAGCCCAGGCCGAGCGCCTGCGCCGCACCGGAAGGCTTGGCCGCAGGCTTGTCGGAGCCAGCCGCCTTGGCGACCTTCTCCTCCTCGAGCGAGGCAACGGTCAGGCGCAGGTCCTTGAAGGCGCCGCGGCGCCAGACCGTCACCGAGACCTTGCTGCCCGGCTTGGTGTTGCCGACCAGGCGCGGCAGATCGGCCGTTTTCTCGACCGGCTTGCCATCGAAACGGGTAATGATGTCGCCAGCCTCGATGCCGGCCTTGGCCGCGGGCGAGCCTTCCTCGACGCCACGCACCAGCGCGCCCTCGGCCTTCTTGAGTCCGAGCGATTCGGCGACATCCGGATCGACGCCGGCGATCGAGACTCCGATGCGCCCGCGCGTGACCCGGCCAGTAGCGCGCAGCTGGTCCGAGACGCGCACTGCCTCGTCGATCGGGATCGCGAACGAGATGCCCTGGAAGCCGCCCGAGCGCGAATAGATCTGGCTGTTGATGCCGACTACCTCGCCGCGCATATTGAGCAGCGGACCGCCCGAGTTGCCGGGGTTGATCGCGACGTCGGTCTGGATGAAGGGCAGGTAGTCGCCGGTCTCGCGCTGCTTGGCGCTGACGATGCCGGCGGTGACCGTGCTCTCGAGGCCGAAGGGCGAGCCGATCGCCATCACCCATTCGCCCACGCGCAACCGGCCGACATCGCCGATCCTGACCGGCTTGAGACCGGAGGCGTCGATCTTGACCACCGCGACATCGCTGCGCTTGTCGGCACCGACCACCTTGGCCTTGAACTCGCGCTTGTCGGTCAGGGTCACGATGACCTCGTCGGCGCCGTCGACCACATGGGCGTTGGTCATAATGAAGCCGTCGGCGCTGATCACGAAGCCCGAACCAACGCCGCGCGGTCGCTCCTCGGGACCGCGGTTCGGGCGCGAGCCACGCGGCGCAGCCCCTGGCGGAATCGGCAGGCCGAAGCGGCGGAAGAACTCGAGCATCTGCTCCTCCTGGCTGCCGGGCTGGCCCTGGCTGACCCGCTCGAGGGTACGGATGTTGACGACCGAGGGGCCAACCTGCTCGGCGAGGTCGGCAAAGTCGGGCAGGCCGCGCGGAGCGGCGGCGCTGGCAATGGCCGCCGGACTGGCGGCGACCGGCTGCGCCAGCAGCGGGCTGCTCGCCCCCAGCATGCCGACAGCGATCAGGCTGGCGCCCAGGACCTGCGCATCAGGGGCAAGCCGGCGAAGCAGCGATAGACAGGTTGACATCTGCGAATCTCCAGTTAGAGCGGGTATCCTGCCAGATGCGGGCGCTGCAGTGGCAAATCAAGACCTGATGGCCACTTGGGACATAGGCCCTAAAGCAGGATCGGACCGCACTAACCCAGGCACCAGGCCAGCTTGCCGTCGTCTGCCGGGAGTTCCGGCTGCTGCCTGGGCCCGGTGCCAGGCGCTGCCTGCTCGGCGGCCAGCCTGGCGGTGACCGCCACGGCGAAGTCGGCCGAGGGCGGCAAGGCTGCGTCAAGGCCCTGGCCGCGCAGGGCGGCCCCAACCGCCAGATAGCTCGACCAGGCCAGGTCCTGCGCCCGGCGCTGCGACAGGCCGGCGCCCAGCAGAACGTCAAGTTCGTGAGCCTGGCATTCGCCATCGATCAGGGCCGACAGCAGTTCAGCCGCGTCGAACAGGGACGCCGGCTGGGAGGGGTCGCTTGGATGCGAATTCATGTTGAAAAATAGCTGTGAACTTGTGGCGGACCATCACCAGCGCTTGCCACCCTGGCGCTCCAGCAGGGGCTTGACGCGTGCCGAGATGGCCTCGCGCGCACGGAAGATCCGGGAACGCACGGTTCCCACCGGACAAGCGAGTGACTTGGCGATCTCGTCATAGCTCAGCCCCTCGATCTCGCGCAGGGTGATGGCCTGGCGCAATTCGACTGGCAAGGCGTCCATCGCGGCGTTGACCGCCTGGGCGATCTCCTTGCTGGCGAGCACGGCTTCCGGCGTCTCGACATCCGCCACTTGCAGTGTTAGTTCACGTTCCAGGCCGGAAGTTTCATCCTCTTCGCCTGTTTCGAGCGAACTCATGCTCTGCACCGGATCGCGCCGGAGTTCGGCGATCTGCTTGCGCGCCGTGTTGACCGCGATGCGATAGAGCCAGGTGTAGAAGGCCGACTCGCCGCGGAACTGGGCCAGCGCCTTGTAGGCGCGGATGAAGGTCTCCTGCGCGGTGTCCTCCACCAGGCCGGGATCGCGCAGGATGCGCGCCACCAGACGCTCGACGCGGCGCTGGTACTTGAGCACGAGCAGCTCGAAGGCGCGCATCTCGCCGGCCTGCGCGCGCCGGACCAGCAGCAGGTCGCTGTCCGCGGATGAGAGGGTGGGCGCAGGCCGGTTCATGCACCTGACTCTATATGGCGAAAATGAATCGGGCAAGCCTGAAATCTCAATGCCCATTCCGCTGGCCCTGGCGCTGCGCCTCGCGCCAGGCCACCAGCGCCTCGCGCAAGGCCTGCCAGTCGGCTGGCGCGCTGTCGCGCTCGAGCCAGACCCACCAGCTGATCCCGGCGGCATTGCGCAGCTGCAGCAGCACGCGCCGCTGCAGGTCGAGCGACCAGCGCAACTCTGCCAGTTCGGTGCCATGGCGATAGGCCTGGCTGCGCCAGATCCAGCGACCCGGCATCGCGGCGGGCTGCGGCGGCGCTGCGGCAGGCCGCCTGGCAGCGGGCTCCCAGCACAGCTGGCCCTCGGCCACGGTACGCGCACGCCAGCGCAGCATCAGCCAGGCCAGCAAGCCGAGCAGCGCCGAGAACCACCAGGCCCCGGGCAGAGCGGCGCCGTCGAGCGAGCGATGCCAGGCCAGCTGCGTGCCCAGCCAGGCCAGTGCCAGCGCGCCCTCGAGCCGGGCCTGAAAAGCAGAACGCCCCGCCGGATATTCCACCGAAGGGGCGCTGTGCATGGTTCAGTGCGGGATCAGACGCGCTTGAACACCAGGGAACCGTTGGTGCCGCCGAAGCCGAAGTTGTTCTTCAGCGCGTAGTCGATCTTCATCTCGCGCGCGGTGTTGGCGCAGTAATCCAGATCGCACTCGGGATCCTGGTTGAAGATGTTGATCGTCGGCGGGCTGATCTGGTGGTGCAGCGCGAGCACGGTGAAGATGCTCTCGATGCCGCCGGCGCCGCCCAGCAGGTGGCCGGTCATGGACTTGGTCGAGTTCACGACGACCTTCCTGGCGTGGTCGCCCAGCGCCGCCTTGATCGCGTTGGTCTCGTTGATGTCGCCCAGCGGGGTCGAGGTACCGTGCGCGTTGAGGTAGTCGATCTGGTCGGCGTTGACACCGGCGTTGCGCAGCGCGTTGAGCATGGCGCGGCGCGGTCCGTCCATGCTGGGCGCGGTCATGTGACCGGCGTCGGCGCTCATGCCGTAGCCCGACAGCTCGGCGTAGATCTTGGCGCCGCGCTTCTTGGCGTGCTCGTACTCCTCGAGCACCATCACGCCGGCGCCCTCGCCCAGCACGAAGCCGTCGCGATCCTTGTCCCAGGG
>CAZJQH010000041.1:0-14863 GCA_964547895.1 uncultured Chitinophaga sp. | reverse complement strand
GACGCTGCGCAGGATCGCGCTCCAGTGGTAGAAGTCGTACTCCTGGTCCTGCTCGGAGGCGGCGCCATAGAAGTCGCTCTCGACCGCGTGGAACTTGACGTCGAGCAGCCGCGCGGTGTTGTCGGCCCGCTCCAGGAAGGTCCCCATGCGGTAGAAGTAGAAGGCCTCGTCGCGCAGCATGGTGCCGATCGCGACGCCGCGCGAAAGATGCGAGCGGTGCTTGACCCAGTCGAAGAACTTGGCCGGATCGCGCTCGAAGTCCTTGCCCTTGAGCAGCAGGTTGAGCTTGAGCCAGGTGTAGTTGATGGTTTCCCAGACCTCGGTCGGCAGCGCGCCGCGCACCGCGCGGGCATTCTCGCGCGCTGCCTTGAGGCAAGACATGATGCTCGACGGGTTGGAGTCGTCACGCACCATGAAGTCCAGCACGTCGCGGCTGTTGACCTCGCCGTGCAGGAACTCGTAGGACGGCATCAGCTCGCTGATGCGCAGCAATCCCTCCCAGCCCAGCTTGGCCACCGCGGCCGACTGCGGCAGCAGCGCGGTCTGGTAGTTGACGTCCAGCATGCGGGCGGTGTTTTCGGCGCGCTCGGTGTAGCGCGACATCCAGAACAAATGGTCGGCGGTTCTTGACAGCATGATCGGCGTTCCTTCAGTCTTCCAGTACCCAGGTGTCCTTGGTGCCGCCGCCCTGCGACGAGTTCACCACCAGCGAGCCCTCCTTGAGCGCCACGCGCGTCAAGCCGCCTGGCACGATCTGCACCCCCTTCTGGCCCGACAGCACGAAGGGCCGCAGGTCGATGTGGCGCGGCGCGATGCCGCTCTCGACATAGGTCGGGCAGGTCGAGAGGCTCAGCGTCGGCTGCGCGATATAGCCCTCGGGCTTGGCGATCACGGCCTGGCGGAAGGCCTCGATCTCGGCCTGGGTGGCGGCCGGCCCCACCAGCATGCCGTAGCCGCCGGCGCCATGCACCTCCTTGACCACCAGGTCCTTGAGGTTGGCCAGGATGTACTTGAGGTCGTCCGGCTTGCGGCCCATGTAGGTCGGCACGTTCTTGAGGATCGGCTTCTCGCCGAGGTAGAACTCGATCATCTGCGGCACATAGGGGTAGATCGACTTGTCGTCGGCCACGCCAGTGCCGATCGCGTTGCACAGCGTCACGTTGCCCTTGCGGTAGACGTCGAGCAGGCCGGCGCAGCCCAGCGTCGAGTTGGGGCGGAAGGCGAGCGGGTCGAGGAAGTCGTCATCGACCCGGCGGTAGATCACGTCGACGCGCTTCGGCCCCCGCGTGGTCCGCATCCAGACGAAGCCGTCGCGCACGAACAGGTCCTGGCCCTCGACCAGCTCGACGCCCATCTGCTGCGCCAGGAAGGCATGCTCGAAATAGGCACTGTTGTACATGCCCGGCGTCAGCACGACCACGGTCGGATCGATCGGATGGTCGGGACAGACCGAGCGCAGCGTCTCGAGCAGCAGGTCGGGGTAATGCGCGACCGGCGCGACCCGGTTCTGGCTGAACAGCTCGGGGAACAGCCGCATCATCATCTTGCGGTCTTCCAGCATGTAGCTCACGCCGCTGGGCACGCGCAGATTGTCCTCAAGCACATAGTAGTCGGCCTCGCCCGAGCCGCCCGGCACCGGCGCGCGCACGATGTCGATGCCCGAGATATGCGAGTAGATGCCGCCCGGCACATCGACGCCGACCATCTCGGGGCGGAACTGCGCGTTGCCCTCGATCTGCTCGCGCGGCACGATGCCGGCCTTGACGATCTCCTGCTCGTGGTAGATGTCGTGCAGGAAGCGGTTCAGCGCCGTGACGCGCTGCACCAGGCCTTTTTCCATCGAATGCCATTCCTGCGCCGGAATGGTGCGCGGGATCAGGTCGAAAGGAATCAGGCGCTCGGTGCCCGAGCCGTCCTCGTCCTTCTCGCCATAGACGGCGAAGGTGATGCCGACACGGCGAAAGATCAGCTCGGCTTCCGCACGGCGCGCCCGCATCACCTCGTCGGGCTGTTCGGCCAGCCAGCGCGCGTACTGCTGATAGTGCTCCCGCACCTTGTCCGGTGCGGCATACATTTCGTCGAATTGATGTCGGCTCATGGGAGACTCGCTTTGATGGTCGCAATTCCATGTTAGCAACTATCGCGCCAGTCCCAGGCCAGGTGTCACAGGATCATTGATCAGTGTCAAGGGCGACCTGCGACGGCACCGTCCTGCCAGTAGCGCCGTCGCGCCTGGCGCCAGCAGTCGAGCTGGTCCGGGCTGGCGCTGCGCCAGCTCGCGGCGCCGCAGCGCGGGCTGGCATGCCAGCGGATGTCGCGCTCGCGCAGGCGCTGCAGCAGTTCGGGCGCCGGATGGCCGAAGCGGTTCAGGTGACCGGCCTGGATCAGCACCCAGGAAGGCCGCAGCGCATCGAGCCAGTCGGCGCCCGACGAGCTTGCGCTGCCATGGTGACCCGCGAGCAGCAGGTCGGCGCGCAGGCCCGGCTGCCCGGCCAGCAGGCGCGCCTCCTCGCGCAGGCCGATATCGCCGGTCAGCAGCGCGACGCGACCGGCAGCGCTGCTGACGCGCAGCACGCAGGACAAGGCGTTGTCGGACTCTCCGGCGGCCACGTCTGCGGCAGGACTCAGCCATTCGAATGTGACACCGTCCCAGAACCAGCGCTGGCCCGCCACGCAGAAGCGGGCCGGTCGGCCGGTGGCGGGCCGCGTGTCATAGGAGGCCCAGAGCTCGGCGCGCGGGTGCCGGCGCAGCAGCTCGGGCAGGCCGCCGGCATGGTCGAGGTCGTCATGGCTGGCGACCAGCAGGTCGAGCCGGTCGCCGCCAGCGCGCAGCAAGGGCAGCAGCACCCGCTGCGCGGCGCTCGACGCCCCCTGGCCGGGGCCGGTGTCATGCACCAGGGTGTGGCGCGCCGTGCGCACCACGATGGCGCTGCCCTGCCCCACATCGGGGGCCAGCAGCTCGAACTCGCCCGGCGCGGGACGGGCCGGAGCCCAGGCCAGCAGCGGCCAGGCCAGCAGCAAGCCCCAGCCGCGCGTGCTCCACGGCAGCCGCAGCACCAGCAGCACCCCACCGAGCAGGGCCGCCAGCGCCAGCAAGACGGGCAGCTCGGGGCGCTCGATCGCGGCCCAGGACAGCCGGGCCAGCAGCTCCAGCCCGGCCGTCATCAGCTCGACACACCAGGCCCCGAGCCGCCACAGCGGCGACCAGAGCACCCCCAGCATGGCCAGCGGCGTGACGATCACGCTGACCCAGGGCACGGCGAGCAGATTGGCCAGCAGGCCGACGACCGAAAGCTGGCCAAAGCTCAGCAGCGTCAGCGGCGCCAGCGCCACGCTGACGATCAGCTGGGTGCGCAGCAGCCCGAGCCACCAGGCGCGCAGGCCCTTGCCCTCTTCCTGCCCGAGCCATGACGATGACAGCAGCACGCCGACCGCCACGAAGCTGAGCCAGAAGCCAGGCTGCAGCAGCGCCCAGGGATCGAGCAGCAGCACCGCGACCATGGCGGCCAGCAGCAGCACCGGCCAGGGCCAGCGCAGGCCGGCGAGCCGCAATGCCGTCAGCAGCGCCAGCATCAGCACGGTGCGCTGCGCCGGCACCCCCCAGCCGGCAAACACCGCATAGGCGCAGGCCAGCAGCACGCCGCCGACGGCCGCCACCGGCTGCGCCGGCCAGCGCAGCAGCAAGCCGGGCCAGGCCCAGGCCAGCAGCCGCCAGCTGCGTGCGAGCAGCGCCGCAGCCAGCCAGGCAAACATGGTCACGTGCAGGCCAGAGATGCTGACCAGGTGGGCTATGCCCGTCAGGCGGAACACCTCCCAGTCGGCGGCATCGATGGCGGCCTGGTCGCCCACCACCAGCGCCGCGAGCACGCCAGCGGCGCGCTGCTGTTCCACCGACTGCCGGATCGCCGCCCGCACGGCGGCGCGCGCCTGCGCGACCGGCTCGTTGACCTGGCCAGTCAGCAGCCGGGGCGGCGGCTGCTTCTTGCCGGTGCGCACCGATCCGCTCGCCTGCAGGCCCTGTTCCCAGAACCATAGCTCCAGGTCCAGCCCCTGCGGATTGGCAAGGCCGTGCGGGCGCTGCAGCCGCGCCACCAGTTCCCAGCGCTGGCCAGGCTGCAGCTCGGGTGGATCGAGCGTCTGGCCGTCGACCTCGCGCTGCCACCAGCCGAGCTGGATCCGTCCTGGCGGCTCGACCAGCAGCCCGTTCCAGCGCGCCGACTCGACCATGAACTCGAACTGCACGCCCCGCTCGCCGACCCGCGGCAGGCCGCTGACATGGCCCTGCAGCAGCAGCTCCTGGCCGTCGAGCGCTGCCGGCAGCACAAGCTGCAGGCGCTCGTGCGCGCGCAGCCCGGTGAGGCCGGCCATCAGCAGGGCGGCGGCCAGGGCCGCCAGCCAGTAGCGCCAGGGCTGGCCGCTGCCCTGCCACAAGGCCAGGACAAGGCCCACGACGCCTGCCAGCAGCAAGGCCTGGTAGGCGGGCGGGCTCCAGAGCGAGGCCTGCTGCAGCTGCAGCGCCACGCCCAGCACCGCTCCCAGCAGAACGGTGATCATCTGCCGGCAGCTCCTTGACCCAAGTCAAGCGTCATCTCACGCAAACTGGCCCGCCGCTTGCTAGGATGCCAGCAAGATCCGGAATTCGAGTTCCCACATCCCCCTCCTCCCTGCCCTGAGAAAGTCTCCGCGATGGCGATCCACGTTGCACTGAACCATGTCACCCACTACCGCTACGACCGGCTGGTCAAGCTGGGGCCACAGGTCGTGCGCCTGCGTCCGGCGCCGCACAGCCGCACCCAGGTGCTTTCGTATTCGCAGACGATAGAGCCTGCCGAGCATTTCATCAACTGGCAGCAGGACCCGTTCGCCAACTACCAGGCCCGGCTGGTGTTCCCGAACCCGATGCGCGAGTTCAAGGTCACGGTCGACCTGGTGGTCGAGATGGCAGTGCACAACCCCTTCGACTTCTTCCTCGAGCCCGGCGCCGAGAACTTCCCGTTCCGCTATGCGCCCGAGCTGGCCGCCGAACTGGCGCCCTACCTGGTCAAGGAAGAGGCCACGCCGCTGCTATCCGCCTACCTGGAGCAGGTCGACGCCAGCGAGCAGCGCACGATCGACTTCCTGGTCGGCATCAACCAGCAGCTGCAGCAGGACATCGCCTACACGATCCGGATGGAGCCCGGCGTGCAGACCCCCGAGCAGACGCTGGAGAAGCGCAGCGGCTCCTGCCGCGACAGCGGCTGGCTGCTGGTGCAGCTGCTGCGCCACCTGGGGCTGGCGGCGCGCTTCGTCTCGGGCTACCTGATCCAGCTCGCACCCGACGTCAAGGCGGTCGACGGCCCGAGCGGCACCGAGGTCGACTTCACCGACCTGCACGCCTGGTGCGAGGTCTTCCTGCCCGGCGCGGGCTGGATCGGGCTCGACCCGACCTCGGGCCTGCTGGCGGGCGAAGGCCATATCCCGCTGGCCTGCACGCCCCAGCCTTCCAGCGCGGCACCGATCGCCGGCGGACTCGACGAGTGCGAGGTGAGCTTCGAGCACCACATGCAGATCACGCGCATCCATGAATCGCCGCGCGTGACCCGGCCCTACAGGGACGAGCAGTGGCAGCAGATCCTGGCGCTGGGCGAGCAGGTCGACCGCGAACTGGTGGCCGGCGACGTGCGCCTGACCATGGGCGGCGAGCCAACCTTCGTCTCCACCCGCGACCGCGACGCGGCCGAGTGGAACACCGACGCGCTCGGGCCCACCAAGCGCAACTACGCGACCGAGCTGCTCGGACGGCTGCGCCAGCAGTACGGCGCGGGCGGCTTCGTGCACCTGGGCCAGGGCAAGTGGTATCCCGGCGAGCAGCTGCCGCGCTGGGCGCTGTCACTCTACTGGCGCGCCGATGGCGAGCCGATCTGGCACGACCCGGGCCTGTTCGCCGACGAGCGCGATCCGGCCCGCTACACGGCCGACGACGCGCTGCGCTTCACCCAGGCGCTGGCGCGCAAGCTGGGCCTGAAAGACGACTTCATCACGCCCGGCTACGAGGACACCTGGTACTACCTGTGGCGCGAGCGCAAGCTGCCGGTCAACGTCGACCCCTTCGAGTCGAGGCTGGGCGACGAGCTCGAGCGGGTGCGGCTGCGCCGCGTCTTCGGCCAGGGGCTGGAGGCGACGGTAGGCTATGTGCTGCCGCTCCAGGCCGGAGAAGGCAACGGTCCGCGCTGGAGCACCGGTCCCTGGTTCTTCCGCGACGAGCGCATGTACCTGATACCGGGCGACTCGCCGATGGGCTACCGGCTGCCGCTGGATTCGCTGCCCTGGGTCGCGCCGTCCGACTACCCCTACCACATCGAGCAGGACCCGAGCGTGCCGCGCGACGCGCTGCCGGCCGGCGCGACCTTCCTGCACCAGTACGCGCCGCACCAGGTCGGTGGCGGCTTTGCCGAAGGCGGCACGGTCGCGATGCAGGGCCGCGAATACGGCTGGCATGCGGACGGCATGCCGTCGGATGCGACCGGCGCCGGCACCTTCGACCTTGAGTCCGGCACTGGCAGCCGGACCGCAGCCGCCACTGGCACCGGGGCATCGCAGGATCTCGACCGCCAGCCCGCGCCCCAGGAATCGGCGCACTGGCTCACCCGCACCGCGCTGTGCATCGAGGCGCGCGACCCGCAGCGCGCCAACGGCCCCAAGGCCGAGGTCCGCCATGGTGGTGCCAGCAGCCATCTCTACGTCTTCATGCCGCCGCTGCAGCGCCTGGAAGACTACCTCGACCTGCTCGCCGCGCTGGAAGCCACCGCAGCCGAGCTGGGCGTGCGGATCGTGCTCGAAGGCTACCCGCCGCCGCGCGATCCGCGCCTGAAGCTGCTGCAGGTCACCCCCGACCCGGGCGTGATCGAGGTCAACATCCACCCGGCGGGCAGCTTCGCCGAGCTGGTCGAGCGCACCGAGTTCCTCTACGAGGCTGCGCACCAGACCCACCTCTGCGCCGAGAAGTTCATGACCGACGGCCGCCACACCGGCACCGGCGGCGGCAACCACTTCGTGATGGGCGGCGCCACGCCCTCGGACTCACCCTTCCTGCGCCGCCCCGAGCTGCTGGCCAGTCTGCTGGCCTACTGGCACAACCATCCTTCCCTGAGCTATCTGTTCAGCGGCCTGTTCATCGGCCCGACCAGCCAGGCGCCGCGCGTCGACGAGGCGCGCAACGACCAGCTTTACGAGCTCGAGATCGCACTCGACCAGATCGCGCGCAGCCGCGAACTGCACGGCGAGGCCATGCCGCCCTGGCTGGTCGACCGCACGCTGCGCAACATCCTGATCGACGTCACCGGCAACACGCACCGCAGCGAGTTCAGCATCGACAAGCTTTACTCGCCGGACTCGGCCACCGGGCGGCTCGGCCTGCTCGAGCTGCGCGCCTTCGAGATGCCACCGCACGCGCGCATGAGCATTGCGCAGCAGCTGCTGCTGCGCGCGCTGGTGGCGCGCTTCTGGCAGCAGCCGCAGGTAGGCAAGCTCACGCGCTGGGGCACCGAGCTTCACGACCGCTTCCTGCTGCCGACGTTCGTCCAGATGGACTTCGACGACGTGCTCGACGACCTGGCGGAATTCGGTTACCAGTTCGACAAGGCCTGGTTCGCGCCGCATTTCGAGTTCCGCTTCCCCGCAGTCGGCCAGCTCGCCACGCGCGGCATCGAGCTGACCCTGCGCAACGCGCTCGAGCCCTGGCATGTGATGGGCGAGGAAAACACCTCGGGTGGCACCGCGCGCTACGTCGACTCGTCACTCGAGCGCATCGAGGTGCGAGTCAGCGGCTGGAACGACAGTCGCTACGTCATCACGGTCAACGGCCGCGCGCTGCCGCTGCACAACACCGGCACCGCCGGCGACTATGTGGCCGGAGTGCGCTACAAGGCCTGGAATCCGCCGTCGAGCCTGCACCCTACCATCGGCGTGCACGCTCCGCTGCTGTTCGACATCGTGGATACCTGGATGCAGCGCTCGCTGGGCGGCTGCCAGTACCATGTCGCGCACCCTGGCGGACGCAACTATGCGACATTCCCGGTCAACTCCTACGAGGCCGAGAGCCGAAGGCTGGCGCGCTTCTTCCAGATGGGACACACACCAGGCAAGCTGCAGGTGGAGGCCGCCGCGCCGAGCCGCGAATTCCCGTTCACGCTCGACCTGCGGCGCTGAGGCCGGCGCTGGAAGCCGCCATGAAACAGGCATACTGTAGCGGTTTCCATCATCCTGACCACCAAAATTGACCGAGCCCCTGCTGTCCGCCCTGCCAGTCGACGACGCCTGCGCCCAGGCGCTCGCGCTCACCAGGCCGGTGGCAACCGGCCACCATGACGAGCTGCGCGGCGGGCTGGCCGGCGCGGACAAGCCCACCGGCCTGAGTCCGCCATGGTGCGAGTTCTTCCGCCAGCTCGGCTCTGCCGGCCTGTCCGACCTCGACCGCCGCGCCCAAGGCGTGGCCAGCCAGCTGAGCGACAACGGCGTGAGCTACAACGTCTACGCCGACCACGACAGCCTGCAGCGGCCCTGGTCGCTCGACCTGTTTCCGCTCATCATTCCAAGCAATGAATGGGCCGAACTCGAGGCCGGCGTGCTGCAACGCACCCGGCTGCTCAACGACATCCTGTGCGACCTCTACGGCCCGCAGCGCCTGCTGGCCGAGGGGCTGCTGCCACCGGCACTGGTACAGGGGCATCCGGGCTATCTGCGCGCCATGCATGGCGTGCGGCCATCGGCCGACACCTGGCTGCACCTGGCCGCGGTCGACCTCGCACGCGGCCCCGACGGCCGCTGGTGGGTGGTCTCGCACCGCACCCAGTCGCCTTCCGGCCTGGGCTATCTGCTGGAGAACCGGATCGCCATCGGTCGCCAGTTTGCCGGAGCCTTCAGTGCGCTGCGCATCCAGCGCCTCGCAACCAGCTACCAGGCGCTCATGCAGGGCCTGCGCGCCCTGAGCCCACGTGGCGCCGACGCGCGCATCGCGCTGCTGACGCCCGGCCCCTACAACGAGACCTATTTCGAGCATGCCTATCTGGCGCGCTACCTCGGCCTGCCGCTGGTCGAGGGCAGCGACCTGACGGTGCGCGACCAGCGCGTCTACCTCAAGACGCTCAACGGACTCGAGCCGGTCGACGTGCTGATCAAGCGCCTGGGCGACGAATGGCTGGATCCGCTCGAGCTGCGGCCGGACTCGGCGCTCGGCGTGCCGGGGCTGATGCAGGCGGTGCGCGCCGGCCATGTCCTGCTGGCCAACGCGCCAGGCTCGGCCCCGCTCGAGTCGGCTGCCCTGCTGGGCTTCCTGCCGGCCATCAGCCGAGAGCTGCTCGGCGAGGAACTCAGCCTGCCATCGCTGCCGACCTGGTGGTGCGGCGAGGCTGCCAGCCTGCAAGATGGCCTCGAGCGCCTGTCGCGCAGCGTGATCAAGCGCACCTACCCCAGGACCAGCAGCGAGGCCGAGATCGGCCCGCTGCTCGACGCGCCAGCGCTCGATCGGCTGCACGCGCGCATCCGCCAGCAACCCGACCAGTACACGCTGCAGTCCTACCTGCCGCTGTCGCAGCAGCCGACCTGGCAGAACGGATCCATCCAGCCACGCGCGGCCATGCTGCGCCTGTACGCGATCTGCGACGGACCGCGCTCCTGGCGCGTGCTGCCCGGCGGCCTGGTGCGGCTGGCCCCGCCTGGCCAGGCGATCGCCTCGATGCAGAGCGGCGGCAGCAGCGCCGACTGCTGGGTGCAGACCGAGGGCGAGATTGACCAGACCAGCCTGCTGACCGATGCTCACAACGCCCGCGCTCATGCGCAGCAGAAGCGGATCGTCTCGAGCCGCTCGGCCGAGAACCTGTTCTGGCTCGGGCGCTACACCGAGCGCGCCGACAACAGCCTGCGGCTGGCGCGCCTGACGCTGCGCCTGCTGCGGGGCGAGCAGCTCAACAGCGCGGAACTGCATGACTGGCTCGGGCGGGTGGCACGCCAGCATGGCCTGCTCGGTCATGAGCAGGCAGGGGACGATCCTTCACCACGCCCCTTCGAGCGCACGCTGGTCGAACGGCTCGGGGCCGCGAGCGGCGCCACCAGCGTGGGCTACAACCTGCGCGCGCTACGCCAGGCCGCTGGCCAGGTGCGCGAGCGCCTCTCACGCGAACTGCGAACCCTGATCGAGCGCGTCGACGACCAGTTCACGGCACGGCTGGGTGCCTTCAGTGCCGACGCCGACCATGCGCAGCAGGAGGCGCTCGAGGCGCTGAACGAGGCCAGCGGCCTGCTGACCGCGATCACCGGCGAGCAGACCGACCGCATGGTGCGCGACGACGGCTGGCGCATGCTCAGCATCGGTCGCCAGATCGAGCGCCTGCACACCTTGGCGGGCGCGCTCGCACTGGCGATGGAGAGCGGCTGCCTGCGCCAGGACGACGGCTTCGAGGCGGTGCTGGCGCTGTTCGACAGCACGATCACCTTCCACTTCCAGTACCAGCAGCGGCGCGACCGCACCGCCCTGCTCGACGTGCTGGTGGTCAACCGCGACAACCCGCGCTCGCTGGGCTGGGTGCTGTCGACCCTGCGCTCGCGCCTGGCCAAGCTGCCACGTGCCAGCGAAGGCGGCGTGCTGCTGACGGCCGCCCTGCCCGATCCCGACGACTGGACGCTCGACAGCCTGATGGATCCACCGCTGCTGCCGCTGATGCGCCAGCTCGAAGCCGCCATGCTGGGCCTGTCCGACCAGCTCGCGCAGCGCTACTTCAGCCATGCCGACCGCTTCAACACCAGCCTGATGGCCTGAACATGCTGCTGCGCATCGTCCACCACACCCGCTACCGCTACCAGGCTCCGGTGCTGCTGGCCCAGCATCTGGCGCACCTTCGCCCGCTCGAAAAGCCAGGCCAGCAGCTGATCGAGCATCAGCTGACGATCAGCCCGGAGCCGGCCCAGCTTGAGCAGGGCCTGGACGCCTTCGGCAACTGGCGCAGCTTCTTCGCGCTGCAGAGCGCGCACGACAAGCTCGACGTCGGCGCCGACAGCCTGGTGCAGACGACGCCGCCCGAGCCGCTGCCGGACTCGCCGCCCTGGGAGCAGGTGCGCGAGGGCTTCCGCTACCAGGCCGGCGCCCGCTACTGGCCGGCCGCCGAGTTCAGCTTCGCCTCGCCCTACGTGCCGCTCGATGAGACCTTCGCCGCCTTCGCGCGCCCCGTCTTCAAGCCAGGTAGACCGCTGCTCGACGCCTGCACGGCGTTGTGCCACAAGATCCACCAGGATCTGCAGTACGAGACCGCCAGCACCGAAGTCAACACCCCCGCGCTGCAGGCGCTGGCCCAGGGCAAGGGCGTCTGCCAGGACTTCGCCCACATCATGATCGGCTGCCTGCGCAGCCTGGGCCTGGCGGCGCGCTATGTCAGCGGCTACCTGCTGACCCAGCCGCCGCCAGGCCAGCCACGCCTGATCGGCGCCGACGCCTCGCATGCCTGGGTCTCGGTCTGGTGCGAGGGCGGCTGGCACGACTTCGACCCCACCAACGACCGCTGGGGCAGCCAGAGTCCGGGCGAGGACTATGTCACGCTCACGCTCGGGCGTGACTTCGGCGACGTCTCGCCGCTGCGCGGCGTGATCCAGGGCGGCGGCGCGCACAGCCTGCAGGTCGAGGTCACCGTCGCGCCGCGCGACGAATACGAAAGCCTGACCAGCGCCTGACTAGAATCAGCTTTTGCGATTCAACCTTCACTGAACCACCACACGGAAGCCCCATGAGCGTCTACGACAAACTCAAAGCCCTCGACATCACCCTGCCGCCGGTCGCCGTGCCGGCCGCCGCCTACCTGCCCTATGTGCAGAGCGGCAAGCAGATCTTCCTGAGCGGCCATATCGCCAAGCAGGACGGCAAGGTCTGGGTCGGCCAGCTCGGCCTGACGATGACGACCGAGGAAGGCCGCGCCGCCGCGCGCGCCGTCGCGATCGACCTGATGGGCACGCTCGAGCATGCCTGCCGCGCCGCCGGCACCGACCTCGATGGCATCAAGCGCATCGTCAAGGTCATGAGCCTGGTCAACTCCACCTCCACCTTCACCGAACAGCACCTGGTCACCAACGGCTGCTCCGAGCTGATCGGCGAGGTCTTCGGCGCGGCCGGCAAGCATGCCCGCAGCGCCTTTGGCGTGGCGCAGATCCCGCTGGGCGCCTGCGTCGAGATCGAGCTGATCGCCGAACTCGCCTGATCGCCAGCCTTGCCCCGCCGCCATGGCGGGGTCATGAAAGCGGACTGACTGCCCCGGCCTTCCGCACCAGCACAGAACTCCAATCTGATCAATAACGTCAAGATGGTGCAAAAATCACTTATTTTTTGCATCGCTGGCATATTTCATGCTTGATCTTGGTGCAAGGGACGAGACACCCTTTTCCAGGCACCAGACCTCTCAGTTTTTCACCAAAATCAAGCATGGACGCACTCAAACAGGGCACGGACGCCCTCTTCATCCTGCTCGGCGGCATCATGGTGCTGGCGATGCACGCCGGCTTCGCCTTCCTCGAGCTCGGCACGGTCCGCGGCAAGAACCAGGTCAACGCCCTGGTCAAGATCCTGATCGACTTCTCGGTCTCGACCGTGGTCTACTTCATGGTCGGCTACGGGGTGGCCTACGGTACCCATTTCATGATCGGCGCCGAGGAGCTCGCGCAGCAGAACGGCTACCAGCTGGTCAAGTTCTTCTTCCTGCTGACCTTCGCCGCCGCCATTCCCGCCATCATCTCGGGCGGCATCGCCGAGCGCGCCAAGTTCTGGCCCCAGCTGCTGGCCACGGCCGTCATCGTCGGCTTCGTCTACCCCTTCTTCGAGGGCATCGTCTGGAATCAGCATTTCGGCGTCCAGGCCTGGATCAAGGACCTGACCGGCACCGAATTCCACGACTTTGCCGGCTCGGTAGTGGTGCACGCGGTCGGCGGCTGGATCGCGCTCGGGGCCGTGCTGCTGCTGGGTGCACGCGCCAACCGCTACCGCAAGGACGGCGCCATGAGCGCGCATCCGCCTTCCAACATCCCCTTCCTGGCGCTGGGTTCCTGGATCCTGATCGTGGGCTGGTTCGGCTTCAACGTCATGAGCGCGCAGACGGTCGACAAGATCTCGGGCCTGGTGGCGGTCAACTCGCTGATGGCCATGGTCGGCGGCACGCTGGCGGCGCTGATCGCGGGCAGGAACGACCCCGGCTTCGTGCACAACGGTCCGCTCGCCGGCTTGGTGGCGGTCTGCGCCGGCTCCGACCTGATGCACCCGATGGGTGCACTGGTGACCGGTGCCGTGGCGGGCGCACTGTTCGTCTCCATGTTCACGCTGACGCAGAACAAGTGGAAGATCGACGACGTGCTGGGCGTCTGGCCGCTGCACGGCCTGTGCGGCACCTGGGGCGGCATCGCGGCCGGCATCTTCGGCCTGCAGTCCATGGGTGGCCTGGGTGGCGTGAGCTTTGCCGGCCAGCTGATCGGCACGCTCATGGGCGCAAGCTGGGCAGTGGTTTCGGGCTTCGTGGTCTACGGCATCATCAAGGCAACCCTCGGCCTGCGCCTGAGCCAGGAGGAGGAATTCGAGGGCGCCGACCTCAGCATCCACAAGATCCGCTCCACGCCCGAGCGCGAGAGCAGCTGGTGAGCCAAGGCCTGACTCGGTTCAGTCGTCCTCGACGGCAGAGCAATCGAAGGCCATGACCGAGAAGATCACCGCCACATCGTAGTGATCCGCCAGCGCCACGGCCCGCACCACCTCGGCCACGCCGCGCACCGGCGGGGCATGGAAAGGCAGCAGCGTGAAGCTGAAGCGCCTGCGCGGCTCGAACGGCTCCAGCGTGGAGAACAGCGCGCCGCTGGAGCTGATGTTGCGCGTCATGCCCTGGCCGCCGCGGAAGTCGAGCGGAAACTCGACCTCGCAGCGGCGCGCCCCGCGCTTCTCTGTCAGACAGGTCAAGGGCAGCGTCATGTCATGCTCCGACATTTAGACATCCAGCGCATCGACATTCTCCGGCTTGCAGGCAAGGTGAACCCAGGCTGGCGTGATGGACAAGAGCCGTCCGGCTGCAAGGGCCGTGGGCAGCTTCCTACAATATTGTGATGCTTGTCACCCGTTTGCTCAACCTGCTGCGACCGATCGCTCTGCTGTCCTGCGGCCTGCCCCTGGCCCTGCTGCTGTGGGACGGGCTGCAGGGGCGGCTTGGCAGCAATCCGGTCGAGCGCCTGATCGGCAGCAGCGGCGACTGGTCGCTCTGGCTGCTGCTGGCCACGCTGGCGGTCACCCCGCTGCGCAAGATCCTGGGCCTGCACGCGCTGGCGCGCTGGCGGCGCTTCCTGGGGGTCTGGTCCTTCGTCTACGCCCTGCTGCACCTGGCGGCCTATGCCTGGCTCGAGCTCGGCCTGGACCTGGCCGAGATCATGCGCGACCTCATGACCCGCCCGATGATCACGGTCGGCTGGCTGGCGCTGCTCTTCATGCTGCCGCTGGGGGCCACCTCGAGCAATGGTGCGATCCGGCGGCTGGGCGCGGCCAAGTGGCAGCGCCTGCACCGGCTCGTCTATCTGGTGGCCATCCTGTCGCTGCTGCACTTCTTCCTCAAGCAGTCGGGCAAGCAGGACTTTGCCGAGGTCTGGATCCAGGGCGCGATCCTGGCCCTGCTGCTGGGCTGGCGCCTGTACGCCTTCTGGCAGCGCGGCGGCTTTGCCCGCTGGCGCGAGCGCGGAGCCCAGGGCTGCGCGCACCATGCACACGACAGCATGGGCACGGACATCGCGCCGATCACCTTGCACCGCAAGCGGCCTTGAGTGCAGGCCGGGGGCGGCTGCAGGCGACCCACATGCCGATAGGCAAAATCTCCTGCTCTAG